>JACKNC010000001.1:2055000-2417500 GCA_024235095.1 Gammaproteobacteria bacterium
ATGGCGATGGCGCCGACCGATCAGGCTGAACCCAATACGGTCATGCAGGTGGTGCAAAAGGGCTATGTTCTCAATGAGCGTTTAATTCGCCCGGCCAAGGTGATTGTCGCCCAAGCCCCTCCGCCGCCTGCCCGTTGACGAATTCCTCATTCCTGGACAATCCACTACCTTGAAAATGGGTCTGTTCACCCCCACCTATTTCAGCAGGCAAAGATTTTAAGCAGCGAATTCGATTAGAGAGTACAAACCATGAGCAACATTATCGGCATCGACCTGGGCACTACCAATTCCTGTGTAGCCATTATGGAAGGTGGCAAGCCCCGGGTGATTGAAAATAGCGAAGGCGACCGGACTACGCCGTCCATTGTCGCCTTTATGGAAGACGGCGAGATCACCGTCGGTCAACCCGCCAAGCGTCAGGCGGTCACCAATCCCCAGAACACCCTGTTTGCAGTCAAGCGATTGATTGGTCGTCGCTTTAATGAACCCGAGGTGCAAAAGGACATCGATCTGGTGCCCTACAAAATTGTCAAGAATGACAACAATGACGCCTGGGTTGAAGCGCGAGGCAAAAAGATGGCGCCGCCGGAAATTTCCGCGCGGGTGCTGATGAAAATGAAGAAAACTGCCGAGGACTATCTTGGCCACCCGATCACCGAAGCGGTGATCACCGTGCCGGCTTACTTCAACGACAGTCAGCGCCAAGCCACCAAAGACGCCGGGCGCATTGCCGGCCTGGAGGTCAAGCGCATCATCAACGAACCGACGGCGGCGGCGCTGGCCTTTGGCATGGACAAGTCCAGTTCCAAGGATCGCAAGATCGCCGTTTACGATCTGGGCGGCGGCACCTTCGACATCTCGATCATCGAAATCGCCGAGGTCGATGGCGAAAAGCAGTTCGAGGTGCTCTCGACCAACGGCGATACCTTTCTGGGTGGCGAGGACTTCGACAAGCGGATCATTGACTACCTGATTGATCAGTTCCAGAAGGAAAGCGGTATTAATCTGACCAACGATCCGCTGGCGCTACAACGGCTGAAAGAAGCCGCGGAAAAGGCCAAGATTGAACTGTCCTCTAGCCAGCAGAGCGAGATTAATCTGCCGTACATTACCGCTGACGCCAGCGGGCCGAAGCATCTGAATCTGAAGCTGACCCGCGCCAAACTGGAGTCGCTGGTTGAAGATCTGGTCGACAAAACCATCGGTCCCTGCCGGGTGGCGCTCAAAGACGCCGGTCTGGGCGTAGGACAGATCGATGACGTGTTGCTGGTTGGCGGCCAGACGCGCATGCCGAAGGTGCAGGAGAAAGTGCGCGAATTCTTCGGCAAGGAACCGCGCAAGGACGTGAACCCCGACGAAGCCGTCGCCGTCGGCGCGGCGATTCAGGGTGGCGTGCTAGGCGGTTCGGTGAAGGATGTGTTGCTGCTTGACGTGACTCCGTTGAGCCTGGGTATCGAGACCTTGGGCGGGGTGATGACCAAGCTGATCGAGAAGAACACCACGATTCCAACCAAGGCGCAGCAAGTCTTCTCCACTGCCGACGATAATCAGACGGCAGTGACCGTGCATGTCCTACAAGGCGAGCGCGAAATGGCGTCGGCCAACAAGTCACTGGGCAAGTTCGATTTGCAGGATATCCCGCCAGCCCCGCGTGGGGTGCCACAGATCGAAGTCACCTTCGACATCGATGCCAATGGCATCCTGCATGTTTCGGCGAAAGACAAGGCCACCGGCAAGGAGAATCGTATTGTGATCAAGGCGTCTTCCGGTCTGTCCGAAGAAGAGATCAAGCGGATGGTCGGCGATGCCGAGGCGCATGCCGAGGAAGACAAGAAATTCCACGAACTGGTCAATGCTCGCAATCAGGCGGAAAACCTGATCCATGCGACCGAGAAAACCCTGCGTGATCTGGGTGACAAGGTGGAAGGCGGCGAGCGGGCGGAGATCGAATCGGCGATCAGCGATTTGCGCACGACAGTCAAGAGCGACAACAAGAGCGCTATTGAGGCCAAGACCCGGACGCTGGGCGAACTGTCCGGCAAGATGGCTGAACGTATTTACGGCGCTGGCGGCCCCGGCGGTCCCGCAGGTGGTCCAGCGGGCGGTGCTCACAAACCGGCTGACGAGGGCGTGGTGGATGCTGAATTTGAGGAGATCAAGAAGTAAGCGCGCCAATTGCGGTAAACTATGAATCCGGGAGAGCCAAATGTGCTTTCCCGGATTCTTTGGTTTTTAAACGGGCATGACCTGATTAACGCCCGCAACGCAAGATCCCAACATGGCCAAACGCGACTACTACGAAATCCTCAATGTGGCTCACAACGCCAGTGAGGCGGAAATCAAGCAAGCCTATCGACGGCTGGCAATGAAGCACCATCCCGACCGGAACCCCGGCGACAAGGTGTCCGAAGAACACTTCAAGGAAGCCAAGGAAGCGTATGAAATACTGAGTGACGCCCGCAAACGGGCGGCTTATGACCAATTTGGCCACGCGGGCGTGGACGGTTCGGCGGGTGGCGGATTTGGAGGCGGTCCGGCTGATCTGGGTGATATTTTTGGGGGCGTGTTCCGCGACATTTTCGGCGGGATGCGCGGCGGTAGCCAGAGCTATCGCGGTTCGGATCTTCGCTACACCCTGGATTTAACGCTGGAGGAGGCTGTCTTCGGCACGACCGCTAAAATTCGCGTACCGACCCTGGTGACTTGCGCAAGTTGCGCGGGCAACGGCGCCAAACCGGGTACAAAGCCGACGACCTGTCCCACTTGCCGGGGTGTCGGCCAAGTGCGCATGCAGCAAGGCTTCTTCTCAATCCAGCAGACCTGTCCGCGCTGTCAGGGGCGCGGCACGATCATCCCCGAACCCTGCGAAACCTGTCGCGGCAGTGGCCGGGTCGAGGAACAGAAAACGTTGTCGGTCAAGGTGCCAGCGGGTGTTGATAATGGCGACCGTATCCGGTTGGCTGGCGAGGGCGAGGCGGGGGAGAGTGGCGGACCGCCCGGTGATCTGTATGTGCAGATTCGCGTCAAGCCGCATCCCATCTTTACCCGCGAAGATAACGACCTGTATTGCGAAGTACCGATCAGTTTTACCACGGCGGCGCTGGGCGGCGAACTGGAAGCGCCTACCCTGGATGGTCGTATCAACCTGAAAATCCCCTCGGAGACCCAGACCAGCAAGGTATTCCGCTTGCGCGGCAAAGGTGTGCGGCCAGTGCGCGGCGGCGCGACCGGCGATCTATTGTGTCGCGTGGTGGTGGAAACGCCGGTGAATTTGACGAAAGAACAGAAAGAGTTGTTGCAACAGTTCGCCGAAACCATGCAGGCTGGCGGCAAGCAGCACGCACCGCAGGAAGGCAGTTGGCTGGATGGGGTGAAGAAGTTCTTCGAAGAAATGAAATTCTGAAAAGCTTAAAAAGCGGCTTTTAGCGAAGTTGCGCCGCCTTGACGGGAGTTGATCGCCCCATGGTCTTGCGATGCCAGGGAATTTGATTGCTTGCAAATACCGCCGCCATGCCAGCTATCGCGACCTTTAATGTCTGCAATCTGAGTGCGGATGCGCTGCCCGAGCGGTTAGCGCGCCTGGGTGCGGTTATCCTTCGCGATCTGAGCGCGCCCGACATCGTGGCCTTGCAGGAAATTATGGCGGAAGGCCCGATCTTGCCGAATGGTCAAGCGCCTGCCGATGCGGCGTATCAGGCATTGATCGCCGCGATCGAAGCGGACGGCGGTCCCCGCTACGCTTTCCGGGAAATTCCGCCGCTGGCGGGTCAGGATGGAGGCATGGCCGGCGCCAATATCCGGGTGGGTCTCCTGTTCAATCCTGCGCGAGTCGATTTTCCTGACCGAGGCCACGCCGGTCCCACGGATAGCGTGGGCATTCGCTATCGTGGTCTTCAACCCAGCCTGACGCTTAATCCCGGACGCATTGCCCCCCAACATCCTGCCTTCGCCGGTGACGAGAGCCACCACTGGGCGCCCAGTCGCAAGGCGTTGGTAGCGGAATTCGTGGTTCGAGGCACGCGGGTGTTCGTGATCGTTTGTCATTTCAAATCGATGCGCTCGACCACTCGCCGCGAGGAAGATTATGCCAAGAAACAGCGTCACGCTCAGGCTGAAATCATCCACAGCTTTGCCGCTGATCTGCTGGTCTGCGATCCGCAGGCGGCTATTGTACTATTGGGCGATTTGAATGACGTACCGGGTTCCAGAACCCTGAAGCTGCTGAAAGGCCAACTGTTTCACAATTTGCTGGACGACCTGCCGCGTGGGCAATGTTATACCCGTCGGCATGGCGGCAAACCTCAGGCGCTGGACCATATTCTGATCAGTCCTGCATTGCGGCGCGGAGCCATCGCGCGCATTCCTCATCACTATAGCGATGCGGCGCCAGGCCAAGAACCAGCCAGCGATCACGATCCGGTGGTGGCGGAATTGCCGGCGCTGGATATTTAGCGAATAGCGAATAAAAAAGGCCGCCGTTTTAACGACGACCCTTTCTTCGATGGCGTCAGCCAGGGCGGCTGACGTTTCGTTCATCCACCCTGCGCATCAACCACTGATGACTACTGGCCACTCATCACTTAGCCAGCCGCAGCTTCACATACGAACCTGGGCCATCCTCAATAACCGGCAGCTTACCGGTTCCCGGCACCCGGGCCGGCACCTTTTCGCCCGAGTTCTTGCTCAGCCACTTGTACCAGTCCGGCCACCAGGAGCCTTCCGTCTGCTTGGCTTCCTTCAGCCATTCGTCGGGGTCGGCCACATGCTGTTTGGTGTTGGTCCAGTAGAAATACTTGTTGGCCGCTGGTGGATTGATCGGGCCGGCGATATGGCCGGAGCCGCTCAGCACAAACCGCACCGGACCACCAAGCATGAGCGTACCCGCATAATTGGACTTCCACGGTGAGATGTGATCTTCAATTGCCGAGAGGAAATAGGTCGGCACCTTGATCTGGGTGAGATCAATGGGCGTGCCCAGCAGGGAAATGCCGCCGGGATCTTTCAGCCGGTTATGCTGATAGAAGTTGCGTAGATAAAAACTGTGCATCTTCGCCGGCATCCGCGTGGAATCCGAATTCCAGTACAACAGATCGAAGGGGAAGGGATCCTTGCCCAGCAGGTAGTTGTTGATGAAGAACGACCACATCAGATCATTGGCGCGCAACATGCTGAAAGTCGTCGCCATCTCGCTGCCGTCGAGATAGCCCTTGACCGCCATGCGCTTCTCCAGCGAGGCAATTTGTTCTTCCTCAATGAAGACTTCCAGTTCGCCCGGCTGCGAGAAATCGAGCATCGTGGTCAGATGCGTGCCTGAATTGATGCGCGGTGTGCCTTTGGCCGCCAGATAAGCATTGGTGATGCCCAGCAACGTACCGCCCAGGCAGTAACCCAGCGCATTCACTTCACTTTCACCGGTCGCCTGTTCAATCGCGTCCAGCGCGGCCAGCGGACCGTCCTTTAAATAATCCTCAAAACCCTTTTCGGCCATCTTCTCGTCCGGGTTGATCCAGGACATCAGAAATACCGTGAAACCCTGATCAACCGCCCATTTGATCAGAGAATTCTTGGGTCGCAAGTCCATGATGTAGAACTTGTTAATCCACGGCGGGAAGATCAGCAGCGGCTTCTTGAAGACTTCGGGCGTACTGGGATCGTACTGGAGAAGCTGCATCATCTCGTTCTGATAGACGACCTTGCCAGGCGTAGTGGCGACATTTTTACCCAGTTCGAAGGCATTCAGATCGGTCATCCGAATATTGAGTTTGCCCTTGCCGCGCTCGAGGTCATCGAGCATGTTCTTCAGACCGTTGATCAGGTTCTCGCCGCCGGATTCAATGGTGGTGCGCAGCACTTCAGGATTAGTCATCACGAAATTGCTGGGCGACATGGCGTCGATGAACTGGCGGGTATAGAATTGGAGCTTCTTCTTGGTCTTTTCGTCGAACCCTTCGACGTTAGCCACTATGTCCTGTATCCAACCGGCGGTCAGCAGGTAGGATTGCTTGATATAGGAGAACAGAGCGTTGTCCTGCCAATCGTCGTGCTTGAAGCGCTTGTCGCCCTTCGGCTCACGGATAACCGCCTCCATGGGTTGTTGACTGAACATGGCAGGCACGGCTTTCTGCCACAGATCCATATAGTTCTGCCACAGGGACGTCTGCGCCTGCATCAGCTTGGCGGGATCCGCCATGATCTTCTGGGTCAATTCCATGAAGGACCGCGCCAGGGCCATGGTGTCCTGCAGGTCATATTTACCGTCGGTACCCTGACGGTTCATGAATTCCTTGACGATAACCTGACTTTTTTCAGCAATATGATTAAAGAGCTGCGTCATTTGCGCTGGATCAGGCATCTTTACTTCAGGCATTTTCAGTTCGGGACTTTTTTGCTCGGCCATGCATCGTTCCTCATCAGTTATGGTGGTTCGCTTAAATCACTTTTATTCTAGCTTATGTTGCATCCCTAACGTCAGCCGTGCGAACCAAAACCTGAAAAACAATCGGACAGGCCACCACGGAGATTCCGCGAGGGCCTGCCCACTCTGACATATAGCGTGAGGAGTCGCCTTACTTGGGGGCAACCAGCGACTTGAGTTCCTGCAAGCTTTCGGTCACGCGCTTGTTGATAATGGCGAAGGCGTCGGTATTGGACTTGTTCACCATTTCGGCCAGTTCGCGCATGTTGGCCAGCGCCTGCTCAAAAGCCTTGCGCGCCACTTCAGCCTGCTTGGTGCCCATTTCCTGTGGGTTACCGGCGCTGGAGAGCTGCTGGGCGATGGTCGACACTTCGTTCATGGCTTGGCTCAGGATTTCCGCCTGACGCTGGGCAACGGCTTGCATACCCTGCACGGCAGCCTGATTCGCCGCGGTCAGCGCTTCAATATTCTTGCGCTGGGCATCCATGATCGCTTGCATATCGAAGCCAGGAATCTTCATGTCGCCGAGCATCTTGGTGACGTCGAATTTGCTCATATCGAACTTGCTGAAATCGACGTTGGCGAATGGATTGAAGGGGTTGGGGGTAGACATGAGGGTTTCTCCTCTCAAGTGAATGACCAAGTTAAAAAGTTTGTTTTTTGTGCAATGCAGCACGATGGGTGTATTTTGCATACTGCAAAGCCAGTGTCAACTCTTTTTTTGCAGTGCAGCATTATTTTTTGCCCCATTATTTTACTCCCAGGCTTTTAGCGGCAATTTCATAGACATCTGGTGACAGTTCCGGCGTCGCCAGCACCCGCTCCAACGCATGGCGCATCCCTTCTTGACGCACCGGGTCGTAATGACGCCAGCGGGTGAACGCTCCCATCAGCCGCGCCGCGATTTGCGGGTTGAAAGTGTTCAAGGTCAATGCCTGGTCAGTTAGAAAAGTATAGCCGCTGCTATCAGCAGCGTGAAAATGAATGGGGTTCGCCTGACAGAAAGCGCCAATTAGCGCCCGCACCTTGTTGGGATTGCGCAAGTTAAAGGCCTCGTGCGCCATAAGCTGCTGAACCCGGTCCAATGTGCCGGGCTGGCGGGAGGTCGCCTGTAGAGTCAGCCATTTGTCGACGACCAGGGGTTCATTGCGCCAACGGTTGTAGAACACGGCCAGCGCATCATGCCGTTCGGGTCCGGCGCTGTTGACCAGCGGCGTTAATGCTCCAAGCTGATCGGTCATGTTGCGGGCGGTGTGGAATTGTTCGAGGCAGCGGGTCCGTAACTCAGGCTCCTCCAGCTGCATCAAATAATCCAGGCAGATGTTCTTCAGCGCCCGCTGACCCATAGCGGCGGCGTCAATGCGATAGCCTTCCTGCTCGCGGGCATGCAGGGTTTCGTAGGCCGTCAGCAATGGGTCGCGCAAGCGTTCCGCGAGGGCGCGCTGGACAAAGCGCCGGGCCATGTGAATGCCATCCACATCCACCACCGTCATCTGCTCCGCCAGCCAGGTTTCGCCAGGTAAGCTTAAAACCTGGGCTAACAGCGCCGGATCCGCCCCGGAATTTAGCGCGTGACCAAAAGTGGCGCTGAAAGATTCCGGTAGCCTCTTGGCCTGTCCCTGTTGGCGATCCTCGACCAGCGCCAGAATGAGACGAGTTGCCAGGGTCTGGCTAGCATCCCAGCGGTTGAAATCATCGCTGTCATACGCCAGTCGGAAGCGCAGGTCATCGTCGCTTTCGGCGCTGTTCATTTTCACCGGCGCGGAAAAGCCCCGCAGCAGCGAGGGAACTGGTCGCGCGGGAATATTGATGAAATGAAAGACGTGTTCCATTTCACGCAGTTCCAACACCCGGTTCATTCCCTGCGGCTCCTGCTCCCCAGCGAGTTGTAAGGGCAGGTCGCGCCCATCTGCGTCCAACAAACCCATCGCTAACGGGATGTGAAACGGTTCCTTATGCGCTTGGTCGGAAGTGGGCGGACAGGACTGCCGAATGGTCAATGTATAACGACGGGCATCGGGATCGTAGGCGTCGCTTACCATCAGTTCTGGCGTACCGGACTGACTGTACCAGCGCTTGAACTGGGTGAAATCAGCGCCATTCGCATCGGCGATGGCGGCGGCAAAATCGTCACAGGTCACCGCCTGCCCGTCGTGGCGCTGGAAGTAGAGGTTCATGCCACGCCGGAAACCTTCCCGGCCCAGCAAGGTTTGCATCATGCGGATGACCTCGGCGCCTTTGTTGTAGACGGTGACGGTATAAAAATTGTTGATCTCGATATAGGAATCCGGTCGCACCGGATGCGCCATTGGCCCGACGTCCTGCGGGAACTGACTGCTGCGCAGGATGCGGACATCCTCAATGCGCTTGACCCCGTGCGAACCAAGATCGCTGGAAAATTCCTGATCGCGGAATACGGTTAACCCTTCCTTGAGGCTGAGCTGGAACCAGTCGCGGCAGGTGACCCGGTTGCCGGTCCAGTTGTGAAAGTATTCGTGACCGATCACGCCCAGGATGCCTTGATAGTCGGCGTCGGTCGCGGTTTCCGGCTTGGCCAGCACATATTTGGTGTTGAAAATGTTAAGCCCCTTGTTTTCCATGGCCCCCATATTGAAATCGCCCACCGCTACAATCATGTAGAGATCGAGGTCATATTCCAGGCCGAAGCGCTCCTCGTCCCAGGCCATCGCCTGCTTGAGGGAATACATGGCGTGTTCGCACTGGTCGATGTTTTCCGGCTCCACATAAATATGTAGCGCAATCTGGCGTCCCGAACGGGTGGTAAACTGATCTTCGACCGCTGCCAGATGTCCCGCGACCAAGGCGAATAAATAACAGGGCTTGGGAAAGGGATCATGCCAGGTCGCCCAGTGGCGACCGTCGGTCAGTTCGCCATGATCAACAAGATTACCGTTCGACAGCAATACCGGGCAGCGGCTTTGGTCTGCAACGATTGTGGTGGTAAAAACGGCCATGACATCCGGGCGATCAAGAAAATAGGTGATGCGGCGAAAACCCTCGGCTTCGCATTGGGTGCAAAAATTGCCGCTGGATTGGTAGAGACCCTCCAACGCCGCGTTGTCCTGAGGGCGAATGCGGGTCACGGCTGTCAATTCAAACTCGGCGGGCGGATCCAGCAGCGTCAAAGAATCAGCGTCGAGTTGGTAACGGTTGGCGTCGACTGGCAATCCGTTGAGTTCCAGCGCCATCAATTCCAGGTGTTGACCGTTCAGCGCCAGGGGCGCGCCGGCGGGCGCACCCTCAGCGCGGATAATATGCAATTGGGAACGCACGATAGTGAAGTCTTCGCCCAGTTCAAACCGCAAGGCAATTTCTGGAATGCGGTAGCAGGGTGGGGCGTAATCCTTGAGATAGGTAGTCTTGGGAATTTGGTTTGACATGAGGTTGCTTTTGCATTGGAGAAAAGGACATGAAATGCTTGGAGGACAGACTGTCAGATTTGTTCGGGATTTGATTCAATCAGGGCGGTTCTGATCCAACTTGCTGCACTCGTTAAATAGAGCCAAGTTCACGATTGATCAAATTCATTACAAAACAGATAAAATTCACTGAATACCGCTAGGAGATGAATGCATGATTCCAAGGCCGATTTACGAAGTTCTGCCGTATGCTTACATGCTGGTCGGGGCATTCGCGATCATCAGTATCGATATCATTGTCGCCAAGGTCTGTGGACTTATTCTTATAATTCTTGGAGGGTTTATCTATCAAACCAGAAGGCGCTATCGCCACCGAAAAATGCGACTTGAGGATATGAAAGGCGCCAAGGCCCGCGCTAAAAAGACATTCGGCGGCGGCAGGCAGGATACCTTGAAATCCCAGCAGGATTTCCAGAAAGGCGAGGACTGCTTCGAACAGGGCGATTATTCGGAGGCGGTGAAGTGGTACCTGAAAGCTGCTGAGCAGGGTAATAGCTCAGCTCAGGTCAATTTGGGCGCGATGCACGCCGAGGGCTGGGGAACGCCTCGGGATTTCCAGGAAGCGCTGTTCTGGTATCGCGCAGCGGCCCAGCAGGGAGACGCCGTCGCTTTTTTTAATCTGGGGGTCATGTATGTCGAGGGCCAGGGTGTGCCGCGCGATCTTCAGGAAGCGCTTAAATGTTATCGGAAAGCAGCGGATCAAGGCAATGCGCTGGCCCAATTCAACCTGGGAATGATGTACGAACAGGATGACGATGCGCTGTCTCTTCAGGAAGCTGTTAGCTGGTATCGAAAAGCGTCTGAACAGGACTACGCGCCGGCGCAGGTTAACCTGGCGGTGATGTATGTCGAAGGGCGAGGCGTCCCGCAGGATATGTTGGAAGCGTTAAAGTGGTATCAAAAGGCTGCTGCGCAGGATTATGCGCCGGCTCAGTTCAATCTCGGGGTCATGTATTTTCAAGGCCAGGAAGGCATACCCAAGGATCTGGGCATGGCCTATGTCTGGTTTTACCGGTCAGCAGATCAAGGGGATGAGGATGCCCGGATCATGCGGGACAAGGTCGCAAGTCGTTTAACATCCGAGCAAAGAACCCATGCCCAGGAACTTTTGCAAGTGCTAGTTGAATAATACTGTTTCTTAACGGAAATTGAGCGGTTGTAAGCGATATGATCATGAGACTGAATCAGCGTCAACGACTACCCCTGGCATTCAATTTTCACCACGAAATCGCGCGCTTCGGTGGCAATCTCGGCTGTACCGCGGGCAGAACGGGGCGCGCGGCTCTGGCAATCCACACCCACGGCGTCCAGGAAGCTGCGCGCTAGGGCTGCCTTGATGGCAAAGTTGACATTTTGCGGAATGTCGCCGGTCATTTCGTGGACGCGCACGGCGTTCAGTTTGGAGCTGACCACGCCAACAACCGCGCCGTCGCCATCCAGCACCGGGCCGCCGCTGTTGCCGGATTGAATCGGCGCGGTAAATTGCAACGAGCGGGTATCGTCGCCGGGGCCAATCAGCGAACTGACGTTACCGGTAGTCACCTGGGGGCCGGAACCGAGTAAACCGCCAAGCGGATAGCCCACGACAATCACCGCTTCACCGAGTTGCGCCTGTCGTCCTTCGCGGAAGACCGCCACGCCTGGCCATGTCGTATCCGCCCGCAACAGCGCCAGGTCGTTGGTGGGATCAGCGAACACCGGCTCCAACCGACAGCGTTGACGAGGGGAGCGGGCCAGGATTTCTCTTGCGCCTTCAATGACATGGTGATTGGTTAAAATATAGCCCTCGGGATGAATGCAAAACCCCGTGCCGCTGAACGCGGTGAGACCGATGGGTTGACCCGAGCCATGCCGTGGTCCGGATCCGGCAATCGGTTGTGCGCCCGGCGCCGGTTGGGGGACCCGTAGCCCGAAATGCGCCGCCAGCGCCGGCAGTCCGGCGACAAATCCCTGCCCTACCGCTCGAAATTTCCATTGACCCTGGTGACGATACAGCTCCGCCATGATCATTGCGGTTTCGCCGCGACGGGCCGGCGGCAGCGGGAACAGCAACAACGGCTTGTCGGCTGCATCGGTCAGCCAGGCCCGAATCGCAGTGAAGACGCCAAAGGTCACGCCCGGCGGCATGCCCGGCTTGATCGCCAACACGATAGCGATGCGGGCGACAGCAGACGGCAACGCATCCAGTTCGATACGAAACGCGGGGGGATAACCAGCAAATGTCACTGAACCATCGGGAGAATCGGGTTGTTCGGCGCTGACCAAATCAGATAGGTCGCGCGCCTGCCCATCGACGCCCAGCAACACTGCGCCAGTCTGGGTTTGAGCCTCGAAATCCTCGCGCGGCTCGCCGCTGACGCCGACCACGACCCGACCGCTACCAATCGGTTGATTCTGTCCTGCTTGCAGTTCACGCATGACGCCCCCTCACGCCTAACCCGTCGCCTGTGCGTCCCCCTCAGCCTCGTTCTTCAAAGGGAGGAAGGTAAACGCCTATGTAATAGGCAGTAAATCAGAAAAATCATGAATAGCTGGAAATCCGTCCGGTGTCCGGGGCGGATCGACAGAATCTGGCCGCAGCACCGATACCAAGCGTCTGACGCCATAATCCCGCGCCGTGCGCAGAATCGATAAATTATCGTCCACCAACAACGTCGTCGCCGGATCGAAAGGCTCAATTTCCCGCAGCCGCGGCCAAAATTCCGGTTGTTCTTTGACCAACCCAAGGTCATGGGCGCAAATCATGGCGTCAAAATGTCCGGTCAATCGGGTCTTCTCCATCTTCAGCGCCAGGCTGTGCTGATGCGCATTGGTGACCAAGAGAATCCGCTTGCCGGCAGCGCGCAAGGCCATGAGAAATTCTACAACATGGGGATGGACCGCAATCAGGCCCTCGATTTCACGTTTCAGCGCCATAATGTCCAGCGCCAGTTCCCGCGTCCAGTAATCCAGGCAATACCACTCCAGTGTCCCCTCAATCGCCCGGGTGCGCGTCTTGATCTCGACGCGCGCCTGATCCAGTGACAAACCATGACGTTCGGCGTAGCGTTTCGGAATTAATTCCCGCCAGAAATGATTGTCGAAATGCAAATCCAGCAAAGTGCCGTCCATATCCAGCAGCACCGTGTCAATCTCTGGCCATGGCAACCGCAGGTCATGAGTCATGGAAAAACTCCGCCGACAAGCGGCTTGGGGTGAATTTTGTGTAGAATTAGTGCGTGAATGCAGATGGTTGATACGCACTCCACATCATTATAACGACCCACGAGGTTTTTCATGTCATGAACGACGTCCCTCCTATCGAATTGTCCGCCCTGGCGGAGCCGGTTCAGGCCATCGCCCGGGAGGCGGGACGCCGCATTTTGGACGTGTACGCCGGTTCCTTCAGTATTATCGAAAAAGCCGATCAAAGCCCGGTCACCGAGGCGGATCTCGCCGCTCATAACTGCATCCTGCGTGGCCTGATTCGCCTGACCCCTCAGATTCCGATCCTGTCCGAGGAAGCCTCCGAAATCGGTTTCGCGGAACGCAGCCAATGGGAATGGCTGTGGTTGGTGGACCCCCTCGATGGCACTCGCGAATTTATTCGACGCAGCGATCAGTTCTCCGTGAACATTGCGCTGATTCACCAACATGAGGCTGTGTTCGGACTGGTTCTCTCGCCTGTCGACGGCGTCTGTTACTACGCCTGGCGCGGCGGCGGCGCCTGGAAGAAACCCCGCAGCGGCAAACCCGCCTGGCGTATCCAGGTCGCCCAGAGCAGCCATCAGCCTCCCCGGGTGACTAGCAGTGAAGCTTCTTACCGGAGTCGCCGCTTGCAGGATTATCTGAAACAACTGGGCGACTATCGACATCTGTTCATGGGTAGCGCGCTGAAATCGTGCCTGATTGCTGAAGGGAAAGCAGATCTTTATCCGCGCTTCGGGCCAACCGGCGAATGGGATACGGCTGCTGCGCAAATCATTATCGAGGAAGGCGGAGGTCAGATGACCGATATGCAACTGCGGCCGCTGCGCTATAACGCCCGGCCTGTGCTGATTAACCCCGATTTCTTTGCATTCGGCGACACCGGACGCGATTGGTCCCGCTATCTATCGCAACGCCAATCCCGTGCGGTTAGTAATTAGTGATTTGTCAAAAGCAAACCAGACTTTATTGAGTTCCGCTATGCCCTACGAACGTTATCGCCTTGATCTGGAAAGGGAAGGATTCCAGCATGATCCTGCCCAGGAACGAGCTATTCTGCACTTGCAGAAAATCTACGATCAATTGATGGCTCAACCGGAGCCAGCGCCCATTAAGAAGACCGGCGGCCTGTTGAGCCGGTTAACTGGTCGCGATAAACCTGCCGCCGTCAGTAGCAGCCCTGCGATTCGCGGACTCTACATGTGGGGCGGCGTCGGTCGCGGCAAGACCTATCTGGTGGACACTTTCGTCGATGCGTTGCCTCTGGAGCACAAGCAGCGCATTCACTTTCACAGTTTCATGCGTGCGGTTCACGGTGAACTTAAACAGCTTAAACAGCAACAGGAACCCTTGCGCATTGTCGCTCAGCGCTTTGCCGAAAAAGCGCGCGTCATCTGTCTGGATGAGTTCTTTGTTTCCGACATTACCGACGCCATGTTGCTGTACGGTTTGCTGAAAGAGTTGTTTGCCCGTGGCGTGACGTTAATTACGACTTCCAACATCCCGCCTGATGATTTATACAAGGATGGCTTGCAACGAGCGCGCTTTCTACCAGCGATTGATTTAATCAAGCAACATCTGGATATTTTAAATGTGGATGGCGGCACCGATTATCGGTTGCGCTATCTGGAAAAGGCCGAGATTTATCATTATCCGTTGGATGACCGGGCCGAGCAGATTTTGCATGAAATATTCAGCAACATTGCGCCTGAGCCGGGGCATCGCGGCGGCGATTTGGAAATTGAAGGCCGTTTTATTCCCACCCTGCGCGAGGCAGACGATATCGTCTGGTTCAACTTCCGGGCGATTTGCGATGGGCCGCGCGGCACGAACGACTACATCGAAATCGCTCGCTGTTTTCATACGGTGCTGATTTCCAATATCCCGGTCATGGATTGGCAAATGGAGAATCAGGCGCGGCGTTTCGTGAATCTGGTCGATGAATTTTACGACCGGAGCGTAAAACTGATCATCTCTGCCGCCGCGCCGCCCCACGAACTTTATACCGGCCAAAAACTGAAATTCGAGTTCCAGCGCACGGTGAGCCGCTTGCAAGAAATGCAGTCGCATGAATATCTGGAACGGCCGCATGTGCCGTAGATTCTGCGATTCCGCTACTCGTTGTGCGTCCGCTCAAGGCGCATCCCAATAATGCCGGTTCCTGCTTCGCTCGCGTTCCGGCACTAACGGTTGACCCGGCTCCAGGCGAAAGGTCAGCGCGCCTTCCCAGGAGGAATCGAGCAAGGCCGCGCCGGTAGCCTGGTATCGAGCCACGGTATCGGCGCGCGGGTAGCCGTAGCGGTTGTGGTAGCCGGTTGCAAACAGGATGTAGCGTGGGTGAATCGCATCCAGAAAGATCGGCGTGGATAGATTACGGCGACCCTGATGCGGGGCGACCAGCACCTCAGCGGTTAACCCGTTCCCATAGGTTTTCGCCAGCGCGATTTCCGCACGGGTTTCGATATCGCCGGGCAGCAGCACTCGACCTGTGATCCCCTCGACTTTGAGAACGCAGGAGGCATTATCATCGCTGAAACCCTGCGGGGGCGGATGCAGCACCTGAAAGCGCACTCCATCCCATTCCCAAACCTGGCCGGCCCGGCACGGTTCCGCGCCGTCAATGGGCATTTGCTCAGGCACCGAGGTCAGAATGCGCTCTACTGGCAACAACTCTCGCAGTGAGCGCACTCCGCTCATATGCTGGCTATCGGCGTGGCTGACGATCAGCGTATCGACCCGCTCCGCGCCCTGCCAACGCAGGAAAGGCGCCAGTACTGCGCGTCCAGCGTCCAACGTGAAACCGAGCCGCCGGCCCGTATCGTAGACCAGGATATGATTCCGGGTGCGCACTACGGCGGACAGACCCTCGCCAACATCCAGCAAGGTGAACCAGAATCCGCCGGAGGCCGGTAACAAAATCGGCGGCCACAGCAACGGCAAACATAGAGGGATGCCCAGCCAGCGCCCCGGTAGGCCGCGAGGCGCCAGGAGCCAGGCCACACCGATCAGGGCCAGCGCCAACGTCCAAACTGGCGGTGTCGGACGGTGCAACACCAGATCGGGCCATTGATCCAACCCGCGGAGAATGTGCCATAACCCTTCCATGGTCATAGCCGCTAAATTCAGGATCAGCGACTGCAAGGCCGTGCTCACCGGCGTCAGCAGCGCCGCCAGCAGACTTAGGGGCAGCACGGTCAAACCCACCCAGGGAATGGCGATCAGGTTGGCAACCGGCGCTATCAACGGGAACTGTTGAAAGAACAAGAGCGTTGGCGGCAACAGTCCCAAGGTGATATTCAGTTGCAGGCGGACCGTTTGACCAAACGCATGGCGTTCATGCCAACGACCGCTGACACTGTAGAGAATCACCGCCACGGCTCCGAAGGACAGCCAGAATCCTACCCCCATGGGTGCGCCAGGATCGACGATCAACACCACCAGCAACGCCAGCGCCAGAATGCGTCCCGCCGCCACCGGACGCAAGGCGATCAACGCGAGCATGGCCACAGCCACCATGAGAAAGGAACGCTGGGCAGGCACCGCCAATCCGGACAACAGGGTATAACCACCGGCCCCGAACAGCGCGCCCAGCGCCGCCGCGCGAGTGGCCGGCCAGCACAGCGCCCAGGCGGGGACTCGACTCCATAGGTTCCAGACCAGCACAAACGCCAGGCTGGCGATCAAACCGACATGCGTCCCGGAGATCGCCATCAGGTGACTCGTGCCCGTGCGCCGGAAAGTTTCCCATTGCCAGGGACTGATGCCGCCTCGTTCACCCACCGCCAAAGCAGTCAAAATACCAGTATATGGATTGCCGGGTAACGCCTGTTGAAAACGGTCGGCGATCAATTGGCGATAACGGTTCACCGGATAACGCTCGGCTTCGGCCAACCGGCGCGGCGACGGGTGGGGGCGAATCGAACCGGTGGCGATGATACCCTGAGCGTATAACCAGCGTTCGTAATCGAAGCCGCCGGGATTGCGCAGTCCCCAGGGTTTTTTGAGTCGCACGGTGAATTGCCAGCGATCACCGACTCGCAAGGCCGGATCGGCGGCGGAGTCGGCTTCTACATCATCAGCTTCGCCATTATCCCACCAGGACAGACGCAATCGATGACTCGCCAGGAGCATCGAAGATTGCTCGTTGCCGTCAATCGAAGCAACCTCGAATACGAAGCGGATACTGCGACCTTCATGCTCCGGGATCGTCGCGATCCAGCCCTCGACCGGAAGTTCCATACCTTCCAGTTCATTAGGTAACATGGCAACCGAAGGGGCTAGTAACAAGGCCCATAGAAATCCTGCCAGGCTCCAAACCGGCAATCGCAACCAGGGGACGCGCCATACAATAAGCGCGACGCCGGGCAACGCCAGCGCCCAGCGTCGATCAGGCAATTCCGGGAACGCTTCCAGGAGCAGAATGCCAATCAAAAAAGCGATGGCGCCCAGGCGCATGGAGTATTAAATACCCAGTTGATTTCCAAAAAGAACCTTATGTGGTAAAGGGCGCTGTTCCATATTCATAATGAAGAATGCGGTTTCGCTGGTCATCAAAAGCGCCAGCACGATTCCGCTGAAAACATGATCTATAATTCTACTATGGCAGCTTTTAACGCTGCCGTTTTGATTTTGGAGAACAGCTTGCGAACGGTGCGCCCCAGGAAAGCGTGCCTTCCGCAAGCCGGTTTGCAATCATTTAGAAGGGCCGGTCATCCGGCTTTGCAGCGAAATCCCTATAATGAAAACACGCCATTTTCTCAGCCTGTTTGATTTAACTCCGACTGAATTGCGACAGATCCTGCAGCGCGCCAATGAATTTAAGATGCTGCGCCAGCGTGGGGAATATTCCGCGCCGTTTCCAGGCAAAGTGTTGGGTATGATTTTTGAGAAAGCCTCCACGCGCACACGGGTCTCCTTCGAGGCGGGCATGGCGCAGCTGGGCGGCAACGCGATTTTCCTGTCGCCGCGCGATACCCAGCTGGGCCGGGGTGAACCGATTGAGGACACCGCCAGGGTCGTGTCCAGCATGGTAGACCTGGTAATGATCCGTACCTTTGCCCATGCAAGCATCGAACGTTTCGCTGAATATTCCACCGCACCAGTGATCAATGGGTTAACCGACCACAACCATCCCTGTCAGTTGTTGGCGGATCTGCAAACTTTCATTGAACATCACGGCGAAATTCAGGGTCGAACCGTGGCCTGGATTGGCGATGGTAATAATATGTGCAACAGCTATCTAAGCGCCGCTTGTCAATGTGATTTCCAGTTGCGCATCGCAGTACCCCTAGGTTATGAACCGGATGCCGAGTTGTTAAAACGCGCGGCGGGTCGAGTGGTTCTGTTGCGCGACCCGCTGGCCGCTGCCCGGAATGCGGACCTGGTGACCACCGACGTATGGTCCAGCATGGGTAAGGAAGAGCAGCAAGAGCGGCGGATTCGTGATTTTTCGCCCTATCAAGTGACGTCTGAAATCATGGCCCAGGCTAAGCCTGACGCCCTTTTTCTGCATTGCCTGCCCGCCCATCGCGGCGAGGAAGTCAGCGCTGAGGTCATCGACGGACCACAAAGCCGGGTCTGGGATCAGGCGGAGAATCGCCTGCACGCGCAAAAGGCGCTCATGGAATTTTTGTTGCTTGCAAAATGAACCGACTTTGAACGCTCATTTATGAAAGAGTATGCGCTGATCCTGATCGGCACGATCCTGGTCAATAATTTTGTGCTGGTGAAATTTCTGGGGCTATGTCCCTTCATGGGCGTATCCCGCAAGCTGGAAACCGCCCTGGGCATGGGGCTAGCGACGACTTTCGTGCTGACCCTGTCATCCATTTGCGCCTATCTCACTGACGAGTATCTGCTGGCGCCGTTAGGACTCGAATATCTGCGGACCATCGCTTTCATTCTGGTCATTGCCGTGGTCGTCCAGTTCACCGAGATGGTCGTGCATAAAACCAGTCCGCTGCTGTATCAGGTGCTGGGAATTTATCTGCCGCTGATCACCACGAACTGTGCGGTGCTGGGCGTCGCCCTGCTGAATGTCCAAACCCGGCATGGCTTTGTTGAATCGGGCTTGTACGGCTTCGGCGCAGCAGTGGGTTTTTCGCTGGTGATGGTGCTGTTCGCGGCCATGCGCGAGCGCATCGTGACCGCGGATGTGCCGATCCCGTTTCGAGGTGCGGCCATCACCCTGGTAACCGCTGGATTGATGTCGCTGGCGTTCATGGGCTTTGCCGGTTTGGTGAGAGGCTAAGGAAGAATGATTGCCGCAATTATCGTGTTAAGTGCGCTGGCCGGCGTTTCCGGCCTGCTGCTGGGCTTTGCCGCCGTCCGTTTCAGGGTGGAAGGCGATCCGATTGTTGACAAGATCGACGCCATTCTTCCGCAAACTCAATGTGGGCAATGTGGCTATCCAGGGTGCCGGCCTTACGCCGAAGCCATCGCCGCCGGGGAAGCCGACATCAATCAATGTCCGCCGGGTGGTGAAAACGGCGTTGCCGCTTTGGCTGACCTGTTAGGCCGCGATCCCAAGCCGCTGAGCGCCGAGCATGGGGTTGCGAAACCGAAAATGCTGGCGGTGATCGACGAGCAGAACTGCATCGGTTGCACCTTATGCATCCAAGCCTGTCCGGTGGACGCCATTCTCGGCGCGGCCAAGCACATGCATACGGTGATCGCCAGCGAATGTACCGGTTGCGAGTTGTGTCTGGCGCCCTGTCCGGTGGACTGTATCGACATGGTCCCGGTCGCGCAGACCATTGCCACCTGGAAATGGACTTATCCCGACGTGACTGTTAAAGCCGCTGCATGAGCCGCTTGTACCCCTTCCACGGTGGGTTGAAAACCGTTCGCCATAAAACCGAATCCAATCAACAGCCGATCCAGCGTGCTGCGTTGCCGCGCCGACTGACCGTGCCGCTACGCCAACACATCGGCGCGATGGCCAAACCTCTGGTTGAATCCGGCAAGCACGTTCTAAAGGGCCAGATGATTGGCCAAGCTGACGGGTACATCAGCGCCGCGGTCCATGCACCCACATCCGGTGTAGTCACTGCGGTGGAGACCCGGCCTGTGCCGCATCCTTCCGGCTTGCCCGACCTGTGCGTGGTGATCGACAGCGATGGCGAAGAACGCTGGATCGAGCGCCAACCGGTGGATTATCGGACTTTACATCCCAGTGAATTGCGCAATGTCTTGCGTAACGCGGGCATCGTCGGTCTGGGCGGGGCGGCGTTTCCCAGTGCGGTCAAGCTCAATCTCGGCGGTCACTGCGAGCATCTGGAGACCTTGATCCTGAACGGCGCAGAATGTGAACCATGGATCACCTGCGATGATCGGCTGATGTGCGAACAGGCGGCGGGCATCGTCGCTGGATTGCATGTCATGGCTCACCTGCTGGCGCCGCGCGAGGTGTTGATCGGCATTGAAGATGACAAGCCGGAAGCGATTGCTGCTATGACCGAGGCATGCGTCGGAACCGGTTATGAAGTCCGGCCCGTACCCACCCGCTATCCCAGCGGCAGCGTCAAACAACTGGTCAAGCTGCTGACGGGTAAAGAAACGCCCGTCGAGGGCTTGCCGGTCGATGTCGGCGTACAGTGCTTCAATGTCGCTACGGCCTACACGGTGCATCGCACGGTCGATCATGGCGAACCGGTCATTTCCCGAGTGGTGACGGTAACCGGCCATGTCAGTCAGCCGGGCAATTTTCAGACGTTACTCGGTACGCCATTCGCTGAACTGGTTGAACAAGCGGGCGGTTATCGGGAAGGCGTGGAGCGGCTGATTATGGGCGGACCGATGATGGGTTTTGCCCTGCATAGCGACGAAGTTCCGCTGACCAAGGCGGCCAACTGCATTCTGGCGGCCAGCGCCGAGGAATTGACTCCGACGCAACCGGTCATGCCCTGCATCCGATGCGGCGCCTGCGTGGATGTTTGTCCCGCCGATCTGTTGCCTCAGCAACTCTACTGGCACGCCCGGGCCAAGGAGTTCGATAAGGCGCAGGATTATCACTTATTCAGTTGCATCGAATGCGGTTGTTGCAGCGTGGTCTGCCCCAGCCATATTCCGCTGGTGCAATATTACCGCTACGCCAAAAATGAAATCTGGGCGCAGGAGAAGGAAAAGCAGAAGGCTGAGTTGGCCCGGCAGCGCCATCAGGCGCGACTGGAGCGGCTAGAGCGTGAAAAGCAGGAGCGTGAGGCCAAGTTGCGGCAAAAAGCCCCGGCCAAGGCCGTCAAAACGGAGAGTGAACAGGGTGGTAAACTGGATATCGAAACCGCGGTCGCGCGGGCCAAGCTACGTCCCGACTCTTCTACTCCCACTGCCACCAGCAAGCAGGACGCTTGAACACCATGCGTTTTAAGATTGTTACTTCTCCGCATATTTCCCAGAATGTCAGCGTCGGCCAAGTCATGCGCCGGGTTTTGTACGCCATGATTCCCGGCATTGCTGCGCTGACTTGGTTCTTCGGGTGGGGCATCCTCATTAACCTAATCATTGCGACTGCCGTTGCACTGCTGGCGGAGACAGTGATGCTCACGGTGCGCGGTCGACCGCTGGCGCTCCATCTCAGCGACTTCAGCGCCGTGGTTACCGCCTGGTTGCTAGCCGTAGCGCTGCCGCCGCTGGCGCCGTGGTGGCTGACGGCTCTGGGCATTGTGTCAGCCATCATAGTCGCCAAACATCTGTATGGGGGGCTGGGTTATAACCCATTCAATCCAGCGATGATCGGTTACGTGGTGCTGCTGATCTCCTTTCCGCGCGAAATGAGTACCTGGCTGATTCCACATGGTCTGGATCAGCCGCATGCCCTGACTTTTCTGGAAACGCTGCAAGCGATTCTCAGCAACGAATGGCCAGCGCGTTTTACCCTGGACGCCCTGACCGGCGCGACCCCGCTTGATGCGCTGCGCACCCAGATCGGATTGGGGTTGACGGTGACCGAAATTCGCAACAGTCCAGTGTTTGGCATCGTCGCCGGTCAAGGTTGGGAATGGGCGGCGCTGGGCTTTCTGGCGGGCGGTTTATGGCTGATTTATACCCGGACCGCCGATTGGCGAATTCCAGTAGGGATGCTGGGCGGGCTGGCGGTGATCGCCACGGTCTTCTATCTGGTTGACTCACAGCGTTACGCGCCACCGTGGTTTCATCTCTGGAGCGGCGCGGCGATTTTCGGCGCTTTCTTTATCGCCACCGATCCAGTGACCGCCAGCACGACCCCGCGCGGTCGGCTGATCTACGGGATGGGCATTGGTATTCTGGTGTACATCATTCGCGGCTTTGGCGGATACCCCGATGGCGTAGCGTTCTCAGTGCTGCTGATGAACATCGCTGCGCCGACGATTGATCTCTACACCCAACCCCGGGTGTTCGGAGCGCGACGCGGATGAAGAAAGTCGCACGCAGCATGGGCATTGCCGCCTTGATCCTGACCGGGTTCGCCATGGTCGGTACGGGATTGGTGGCCGTGACCTACAGTGGAACCAGGGATATCATTGCCGAGGCGCAACGGGCGGCGCTGGAGGCCCGCCTTAATCAATTGGCGCCGGCGGATCGTTATGATAACCGGGTGACCGAGGATCGGATTGAAGTGATTGCCCCGGAGTGGTTGGGCACCGATCAGCCGGTCACCGTTTATCGGGCGCGCAAGGCGGGTCAACCGGTCGCACTGTTCGCAACGCCCACCGCGCCAGATGGGTATGCCGGCCCTATTCAACTGCTGATCGGCGTCTATGTGGATGGGACACTGGCCGGGGTGCGGGTGCTGGAGCACAAGGAAACGCCTGGTTTGGGAGATGGCGTTGAAGAACGGCGTTCACCGTGGATTTTAGCGTTTACCGGGAAATCGCTGGCAAATCCTTCCTCGGCGCAATGGAAGGTGAAACGGGACGGCGGCGCGTTTGATCAACTCACGGGGGCGACCATTACGCCCCGAGCAGTGGTTAAGGCAGTCCACAAATTTCTGGAGTATGTTCGGGATCATCAGCAAGAACTGTTTGCGCCGGCGGCGAAAGAGTAAGCGCTGAGACAGTCTATTAAAACGCTTCGCCATTACCGGCAAATGACCAGGGACGCTCCACGGTCGCCAGCGCAAAGGTCTGGCCTTTCACAACCCCATTCAGGAATCAACCTGTTTCGCCCACCACATCAACACCGGGAGGAGGAGTGAATTTCAGCAGACCCGGATCGAGGACCGGGTTGCGCTCCAGATGCTGAAAATCCAGCTGGGTGCGCTGGCCGAAATGATCCTCCAATTCCAAACTGACCAGCAGATCGCCCTTGAACGCCACTCGCAACAATCGGAATTCCGACTGTGGCTGGCGCGGCGTCAGTTCATACCAGCTCACGCCATTCTGCTGGCGAACCGGACCCACAGTAAAGGTCTCCTCAATCGGCGCCGCGCCGCTGAGCAACGCCAGGGGGGTTGAACTCAGCGCCGTGTCCAATTGACGAACGGTGACCTGCGCCAGATCAACATCATAGGCCCACAACCGCTTGCCGTCAGCAACGATGATCTGTTCCGCCGGCGTCTGATAATCCCAACGGAACCTGCCGGGCTTTTGCATCAACATTTGGCCGCTGGACGTCTGCACAATCCGGGACTGTTCATCGAACACCCGCTGGATAAAATCCGCCCGTAGCGACTGCAAGTCCTGGAAATAGGATTGCACCGGCGACTGAGGCGCAGACTGGACCGATAGGGTCAGGCTCCCTCCCAGAACCAGCGCGAGCAACATGCGCGCCCATCTATAAATCAGGTTATGCTTCCGAAGCATCAGGTAACTCCAAGTTAGATCAACCGCCGTGGCCTTCCCTTTCATCGTTCCCGCCGCCGTTCTCACCTTATCCCTGCGGCTCCGCCAACACATCATCAAGGTAATCTGGCGCGCCGGTCTGACGCAGATACTCCACGACCCGATTGACTTCGTGATCATCAACAAACGCCCCATGCACCCGTTGCGGCAATCCGGTTCCAGGAGGCAGATATAGCATGTCGCCATGCCCCAGTAATTGTTCCGCGCCCATCTGGTCGAGAATGGTGCGCGAATCCACCCGCGATGAGACCTGGAAAGCGATCCGGGTAGGAATATTGGCCTTGATCAGACCGGTAATCACATCCACCGATGGCCGCTGGGTCGCCAGAATCAGATGAATCCCGGCAGCTCGCGCCTTCTGCGCCAGACGGGCAATCAGTTCCTCTACCTTCTTGCCGACGATCATCATCATGTCGGCCAGTTCATCGATCACCACCACGATGAACGGCAACGGTTGCAACACCGCAATCTCGCCTGGGATTTCGGCGTTATCTGGGTTCCAGAACGGATCGGCCAATCCTTCTCCAGCATCCAACGCATCCAGCACCTTGCGATTAAACCCGGCGATATTACGCACCTTCAGCGCCGCCATCAGCCGGTAACGCCGCTCCATCTCGGCCACACACCAGCGCAGGGCGTTCACCGCTTCCTTCATGTCGGTCACCACCGGCGTCAGCAGATGCGGGATGTCCTCGTACATGGACAACTCCAGCGCCTTCGGGTCCACCAAAATCAGCCGCACATCGCGCGGCGGGGATTTGTAAAGCAAACTCAACAGCATGGTGTTGAGCGCTACTGACTTGCCGGAACCGGTTGTTCCGGCGACCAACAAATGCGGCATCTTGTTCAAGTTCGCCACCACCGGATTACCGCCAATATCCTTACCCAACACCAGAGTCAGCGGCGCGGTGGACTGGGCATAGGCCAACGACTCCAACGTCTCGCGCAGATGGACAATCTCCCGCTTGCGATTGGGGATTTCCAGGCCAATGACCGACTTGCCGGGAATGATCTCCACCACGCGGACGCTGGTCACCGACAAACCGCGCGCCAAATCCTTAACCAGATTGCTAATCTGATTGACCTTGATGCCTGGGGCCGGTTCGATTTCAAAGCGGGTAATGACCGGCCCCGGCTCCACGGCAACCACCTGGGCCGCAATGCCGAAGCTTTTGAGCAGGCTTTCCAGCCGGCGCGACATTTCATCGAGCAAATCGCTCCCATAGCCGGTCGTGCGCAGCAGCGGCGAGTCAAGCAACTCCAGCGGCGGCAGGACAACAGGTATGGACGGGCGTGGCGGCGCTACGCGACGGGCCGCAGTGGTCACGGGCGCGACCGTCCGGGATTGAGTCAGGGAGACTGGTTCGGCGGGAGTCACTGGCGTAGCCGGCACATCAGCAACCGCTTCCTTGCTCCGGGTCCGAGAAGCCGGTTGCGGGGGCGGAATAATCTCATCCTGCTCTTCACAGGAAGCGGTTAGAGGGAGAGGGGAAGCGTTGGTGGAGGATGAATGAGTAGACAGCACCGGTACCAGGGTTAAGTCGGATATTGATCGGTCAACTGTGGTCTCCTTGGACGGTTGAACCACCGCCTGTGGTTCCAGTAGTTCTACTGATGCGGAGGGCAGATTAAATATAGGCTCAATCCGCACCGAATGCCGACCTTCTCCAGCTATCGACCCGCACTCAGCACTTGCAACCGGAGATTGCAAGGCGGCGGGCTTGATGGTCAGTTCCTGGGCGTCATTGGCGTCGACAGGAGGCACTGCAACTGCTGCGTCCAGCAAATCCCCGGTATCGGTTTCCAGGCAGCGCTTACGCTGCCAGGCTCGCGACTTTTCGGCAACAGCATCTACCCACCCCATCAAGGTCTCACGTGATTGCTCCATCCATCGCGCCGCCAGCGAGCGTTCTGTCCGCTGCACGGCAGTCTCGGTGACCGATTCCGCAACGGGATTCGGGGAATTCATAGTTTCCCCGGAGTCCAGTTCGTCATCCTCCCGATCTGAATTGACCGCACGCTGACGGCGCGCTCCAGACGCCGAACCCATCATCCAGCGCAGCGGCGTCAGCGCCAACCAGCCAGCCATATCCAATACCCAGAGCGTCGCCTGGCCGATCCAATCCATCATCGTCACCCAGGGAACGCCAGTCATCAGTGTTAGGCTCGCCAGCAGCAGGGCAACCATGAACAAATTACCGCCAGCAAAACCAAACGCCCCGGTCAGAAACTGGCCGACATGCATCCCCACCAGTCCACCTGCGGAGCCATCACCCGGCATGGCGCCCGGCACAACCCGCAGATGCAATGCCGCTAGTCCACAGGCAGTAGCCAGCGCGACGGCAAATCCCAGAACCCGATACAACACAATTTCCGCATCCAGTTCCAGCAACGCCCCACGCTTGAATAAGCGCCAACCGGCGAACACCAGACCCAGCGGTAATAGATAAGCTGGATAGCCAAACATATACAGAGTAACGTCCGCAAACCAGGCGCCGACTATCCCACCGAGGTTATGCAGCTGGACAACCTCGACGGTATGGGTCCAGGCCGGGTCCGCCGGGTTGAATGTCGTTAATGCGACGATCATCGCCAGTGCGACTACAGCGAACAGCCAGAAACTGATTTCACGGAGTGCACTGTTGAAGAAACGGAAAATACCAACACGAATGACGGATGGTTCTTTTTTAATACGATATGCCTGCGCCAAAATTGCAGTCCTTACTATCTGAATATCGTTGGCATGACCCCAACGACAAAGCCCCGCATGGAGCGGGGCTTTGACTGGGATTAGATTGGTGGAAATTGTTATTTTGCAGCCGCGAATTTTTTAACCATCGTAGCTTGTGGACCCTTGGGTCCGACCTTAACGTCGAACTCAACTTTTTGGTTTTCCGCTAAAGTTCGGAATCCCTTGCCCTCGATTACTGAGTAATGAACGAACACATCACTGCTGCCATCTTCCGGGGCGATAAAACCGAAACCCTTTGCTTCGTCAAACCACTTCACAGTACCAATGCGCATTATGAACACAACCTCAAAAAAAATTTTTCCTTTGTGCCGAGCCGCTTTATCCAGCGAATACTAACAGAAGCGTTCGCCAGCCAGAGAATCGACGCTGGGTCTTTGGAGGCTTGCGACCTCTACCCAAGGCGAAAATTACGTGAAAGCTATGGATTCCGCAAGTAAATTTTATGTGCGCCTGCACAAGGCTCATGCGAAAATAACAGCCTTGATCAAACCCGGTATGATTAAGTCTTCTCAAACAAAACCTTATTAATTTTCGTGGAAAATCTCCTCGCTATTTTACAAAACCGGTTGACGGAATGTCCGACCCGTGACCGCGCCGGGTTGGTCCATCGCCTGCGTGGGCTGCGCCGGCGCTTGCGCGAGGGCAAACCGGTGGATCGCGGTCTGGAACAATTGACTCGCGAACTGGAGGCCGCTGCGAACCGGCTGAAGGAACGCCGCGCTCAATTGCCGATCCCCACGTTCGATAACGCTCTGCCGATCAACGCTCACCGTGAAACCATCGCCGCGGCGATCCGCGATCATCAGGTGATCGTGCTGTGTGGCGAAACCGGCTCCGGCAAGACCACCCAGTTACCGAAAATCTGTCTTTCCCTTGGCTTGGGCGCAGCCGGTTTGATCGGCCATACCCAGCCGCGCCGGATCGCCACTCGTTCCGTGGCGTCGCGCATTGCCTCGGAGCTAGGAACCACAGTCGGTGGACCCGTCGGCTACAAAGTGCGCTTTTCCGACCGGGTCGGGCCGGAAACTGTGGTCAAGCTGATGACCGACGGCATTCTGCTGGCGGAAACCCAAAGCGATCGGCGGCTCGACCAATACGAAGTCCTCATCATCGACGAAGCTCATGAGCGCAGTCTGAACATTGATTTCCTGCTGGGCTATCTCAAGCGCCTGCTGCCGCGCCGCCCTGACCTGAAGCTGATCATCACCTCGGCGACCATCGACCCAGAGCGCTTCTCCCGCCACTTCGACCATGCGCCGATGATCGAAGTCTCCGGGCGAACGTATCCGGTGGAATTGCGCTATCGGCCTCTGCTGGTGGCGGACGAGGATGAACGCGATCGCGATCTGCAACAGGCGATTCTGGACGCCGTGGACGAGGTCTGGCGGCAAGGGCCGGGCGATATTCTGATCTTTCTCTCTGGCGAACGGGAGATTCGCGAAACGGCGGAAAGTCTGCGCAAGCATCACCCGCCAAATACAGAAATTCTGCCGCTTTATGCCCGGCTGTCCGCTGCGGAACAGAATCGGGCGTTTCAGCCGCATGGCCGACCACGTATTGTGTTAGCGACTAATGTAGCTGAAACCTCGCTGACCGTGCCGGGCATTCGCTACGTCATCGACCCCGGTATGGCGCGCATTAGCCGTTACAGCCCGCGCGGCAAGATTCAACGCCTGCCGGTGGAAAAAATTTCCCAGGCCAGCGCGCAGCAGCGGGCAGGACGTTGCGGACGGGTCATGGCCGGGGTGTGCGTCCGTTTATATTCAGAGGAAGATTTCCAATCCCGTCCGGTCTTCACCGATCCGGAAATCCTGCGCACCCATCTGGCGGCGGTAATTCTGCAAATGTGCGCGTTGAATCTGGGCCGCCCGGAGGATTTCCCGTTCGTCGATCCTCCGGATTCCCGGCAAATCAGCGACGGATTTCGTCTGTTGTTCGAGTTGCAGGCGGTCGATGAGCAGCGCGGCGTCACCGAACGGGGCCGGCAGCTGGCGAAACTGCCGGTCGATCCCCGGTTAGGGCGAATGCTGCTGGCGGCGCAACAGGAACGCAGTTTACGCGAGGCGTTGATTATTGTGTCGGCGCTGGCGATTCAAGACCCTCGGGAACGGCCTCTGGAGAAGCAGCAGGCGGCGGATGAGAAGCATCGCCGGTTCCGCGATGAACGCTCCGATTTTCTGGCTTTGTTGAAACTTTGGGACTACTACCATGAGCAGGCCCGCCAGCTTTCCAAGAACCAGTTGCGCAATCTCTGTCAGAAGGATTTTCTGTCGTTCGTGCGGATGCGGGAATGGCATGACCTGCATCAAGAATTATTGGGGCGGGTCACCGAAATGGGGATGCGGCTCAATGACGAACCCGTGCCTTATGACCACTTGCACCGGGCGCTGCTGACCGGTCTACTCGGGCATCTTGGGTTAAAGCAGGAAGAGAACGCCTATCTCGGCGCGCGCGGACGGAATTTCTACCTGTTCCCCGGTTCCGGGTTATTCAAAAAGCGCCCGCGCTGGGTTATGGCGGCTGAACTGGTGGAGACCACCCGGCTTTACGCCCGCACTGTGGCGCGGGTTGAACCGGAGTGGGTGGAATATCTGGCTGGGCCGTTGCTCAAGCGCGCCTACGCCGAACCGCATTGGGAGAAGCGTTCTGCTCAGGTGACAGCCACCGAGCGGGTCACCTTGTATGGTTTGCCTATAGTCGCCGGTCGCCGCGTCAATTATGGGCCGCTGGACCCGGCGCTGGCGCGGACTCTATTTATTCGTCAGGCGCTGGTCGCTGGCGAATTTCACTGCAAGGCGCCGTTTTTCCAGCACAACCGGCAATTACTGGAAGAATTGACCGAACTGGAAACCCGCGCCCGTCGTGATTTGACCACCGATGAGGAAGCGCTGTACCGCTTTTACGATGAGCGGATTCCCGGGGGCATTTACAGCGGCCCGAGTTTCGAGATGTGGCGGAAAAAGGTCGAACGGGAACAACCCCGCCTACTGTTCCTGGATCGTGAAACCTTGCTGGCGCCTGCCGCAACGGCGGTTGATGGCGAGAATTTCCCGGATCACCTCAATCTTGATGGATTGAAATTGCCCTTGCGTTACCGTTTCGCGCCGGGTGACGAAGAGGATGGCGTGACCTTGACCGTACCGCTGGCCGCAGTGAATCAGGTCGATCCGAAACGGCTGGACTGGCTGGTGCCGGGCCTGCGGGCGGAACGCATGGCGACGTTGCTGAAATCGCTGCCCAAGGCGTTGCGGCGGAATTTCGTACCGGTTCCCAACTATGTGCAGGCGTTGCTGGAAGTCATCGATCCGGGCGAGGGGTCGCTGACCGAGGCGATGGCGGAGCGCCTGGAGCATATGACCGGGGTGCAAATTCCCGAGGATGCCTGGAATCCAGAGGCAGTTCCGCCACATCTGCGGATGCGCTTTCGAGTGGTCGACGCCGAAGATCGGGAATTGGCGGCAGGGCGCGACTGGACAGTGATTCAGCAACAGTTGCGTGGTGAAGCGCAGGCGGGATTCGCCGCGTTGCCCACACCGGAATTTGAGCGGGAACAGGTGCGCGACTGGGATTTCGGCGCACTGCCGGAAGAAGTCAGTTTCGTTCGGAATGGCATCCAGTTGCGCGGCTATCCGGCATTGATCGCCGAACCGGATGGAACGCTGGCGCTGCGAGTATTGGATTCGCCCGTGCGCGCGGAGGCGGCGACCCGGGCGGGTTTGCGGCGATTGATCGGCTGGCGGCTGGGGCCGGTGTTCAAGTCGCTGGCGCGCGATTTGCCCCAGTTTCAACAGATGACCCTGCATTACTTGGGACTAGGGACACAGGAGCAGTTGCGGGAAGATCTCCAGAATGTGATTCTTGACCGGGCGTTTCTTACCGATGAACCGTTGCCGCGCGACCGGGCAGTGTTCGAGGCGTTGCTGGAGCGGGGTAGAAACCGCTTGTCAGCGGCGCGAGCGGACATTGGACAAATGGCGGCAGAAACTCTGGCGGCTTATCACGATGCGCGCCGGATGTTGAGCGGTGAATTGTCGCCGGTCTGGGGCGAGGCGCTGACCGATATCCGTGACCAGTTGGCGCATCTGATTTATCCCGGCTTTCTCAGCCAGACTCCAGCGGAATGGTTGCCGCATTTGCCGCGTTATCTACGCGCGATGGCCGTGCGCTTGAACAAGCTTCGTCAGGCGCCGGACAAGGATCGGCAACGGTGTGGCGACATCATCCGGTTGTGGGAACATTGTAAGCGGCAACTGGCGCAGAATGCCGAACGGGAACGGCATGATCCGGAGTTGATTCGCCTGCGCTGGCTGGTGGAGGAGTTGCGCGTGTCCCAGTTCGCCCAGGAATTGAAGACCATCATTCCGGTATCGGTCAAACGGTTGGAAGAACAGTGGAATCGGGTGAAGAAAGGGTTATCCTGAACCTTGACCTGGAAAGGCAATAACGCGGGAATTGGGACTGACGAACCATGGATACCATCAAAATTCGCGGCGCGCGCACCCATAATCTACAAAACATCGACCTGGATCTGCCCCGCGACCGGCTGATCGTCATCACCGGCCTGTCCGGTTCCGGCAAATCCTCATTGGCGTTCGACACACTGTACGCCGAGGGTCAGCGCCGTTACGTGGAATCGCTGTCTGCCTACGCTCGGCAATTCCTGTCGCTGATGGAAAAGCCCGATGTGGATCATATCGAGGGCCTATCGCCGGCGATTTCCATCGAGCAGAAATCCACCTCGCACAATCCCCGTTCCACCGTCGGCACGATCACCGAAATTTACGACTATCTGCGCCTGCTGTACGCGCGGGCCGGCATTCCGCACTGTCCAGATCATGGCATTGACCTGGATGCGCAAACCGTCAGTCAGATGGTCGATCAAATCTTGATCTTGCCCGAAGGTCAGCGGTTAATGCTGTTAGCGCCGGTGGTCAAGGAACGCAAGGGTGAGCATGTCAAACTGTTGCAAGAATTACGCGCTCAAGGCTTCATTCGTGCCCGCATTGATGGCGAGGTTGTGGAACTGGACAGCCCGCCCACGCTGGATTTGCGCCGTAAGCATACAATCGAGGTTGTCGTCGACCGCTTCAAGGCGCGCAACGACCTAGCCCAGCGGTTGGCGGAGTCGTTCGAGACGGCGCTGCGTTTGGGAGAAGGCGTTGCGCGCGTGGCGTTCCTGGATGAACCAGAGCAACCCGAACTGCTATTTTCATCCGGTTATGCCTGCCCACTATGCGGGTACAGCCTGAGCGAACTGGAACCTCGGCTCTTTTCTTTCAACAATCCGGTCGGCGCTTGCCCGGAGTGCGACGGTCTGGGAGTCAAATCATTCTTCGATCCCGAACGGGTGGTCATGCATCCCCACCTGAGTTTGGCGGAGGGCGCGGTGTACGACTGGGGTCGGGATAATCGCTATCACTTTCACCTAATCGAAGGCTTGGCGCAACATTACGGTTTTGATCCGGAACAATCTTTCCAGACCTTGCCAGAGGGCATCCGTCAACTCATTCTTCACGGCAGCGGCGAGGAAACCGTAACCCTGGACTATGTCAACCACCAGGGGGAACCCTTCACTCTCCGACAACCGTTTGCCGGGGTGCTGCCTGAAATGGAGCGCCGCTACCGGGAAACCGATTCCAGCATCCTGCGTGAAATGTTAGCGCGGTATATGAGCAGCCGTCCTTGCCTATCCTGTCAAGGCGCGCGGCTGACCCGTTCCGCCCGGCATGTGTTCATCGCCGGACATGCTTTGCCCGATGTAGCAAGCTGGCCGGTTGGTGCGACACGCGCTTTTTTTGCCGAATTACGCTTGCCAGGCCGGCGCGGGGAAATCGCCGCCAAGGTTGTCAAGGAGATCGGCGAGCGACTGAATTTTCTGGTCAACGTTGGTCTGGATTATCTGAGTCTGGCGCGCAGCGCCGACACGCTGTCCGGTGGCGAAGCACAGCGCATTCGCCTGGCTTCGCAGATCGGCGCGGGACTGGTCGGGGTGCTGTACGTGCTGGACGAACCGTCGATTGGGTTGCATCAACGCGATAACGCCCGCCTGTTGGCCAGCCTGCTGCGCTTGCGCGACCTGGGGAATACCGTGATCGTGGTGGAACACGATGAGGAAGCAATCCGCACCGCTGACCAGGTTGTGGATATGGGACCGGGCGCGGGCGTTCACGGTGGCCGCGTCGTGGCGCAAGGAACGCCTGCTGACATCATGACCCATCCCGAGTCGCTGACCGGCGCCTATCTGGACGGTCAGCGACGCATTGCAATCCCAAAACAGCGCACCCCTTTCGACCTGAATCGGGTGTTGCGCATCATCGAAGCCCGCGGTAACAATCTAAAAAATCTGCATGTGGAGATTCCCATCGGATTGCTGACCTGCGTCACTGGCGTGTCCGGCTCCGGCAAATCAACCCTGATCAACGACACGTTGTACCGCTACGCCGCCCGCGATTTGAACAACGCCAACGAATCGCCTGCGCCCTGCCGCGATCTGTTGGGGCTGGAGTATCTGGACAAGGTGGTCAACATCGACCAAAGTCCGATTGGCCGCACTCCACGCTCCAATCCAGCGACCTATACCGGCTTGTTCACCCCGATCCGTGAACTGTTTTCCGAGGTTCCCGAAGCGCGCGCGCGCGGCTATAAGCCTGGCCGCTTCAGCTTCAACGTCAAGGGGGGACGTTGCGAAGCCTGTGAGGGTGATGGGGTCATTCAGGTCGCGATGCATTTTCTCCCTGACCTGTATGTACCCTGTGATCAGTGCAAGGGCCAGCGCTATAACCGGGAAACGCTGGATATCCGCTACAAGGGCCGCAACATTCATGAAGTGCTGGACATGACGGTCGAGGAGGCGCTGGCGTTCTACCAGGCCGTGCCGGCAGTGGCGCGCAAGTTGAAAACGCTGGTCGAGGTGGGATTGAGTTACATCAAACTGGGCCAGAATGCGACCACGCTGTCCGGCGGCGAAGCGCAACGGGTTAAGCTGGCGCGCGAGCTGTCCAAGCGCGATACTGGCCAAACTTTGTACGTTCTTGACGAGCCGACGACTGGTCTGCACTTCCACGACATTGAGCAATTATTGAAGGTGCTGCACGAACTGCGGGATCGAGGAAATACTATCGTGGTAATTGAACATAACCTGGACGTGATCAAAACGGCGGACTGGATCATTGATCTTGGGCCGGAAGGCGGCGGCGACGGCGGGGAAGTTGTGGCGACAGGGACGCCAGAACAGGTGGCGGCCCATCCGGCGAGTCATACCGGGCGGTTTTTGGCGCCGGTGTTGAAATGCAGAAAGCAGAATGCTTTTTAATTCGTAACTTCGCCGCTATTGAACAGCAAGCAATGATCAGCTTGCGTTTATTTCACAAGAAACCTTGAAGAATCTCAAGATGAACGAAACCTTAAAACCATTTTCTCCTCTTGTAGATGTTATTATTCCCGTTTATCGCGGTTTTGAAGAAACACAAAATTGTTTAGAAAGTGTTCTACTTAACTTCCAAAAAACAACTATTGAAATAGTTGTTGTCAATGACAATAGTCCTGATGTAGCTATTCAAGAATATTTAATTGACTTGGCAACTAATGGAAAAATAACTTTACTTGAAAACCCAATTAATCAAGGCTTTGTTAATGCTGTAAATCGAGGTATGGTGCTGCATCCGGAACGAGATATTGTATTATTGAATAGTGATACCGAGGTTCACGGCGACTGGCTTGATCGCTTGAGAAGTTGCGCTTACAGTGATTTGCAAGTTGGTACTGTCACTCCCTTTTCCAATAATGCAACGATCTGTAGCTACCCCCGATTTACTGAGATCAACTCACTGCCGGAAGATTGCACATTTGGTGCCCTTGATGATCTGTTCTCCAAACTAAATCATTCTCAATCATTTGAAATACCAACGGCTGTTGGCTTTTGTATGTACATTACTCGTAACTGCTTAGATCAGGTAGGATATTTTAACGCATCTTTTTTTAAGGAAGGATATGGCGAAGAAAATGACTTTTGCATGCGCGCCGTGGATGCTGGTTTTAAAAATTTACTTTGTGCGGATACATTCATTTATCACAAGGGCAGAGTTTCCTTTGCTGAAAAAGCTGATATTTTATGTGACCTTGCTCAGAAAAAAATTAAAAAATCATATCCTCATTATAGTACGCTTATTAATGATTTTTGCACTAGGGACCCAGCAAGGATTATGCGAAGACGCGTTGATCTGCATCGATTAATACATTCACCCCGGAAAAAAATATTGTTTGTTACACATACATGGGGTGGAGGTACGGAAAAGCATGTCCAGGACTTAACAAAATTACTCTCACCAGAGTTTGAAGTTCTTATCATGCGCCCGAAGAGCTTGCAGGAGGTTAGTGTAGAATGGGCTAAATCAGGAGAAGAGTTTATCGTTTATTTTTCTCTGCCTTACACCTATTCAAAATTATTGGATTTCTTAAAATATATAAGAATTTCATTTATTCATTTTCACCATATTATTGGAATTAATCAGCAAATTTTAAAAATTCCTAATGATCTGGAATTACCATATGAGTTTACTTTGCACGACTACTACCCTATCTGCCCACAATTCACTCTAACTAATAAAGACGGCAGCTATTGTGGCGAACCTGATACAGCAGGATGCTCCGTGTGCTTAGAGGAACGGCCAGCGCCTTGGGGGATGGACATACTCTCATGGCGAACGCTTTTTCGAAATCTGCTCAATAAAGCAAATAGAGTTATCACCCCGTCCCAAGACCTCCTGGAACGCACTCGAAAATATTTTCCTGATGCTACCTACGACTATCTGCCGCATCCTGAATTTTCTCCTATCTACTTTTCAAGTAAGAGTAATAATTATTTCCTTAACGGTGAGTTGAAAATTCTGGTTCTGGGAAGACTATCCTTGATGAAAGGATCAAGGCTAGTAGAAGCATGTGCAATCGACGCCAAACAAAGGAAACTACCCCTATATTTTAAAGTCATCGGATTTCCTGTTGAAGAAATAAAAGTAGAGCCTGAAATTCCCTTATCGTGCTATGGTGTATATAGCGATTCAGAACTTCCATTGTTAATAGCCCGTGAACGGGCAGATATTATATTTTTTCCAACTCTATGGCCGGAAACTTATTCTTATACACTTAGCGAAGCAATGCGTTCCAATTTGCCGATTGTAGCTCCTAGACTAGGGGTGTTTATTGAGCGGCTTGTGGAATATCCGATTGCGTATTTATTGGATTGGAATAGCAGCGCTAAGCAATACAATGATTTTTTTATTTGTCTAAAAAATGCAATTTTCTTGAAAGATGACAACAATGGTCAGAGAGAAATAACCACAATAAGTGATAAAAAGTATTTAGAACGTTATACGAGCACTTCTCCAGAAAGAAAATCTCTTTTCCTTTCTGATAAATATAATAAAAGTGATAATTATTCAGATTTAAATCTTAGTGAACATTTATATTCTAAAGATTTCCTTCCCGAACGCTATCTCTATACATTAAATCGAGAAGAATTATTAAACATTATTCGAGATTTACCTATTGTTAAAAAAAATTTATCAATTACTCAATCACAATTCGCCAGTTTAATTGATAAACTAATAGCTTCTAATCATGAGTTGTCATTATTAATAAACCAGTTGAAAAATGAACTTGAAAGTGAATCAGCAAGAAAACAAGAAATCATAAAACGTTTAAATATTGAAATTTCAATGCGTCGTCAAAATATAAATGAACTGGAAAATCAAATACGCCAATTCAAAAATTTTTTAGAGGAGATCTATTGTTCAACTTCCTGGAAAATAACTGCACCCATACGAGGCATAAAAAAATTTCTCATTAGACAAAAAAAATCTATATTTAATCATGCCTTCGGACTACGAAGCCAATTAAATACTTTGAGGACAAATGCACAATGTAACTATCCAAACATTTCACAATTCATTATAGAGCCTCCTTTCTATTTAATCCGTAAATATATCAGACCGATTGCTAAGAAGTTAATCTTGATATTTTTTAATGATATTGCTTATGAACAAACTTTATCATCAAAATTTTCTGAAAATACTAATAATAATGATTCTACAAATGGATCACATCAACTAATATCAAACTTTATCCCTAGCGAACGATTTAGACATGCTGATAAGCCATTCAATCTAGAAGTAACCGTTATTGTTCCAAACTATAATCACAGCGCATTTCTGAAAAGACGTCTCGACAGTATTTATCAGCAAACCTATAAACATTTCAGAGTTATCTTACTCGACGATCACTCGAATGACGCCAGCAGAGATATTTTGAATGAATATGCGAAAAAATATCCAGAAATAACTCAAAGTTATTTTAATGAACAAAATTCGGGCAACGCTTTTTCCCAATGGAAAAAAGGAATTAATTTGGCTGAGTCAGACATCATTTGGATCGCCGAAAGCGATGATTTTTGCGCCAATAATTTTTTGGAAACAGTTATTCCTTTCTTTATGGATGAAGCTATTCAGCTTGCTTACAGTCGTTCCCTTTTTGTTGAAACTGATGGTCAACCAACAGAATTTACATTTAATGATTATCTTTATGAATTAGATCAAAAAAAATGGTTGGTTGATTATGTTGAATCTGCTCATAATGAAGTTAACTGCTTTCTAGGTAAAAAAAATACTATACCTAACGTCAGTAGCGTCGTTTTCAGGAAACCTACTAAAGATTTTGCATTGTTTAACGACAATAATTGGTTAAATATGAAAATATGTGGAGATTGGGTTTTCTATCTGCATCTGATTCGCGGTGGAAAAATTGCATTCACTAATAAAACTTGCAATTATTATCGCTTCCATTCTTCTAATTCTTCAACAACTACTTATAAAAAACCAACTTATTATAAAGAGCATCAATTTGTTGCAGAAACGATAGCGCAACTCTATAAAGTTTCTGATGAAACATTATATGCGCACAAAGCTTTATTAGAGCGGTTTTGGGAACAGAATATGAAAAGTATAAAAAAAACCGATTTTGAAGAATTTTATAAATTAAATGAAGCGTTTAGTTATAAGGAAAAGAGGCTTCCAAATATACTTATGGCTTCGTTTTCTTTTTCCACCGGAGGAGGCGAAATATTTCCTATCCGTTTGGCGAATGAGCTTAAGAAAAGAGGATACGCTATTACTTTTTTCAATTTCAATAGGGAACCCGTTAATGATAATGTAAGAAAGATGCTCTCGAGTGATATCCCAGTATTCGAATGTACTCAAGAGATTGGTAATCTAGATCAATTTCTTATCAATTTTGGCATCGAAATAATCCATACTCATCATGCTAGCACAGAACACTTTTTTTCTGCTTATATGAATAAAACTAGAAAATCGATTAAGCATGTTGTTACTATGCATGGCATGTATGAAACTTTAGAACAAATACATGCTGATAAAAATCTTCCAGTTATCATTAAGAATGTCGATTTATGGATTTATATTGCTGATAAAAATCTCGATCTTTTTAAAGCAAAAGGTTATGATATTGAAGATAAATCTATAAAAATTGGCAATGGAATGGCTTATCCTGAAATTAATATCATTAATCGCAAAGAATTGAACATACCTGATGACGCTTTTGTTCTCTGTCAAGCCAGCCGATCCATTCCAGAAAAGGGCTGGGAAGAAGCAATTGAAATTATTAAAGAGGCAAGAGAAATCTCCCAAAAAAATATTCATATACTCCTGCTTGGCGATGGTCCAGTTTACCAATCTCTTCAGGAAAAAAAACTACCTGACTATATCCATCTACTTGGATTTAAGAACAACCCTGTTGACTACTATGCAATGTCAGATATGGGTTTTTTAGCATCACGCTTTAAAGGAGAAAGTTTTCCACTTTCAATTATCGAATGCCTGTTTTCAGGGAAACCATTTATCGCGAGTGATATCGGTGAGATTCGCAATATGTTAACCATTGAAAACGAAGTTGCAGGTGCTATATTTGCTCTAAAAAATAATTGGCAAATTCCAATTCACGAAGTAGCACAAATTATTGCTGATTTTTCTACTAATCAATCACTTTATCAAAAAGCTCAATCCTGCACACAAAAAGCGGCGGATCGCTTCAATATTAAAAATATCGTTGCGGCTTATGAAAGAGCTTATCAGCGTGTTTTATTTCAATGACATATATGGTCAATTTCCAAATATTCAACTGCCCCTCGCGTTAATTAGATCAATCACAGCACGATGGGCCGCTGCAAACCCAAAATGTTCTGCCATCACCGTCAGCCCCTTGTTAGACAACGTCCTCCATAAGGCTGGGTCACGGTAGAGACGCAATATCTGTCGGGCAAACTCCCAGGGTTCATCAGCTATCAGAACGGATTGGCCATTCTCCAGGAACATGCCCTCCACCGCTGGCGTCGTCGCCACCACCGGCAGGCCGTAAGCCAGACTTTGGTTGATCTTGCCCTTGACACCCGCCCCATAGCGCAACGGGGCCACCGATAAACGGCAGCCGTCGAAGAAAGCAGTCACGTCAGGAACATAGCCCAGGATATGCACATGCTCCGAAGCCAGGGCCACGATCTGAGCCGGCGGATCCGCTCCGATTACCGAGAAACGGATTTCCGGCTCCTGTTCCAGCACCAGGGGGAAGATTTCCCGGCAGAACCAGAGCATCGCGTCGGTATTCGGCGGATGGGCGAAAGCGCCGATGAAGAAAAGGTCGCGTCGCTCCGCAAAGGGCTTTCGGCTACCGTAGACACGGTGAATATTCGAGACCACCCGCACGTCTGCCTCCGGCGCTTCTTGGATCAATAGATCACGCTCCACCGTGCTGACCACCAATGTCGTATCGGCCTGGGCGATTAACTCCAGTTCCTGACGTTTGCGTCCTTCCGCGACAGTACGGGCAATTCGGTTCCCGGTCAGCTCGGCAAGACGCATTTCACGCAGGAAGTGTAAGTCCACGGTGTCATAGACGATGCGGGCGTTTCGACAATAGCGCCGGGCAGACGCCATCACCTGCGCCGCTGCATCGGCGCGGCTCAGAATCACCAGTTGGTAGTCGTCGCCGTGCGTGCGCAAGTGCTGGTCGATAGACGTGATATAGGGGCGGTAAAGCACCTCGACCCCCTGCTTCTGCAGATCGGCGACGTAGGGTTCAGGCGCTTCCAGGTTAGCGGCGGCAAAGGTGACCTTGAATCCCAACTCCTGCAAAATGGTAAACAGGTTGAGCATCCGCAACGAACCCGACTCCTTATCAGGCGTCAGCATATAAACATCGACGACAAAGGCGCGGCGGCGCACGTGGCGCTCTTTCTGGAACTCCAACGCCTCGCCCCGCGAACCATGCGACGTCAATGCTCCTTGCCAGCGCTCAAGAAACTTCCTTTGATTAATCGACTGAAACCGTTTCATGCCGCTAGTTGCAGTCTCATCGGTTCCCGCGCTCACCCCTTCACAATGCACAACCTGGGACCAGGGCTGGTAGTAAACCCGATAGCCTGCCGCGCGGACCCGGAAAGCCAGATCGGCGTCTTCATAGTAAGCTGGGGCAAAGTGGGTGTCGAAACCGCCCAGATCCTCGAACAGATCGCGTCGAATGGCGAGCGCTGCGCCAGAGACATAATCCGGCTCACGCACATAGCTGTATTGAGGCTTGTAGGGATCATCGAGATGCCCATAGTTCCAGGCGGAGCCATCGGCGGAGAGAATGCCGCCCGCCTCCTGCAAGCGTCCGTGTGGATAGATCAGCCGGCTGCCTACCAGACCGGCGTTCTGAAACGTCTGGAAAGTTTCAATTAAAGCATCCAGCCAACCTGGCTGAACCTGGGTATCGTTGTTCAGGAAAATCAGGTAATTCCCGCGAGCAACGGACGCCGCGCGATTGGTTGCTCCCACGAAGCCCAGGTTATCAGGGTTGACAATCAGGCGCACCCCTGTGTAGCTGGCGAGTGCTTTGGGCGTCCCGTCGGTGGAGCTATCATCGACGACGATCACCTCAAAATGATACCGACTCCTATCCGCCGCCAGCGCCGCCAAGCAATGGTGAGTAAAGCGGAACTGGTTAAAGACCGGGATAATGATGGAAACCTCTGGAGTTTCATGGTAGGGAAAAGCAAGGGGAGAAAACGGTTCACGCAGGTTGAACAACCGGGGACGCCGTGGCGGCTTGAGAGCCGTAGCGCTGAGTCGACGGCGGATCTTTTTAGCCAGAACCCAGAGACCTTCAGTCTTCAGAACATGGAAGGAGCGCGAGACAAGGAATGTTATCAGATTGAGCGTCGGCAGCTTAAGCATTCACCTCCCCCCTTTGCAAAAGGGATTGCGCATCGGCAACTCGTCCAAAATCCTTTTGTTAAAGGAGGGGACCGAACGGATATTCGGTGGCTTACTTTTCATTTGCGCCATTGTCGCCAGGCGTGAACCAGGCTTCTCAAGGGTTCAGTGATTCGCCAGGAGGTTGACCGGTAAACCGCTTCAAGCTGGCCGGATTGTTCGAGTATTTGGCTGCGCAGATCGTGCGCGAGGGCCGACAATTCATCCATCCGTCGCTGATTTTCTCTAAATAAATCCTGATCGCGCCGATACTTGCTTTCCAGTCCAAGCAGCATCTGTTCGAGTTGGGCGATGGAATCCGCTAATAGCTCGCCTGACAGCACAGCGACAGGGCCATGCGGCGGCTGATGAATAATCCCATCGCGCAGGGCTGCAAAAGCCTCGCTTAAATCGGCTCCCGACCAGATTTTTCGCCATTTCTCAAACAGCGCTGCCCGACCCGCTGCAATTTTCGCGGTATCCGCCTTCTGGTCAAAGCCAAACCCGGAATGGCCAAAATTGCGATAGCAGGCAGTCACCCGGTCCACATGCAAAAACTTGCCGTGCTCCGCCAATTGCAGCCAGAAATCCCAATCCTCGTATAGCGCTAGACTTTCATCCAATCGGCAACCTGTTTCCCACAACGCCCGGTCAAACAACACCGCATGCATCGGGATATAGTTTTGCGCGCGCAGACTCGGCAAATGGAAAAGCTGGTTGAACAGGGCTTCAAAACAGGGGGTAGCGTCGTCCCGGTAAGCGATCATCCGCACCCCGCTGTAAGCGACCTGCGCCCAGGTTTGTCGTTGCAAGGCGTCGATGAGCACCGAGACATGTTCCGGGAAGAGCAGATCATCATCATCCAGGAACCCGAGGTAACGGCCTCTTGCGGCTTCCAACCCGGCATTCGCGGCAGCGCTCCGATCCAGCGCTTGACCATGATCAACAAAGCGCAACGAAAAACGTCCAGATTCTACAACCGGTGGCGGATGGCTGGAACCGAGCGCATTCACCACGACTATCTCAATGTGGGGATAGGTCTGGTGAGCGATGCTATCCAACGCCTCGGGCAGGGTGGGACGCGCCATACTGCGAACGATGATGCTGACCAGGGGTAAATCAATAGAACTGGCGTTTCCCGTTAGCACGTCACGACTCGCATCAGCTTCCCATCCAGCCAACCCTGGATACTCTCCGCCAACTGCTCAACCATGCGCTGGCGGGATTCGCGGCTGCCCCAGGCGCTGTGCGGAGTAACAATCAGATTGGGAATATCTTGCGCCAATAACGGATTACCATCGACGGGTGGCTCTAAACTCAACACATCCACGCCCGCGCCGCCCAACGCGCCCTGGCGCAAGGCATTGGCCAACAGCGTTTCATCCACCAAGCCGCCGCGCGCCGTGTTGATCAGGATGGCGTCACGCTTCATTAGCGCCAGTTCCCAAGCGCCAATCAACCCCCGGGTTTCTGGAGTCAGCGGACAATGCAGACTGAGTACGTCCACTTGCGGCAGCAGGATCGGTAATGGCATCCGGCCTTCCTGTTCCTCGACGACGCCAGGGCGCTGGGCAATCAGGACTTTCATACCGAAAACCTCGGCAACGCGCGCCACTCCTCGTCCCAATTCACCGTAGCCAACGATGCCCAGCGTTTTACCTGTCAACTCGCGGATGGGGTAATCCAACAGGCAGAACTGACGCGCCTGTTGCCAGCGCCCCTCTCGCACCGCCTGACGGTACTCGGACAAGTGGGTGATCAAACTCAGCAACAGCGCGAAGACATGCTGAACCACCGAGGCCGTGCCATAGCCGCGGCAATTACAGACCGTTAGACTGTGCCGCGCCGCCTCCTCCAGATCAACATTGTTCACCCCGGTCGCGGCCACGCAGATCAGTTTCAGGCGCCGGGCCTGACCCAGGGCGGCGGCATCCAGTTTCACTTTATTGCTGATCACAACTTCGGCTTCGGCAATGCGTTCGGCGACTTCATCAGGAGCCGTTGCCGAGTAACAGCGCAGTTCCGGTAAAACCCGGTTCAGATTGCCAAAGTCGAGATCGCCGCAGTCTAGCGAATCCCGATCGAGAAACACACCCAGCATGGCAAGGGAACCTCCAGTAGTAGATTTGCTTCATTATAGGCATCCAACCCTCAAGACTGCGAGACACCACAGCGCCATGATGAAATCAACCATTACTCCTGCCTTCGCCCATGATCGACTGGCCTGCACCGGAATATTACTGGCTAACCTGGGTACGCCCGATGCCCCCACACCATCGGCTCTTCGCCGGTATCTGGGCGAATTTCTTTGGGATTCCCGGGTTGTCGAAATCCCCCGGTTCTTATGGTGGCTGATCCTGCATGGCGTCATTCTCCGCATCCGTCCCGCTCAATCCGCGCGCAAGTACGCCAGGATCTGGACTCCGGAAGGTTCGCCCTTGCTAGCGATCAGTCGCCGGCAGGCGGCGGCGCTGGCCAAGACCCTGGCTGAACGCTGCCCCGGCCCGGTGCAAGTCGCGCTCGGTATGCGCTACGGCCAACCCTCTATCGCCTCTGCCCTGGCTGAATTACAGGCCGCGGGCGCTGAACGGTTACTGGTGCTGCCCCTTTACCCGCAATATTCTGCCACGACCACGGCCGCGACCTTCGACGCAGTCGCCGCCGAATTGCGGACTTGGCGCTGGTTGCCGGAGTTGCGTTTTATTACGCAATACCATGATGATCCGGGCTATCTCGACGCCTTGGCCGCGCAGATCCGGGCTGACCGCGCGGGACGGCCTGGCGAGCGACTGCTGTTTTCTTTCCACGGCTTGCCCAAACGCAATCTATTGGCCGGCGATCCCTATCACTGCCAGTGCCATAAGACCGCCCGGTTGGTGGCTGAACGGCTGGAGCTGGCGCCGGAACAATGGGCGGTGGCTTTCCAGTCCCGCTTTGGCCGCGCCGAATGGCTGCAACCCTATACCAGCGTGTTGCTGATGGAGTGGGGGAAAGCCAGCGTCAAGAGCGTGGATGTGGTGTGTCCCGGCTTCGCTACGGACTGTCTGGAAACTCTGGAAGAAATCGCCATGGAAAACCGTCAGACGTTTCTCGACGCTGGTGGTGAGCGTTATCGTTATCTGCCCGCGCTGAATGATGCTGCTGACCATATCACCGCCCTGGCTGGGCTTATTGAACGGCATGCGGCGGGTTGGCCGGAATTCAGCGCCCAGTACGATATTGACGCCCTCTATGCCGAATGCGCCGCCCGCCGGGGCAGGGTTGTTAAGTTCTTATCGAACCGCAATAATCTTTAATAATTTTTTGACGCTTGACATGAAAAATATCGCACTATCCTTAACTGATTCATTTGCAGGACTACCGCGTGCGGACGCCCTGACCTGCCCAATCGATTCGATGTACACTTTGCCCCGCACCCTACCCACCCTATCCGCGCCGATGTGCTGGGTGACTGCGCCATTTTTCGCGGTTCGCCACCGGAGACTGCTAACGGGAATATTGACATGAAACCGAGCATTATCAACGCGCATTCAGCTTACAGCTTCACCGACTACTTCAAGCTCAGCAGCTACATTGAAGAGATTCTTGGCTATTTCGGCTACACTCTCAGCAAGGCTGAATACGACTTGCCCCGCAGCGCGGCGCCGCTCGAACGTCTAGCCGATCTCACGATGCGCCTCAAAGAAAATCTGCCGCACGTTAGCCTGACCAGTGAAGCCGCACGACGCGAATTTTTGATCGCTCCAGTGCTGATGGACGTGGTGCATTACACCGGCGTCAATATCAAAGTAGAATGGTTGCTGACCATCAATGAACAGCTCAAGGGAACCTTGGACTATTACTTGGAAGCCCAAGGCAGATTACTGGTGATCGAAGCGAAAAATGCCGATATAGAAAGCGGTTTCAGCCAGTTAGCGGCGGAATTGGTGGCATTGGATCACTGGACGGAAAGCGCCGCTCCCTTGCTCTACGGCGCGGTGTCCACCGGCAATATCTGGCAGTTCGGCGTGCTGCGCCGGGCGGAAAAACACATCACGCAAGACCTCAACTTATTTCGGGTGCCTGCTGACCTAGAGGATTTATTGCGGATTCTGGTGGCGGTGCTCAACGAAAAATAGCAGGTAGCGTAGCGCGTAGATACATACCATCTCGGCGGTCAAGGGATGAGGTCCAATCACCCAGTCATTATATCGGGACCAAGTCCTGTTGTGGTGAATCTGAAAAGGCTGGTTCGAAAGTTACGTCAGTTTGAAGAAACACATGCGTTTTTGCAACTCTTGGGCCTGATCGCCCATGGTGGCGCTGGTGGCGGCAGTCTGCTCGACCAAAGTGGCGTTTTGCTGGGTGGTCTGATCCAGTTGCAGGATAGCTTTATTGATATGTTCGACGCCGCTGGCTTGCTCCTGGGTAGCAGCGGCAATTTCGGCAACGATATCACTCACTTTCTTGGTGGCGATCACGATCTCTTGCAAGGTTTGCCCGGAGTGCGCAACCAGCTTGCTTCCACCTTCTACTTTGGTAACGCTGTCGGTGATCAACGTCTTGATCTCCTTGGCGGCGTTCGCGCTGCGCTGGGCCAGCTTGCGGACTTCACTGGCCACGACGGCAAAGCCTCGTCCTTGCTCGCCCGCCCGTGCAGCTTCTACCGCTGCGTTTAAAGCCAGCAAGTTGGTCTGAAAGGCAATTTCATCAATGACACCGATGATGTCCGCGATCTTGCGGCTGCTTTGGTGAATCGCGCTCATCGCCGTCACGGCTTGTTCAACGACCTGTCCACCCCCTTCAGCTTGGGTGCGGGCTACGCCAGCGAGTTGATTCGCTTGTCCAACATTGTCGGCGCTTTGCTTAATGGTGCTGGTCAGTTCTTCCATCGAAGAAGAAATCTCTTCCAATGCTGAGGCTTGCGTCTGAGTGCGTTCGCTAAGATCATGATTGCTGCTAGCAATCTCGCCACTGGCGTTATCCACATTGGCGGTAATTTCTTGCACTTGACCAAGAACGTCACGCAAGTGCTCTACCATTGATTTCATATCGAACAGTAAACTACTGTTATCCTTGGTCTTGGTGTCAATGGCGCCTGTAAAGTCTCCAGCCGCGAGCTGTCGGGTAATAGCGGTGGCATAAGCAGGATCACCGCCTAATTGCCGGATGACCCCACGGGCGATAATCAGTGTTATGACAAAAGAAATAATCGCAGCAAGTACAAAGAATGCGCCTATTAAAATCACTATTTGGTTAAATCTTTGCAGGCTGCTGACCCGCGTTTGCTCGCCAAGTTGGCGCTGTTCCTCTAAAACAAGCTCGAGTGATTGATGCAGGCCGCGAAACACGTCATCCGCCGTCTGCATGGCCATTGTGCCTAAAGCGGGATCGACCTGACTCAGATCAATGCTCTTGATGACGGCTTCGCGGTAGGCGGTTACGTTTGAAAATATCTTGTCAAGCTCCGCCACCGCTATTTTTTGCGAAGCCTGCTTGAAGAGGCTATTAGCGGATTGAATTTTTTTATCAATCTCTTGAGTGCTTTCTTTAACTTTTTCGGCGCTAAGGCTTGTAATTATGGTAAACAGCCGGTAGGTCAGAGCATGGGCGTCTGTGATCTGTTGGTATCCATTTTGGAAATGCGCGACTGAATCTTGTGTAGAAAGAAGATCATCGCTTATATTCCGCTCTTCGTATAAACTGAAATACGCAATGATCGCAAAAATAATCAGAAAAGCTATTGATATTCCAGGAGCGAGGAAAATTTTATATTGGAATCTCATTTTCATTGCCTCAATAAAAATTGCCTACTAACTGTGCGGTCAGTAGGCAACTAACTGTACTATTCATGCTTCAGCGTTTGTAAATTCCAGCGCATACAGCAGTTTTATCCACACTCTCACAAAATAAAGTCTTAGGCAAAACTTTCTTTGTTACCGGATCCATGAATTTAAAATCCACCGAGTAACTGTTATTCGGAGTCTTGGCTTTTTCGACAATCTCGTGATTGAACGCTTTGCCATCCAGATCCTTTACATCAAGCATATCTTTTCCAACGATTTTATCATTAGCGCCATGAGCTAGGACCGTTCCTTTAGGGCTAATAACAACGATATATAAATCCCGGTCAATAAAATCCTTATTTTTAGCAGTAAAGTCCGCATAGGCTTTCTCCGGGCCGGAACTCTTAATATGTGCAACCGCCTTTTTAACGAGGGCCTGCGCTTCTTCAGCAGTGCCAAACTCTGTGGCGTAAACAATTGAGGTTAATCCACAGAATAGAGCAAAACTTAACAAGGTTCTCATGTCTCACACTCCTGGTTAACTGGCTAAAAAGAGATAAAAAATGAGAAAATTCGATACGCTTGCAGGAAATTACTGCAAGAAATATCTCTTTATATTAACAGCATTCTTTCAATAGATCAAGAAATAGATAAATTAATTAACGTTAAGTTCCTTGATAAAATAGGGGTAATTATTGGATTGCATCAAAATTATTACGTCTGAACAGCCCGTTCCAGGCGCAACCAGGCTTCCAGCGTACAGGCTACGGACCAGGCTTGCGCTGGCGCGCCGCGCGGATGATGGGGCGGAACACCATCGAAGATTTCGCTGACCGCGCCCAGCCCAGCGTCATTCAAATGATCACGGATCGGCTCCAGCCAGCGTTGCGCTTTTGTAGCGTCGCCATGCGTCCGATACTCGGCCAACGCGTAGTGGCCCAGCAGCCAGGCCCACACCGGTCCTTGGTGATAGCTGCTATCGCGAGCCAGCACGTCGCCGACGTAGTGGGGCCGAAAATCGGCATGGCGCGGCGACAACGACCGTAAACCATAAGAAGTCAACAACTCGCGGCCACAAATCCGCACAACTTTCCGCTGAGCAGCGCGGTCGAGCGGGCTGTAATGCAGGCTGACCGCCAATATCTGATTCGGACGCACCAAAGTATCAGGGCCTTCGGGACCATCCAGTACGTCAAACAATCCATCGCCATCGGGTCGGATGAAGCGGCGAAACCCTAATTGCGTCTGGTGCGCCAGGTCTTTGTAAAAGGCCGGCGACTGACCTAAAGTCCGGGCGCAATCGGCGACGCTCAATAGCGCGTTGTACCAGAGCGCATTGATTTCCACCGGCTTGCCGATGCGCGGCGTTATCACCCAGTCATCGATTTTGGCGTCCATCCAGGTCAGTTGCAGACCCGGCTCGCCGCATTTGAGCAGACCATCCATCTCATCCAGCCCAATACCGAAACGAGTTCCCGTCACATGCCAGGCAATGATTTCCTGCAACACCGGAAAGACTTCTGCCAGGGTTTTAACATCGCCCGTGACCTCCAAATAAGCCCGCCAGGCTTCGATATACCACAGGGCGGCGTCAGCGGTGTTGTAAGCCAGCGGTTCGCCTGCGGCGGAAAACAGGTTGGGCAACATGCCCTGATCGGTAAAGCGGGCGAAGGTCAGCAGAATCCGGCGCGCGATGTCAGGCCGCCCGGTCGCCAACGTTAAGCCAGGCAACGCGATCATGGTATCGCGGCCCCAGTCGCCAAACCAGGGATAGCCAGCGATGATCGATTGACCATCTGGCATTCCCGGCAAGGGCCGGTCAACCAGAAAGCTGTCCGCCGCCAGGACCAATTGCCGGATCCAGTCCGGCGCCCCTTTGAATTCAGGAACGCTCGTTTCAGCTTGAGTCAACAGTTCAGCTTCGCGGCGCAAAAAACGCTGCAACGCTGCGTCTAAATCGCAGGAGGCATATTCATGCAAACTGGCGACAACACCCGTCCAGACGCCGGGTTGCAGGTTCAAAACAGCTTCGCCGATACAGAAATTATGATCGCGATGCGGCAAACCACGCTCGTGCTCCACCGGCAGATCGTAATCCTCGAACCAGTTGACCTCATCGACCAGGGTTCCGCCACAGGCCCATAACCGCAGCGCGAATTCCGGAACGGAAATGCATCGCTGCGCGGAATCCGGCGCTTCAATCACCGGCTGAAATTCGCTCATAACCGTCTTGCAGTGATGGTCGCGGCCATTGATCAGCAACCGAACCCGCAGTTGCGGCGCATGGTCACCGCTCTCTGGGGTCAGTCGCCAGGCGACATAACTGGTGTTGGCGCCAGGCTCCAGCCAGATGCGCTGTTCCAGAACGAGGTCGCCCAAGGCAAAGCGCCAAACCGGCATCCGCCCTTCCAGATGGAAAGATTCCAGGTGAACATAGCCTTGCGGATTGATCACCAGGCCGCCCCAGCGGTTGCTGAACAGTGGGATGTCCCGTTCACCGTCGGTGAGGGTAGCGTCAGCCTTGGCGAAAACCAGCCAGCGGTCATGCGGCGGCGGTAGTGGCGCAATCAGCAGACCGTGATAGCGCCGGGTCAAGGCGCCGGCGATCGTACCGGCTGCGTAGCCCCCCAGCCCGTTAGCTAGCCACCATTCGCGCCGTTCGGCCTGGATTAAATCGCCGCACAATGCTCGGCCGCAGCGGATGAAATCGGGTAATTCGCCCATCATGGATATCCCCGGTCGATAAGTCGGAAACCTGGAAACCGTGTTGCAATCTTCAGGAATAGGATAGGGAATTTATGCAGGCTTCCAGGGTAATTCGTGAGCGCGTTTGCGGGGTAGTGCATCGTCCTCGCCTCTCTTTTTCACGTTGCTTGGCGCGACCTACGTCCCCACCTTGTGAATACGCATAGCTAAACATATTATGGGCGACGTCATGAGATAAAGCGATGACGTATGAGAGGATGAGACTGACTAATAATTGAATTTAAGAATATTTTCTTGACTTCGTGGAGACTGATGAGATGAAAATTGAACTTGAGGTTCAGAATGTCAAATGCCAGGGTTGCGCCAGCGCCATTCGCGATGGACTCGGCAAAAATCCGCAAATACGGGAAGTGCAAGTTGATGTGCCAACCGGTCGGGTCACCGTGGAAGCCGACAGCGATATTCGGGCGGAGCTGGGCGCCACGCTAAAAGGATTAGGCTACCCCGAAAAGGCTTGAAAAAACGCCCCTTGCCTAACGGGGGCGTTTTCGCAATACCTGCCTAGAAGCGGGTGCCTACATTCAGACCAAATACCCAGGGGTTGATTTTGACAGTGCCAATTCCTTCGCCGTTCAGCTTGGCGTCGGACTCGATATTGATGTAGCGCAGGTCAGCATTCACAAACCAGTTGGGCGCTACGTCGACATCAACGCCCAACTGTCCGGCAATACCCCAGGAGTCATCCAGTTTCAGACTGCTGCCGCTCAAAGCGCCTTTAGTTTTTTCACTAAAGAACTTGGTATAGTTCAGACCGAGGCCCGCATACGGGTGAATCGTACCGCTAGGCATGAAGTGATATTGTACGCTAAGGGTAGGTGGTAGATGCTTGGTTTCACCAATTCTTCCGGCGCCAGTCAGACTGATGTCGTGCTTGAAGGGCCAGGCGCCCAACAATTCCACGCCAATGTTTGGGTTGACCATATAAGTGACATTGAAGCCCAGGCTATAGCCATCGTCCACGTCAAGATCGGCGCCAGGCCCCAAACTCAGATTATCGGATTTTGGAAATACGCCGTAGATACCACCCCGGACCACCCAGTCGCCAGCCTCATAAGCCTGGACGGTTCCCGCCAGCAAACCACTGGCCAACGCCGCTGCCAAAGCACTCTTAAACGTTTTGGAAGACATCACGCGCTCCTTGAAAAACCATTTGTCGATATTGTTCGGATTGAAGAATCAAGGCACTATTAAATGCAGGGTCATTGTATGCCACAAGCAACAAATTAGTCAAAAATACTGATGTCTATCAAAATAGCAACGCTTATCGCATTCAATGATATTCGAGCGGAGGTAGAATTTGCGCCACCTCCTCAAACGTGGTCAGGCCCGCAGCAATCTGTAAGGCTGCGCTCACCCGCAAGGGCCGCATCCCATTTTCACGGGCTAAGCATCGCAAGACCTCTTCATCGACTCCGATCTGAAAAAGTCGACGCAATTCCGGGGTCACTTTCAGCAACTCGTACAGACCGATCCGACCCAGATAACCGGTGTTACGGCATTCCAGGCAGCCGTGCGGTTTATTGATAGTTTCCGGTTTGGGCAAGGACAGGGGATGAATCAGCGCTTCCCACAGCGCATCATCGATCTGATCAGGCTCCTTGCAATGGGGACAGAGGGTGCGCGCCAGTCGTTGCGCCATGACGCCGATCAGCACGTTCTGAATCAGATAGGGCGGGATGCCCAGGTCGAGCAAGCGGGTGATCGCGGAAACGGCGTCGTTGGTGTGCAGGGTCGACAACACCCGATGACCCGTCAGGGCCGCCTGCACCGCCATCTGCGCGGTTTCCAGGTCGCGAATCTCGCCCACCATGATAATGTCGGGATCCTGCCGCAGCAGGGTGCGGATGCCTTGGGCAAAGTTGAGGTCAATGGCCGGTTGCACCTGCATCTGATTCAGTTCGGGGATGATCATTTCAATCGGGTCCTCGACCGTGCAGACATTAACTTCCGGCGCCGCCAGATGGCGGAGCGTGGTGTACAACGTGGTGGTTTTGCCGGAACCGGTCGGACCGGTGACCAGCACGATGCCATGCGGTTGGGCGATCATGGAGCGCCAGACCGCTTCCTCGTCCGGCGCGAAGCCAAGATGAGCAAAATTTTTGGCGGCGGTGTCGGGGTCGAAAATGCGCAACACGCATTTCTCGCCAAAGGCGGTCGGCATGGTCGATAGCCGTAGTTCAATCTCGCGGCCCGCTGGGGTGAGCGTTTTGATGCGGCCATCCTGGGGACGCCGCTTTTCGGCGACATCCATGCGCCCCAGAATTTTAATGCGGCTGGTGACCGCGTTCATCACCGCCGACGGCAGTTGATAAATCGAATGCAATGCGCCATCGATGCGGAAACGGATGTGTCCCTGCTCACGGCGCGGTTCCAGATGAATATCGCTGGCGCGCTGGGAGAAGGCGTATTGCAGCAGCCAGTCCACAATTTGGACAATGGGACGCTCGTCGGCGCTCAGCTCGCCGCGCCGGCCCAGTTCCAGCAACTGCTCGAAATTGAGAATCCCTGAAACCGGCTCCAGCGCGCCCTTCATCGCGCCACGCACCGAGCGCGATACTCCGTAAAACTCCAGTTGGTAGCGGTTGATATCCAGCGGATTGGTGATCACCCGCTCGATATCGCGGCGCAGGGTCTGGCGCAGGACGGTTTGCCATTCGGTCAACCACGGTTCAGCCGTGGCGAAGATGACCCGGTTCTCGTTAGCGGCGACCGGCAGAATCTGATAGCGCGCCGCGTACTCGTAGGAAACGAAAGGCAGCAGGCGTTCAACCGCTGCAATATCGAGTTTGAGGGGATCAATCCGCCAATACGGCAATTCCGCCTTGCCCGCCAGCCACTCAGTCAGCAGTTCCAAGCTGAGCGGCTGGTATGGAGGCTGGCGTTGATGCAATTGCTTGTTGGCAATGACCACCAGTGGATGCAATTGAGTACGGTCGGCCTTGGCGCCCAGACCGGACCGCTCCACTTCCATTGCATCGACCAAACCGTCGGCAATCAGCTCGTCCAGCGCTTCTTTCAGCGTCAACCGATGTTCAGGTTGGCGCGATCGGGAAGAGGGTTGGGAATGTGGGTTGCCGCCCTGCGGGAACGTCTGGCTCGTAGGCGCAGCGAGGAAGCCAGATCGCCTCACACGGGTTCCAGCTTGGCGTAGGCGACCACCAGCCACTTGGGGCCGCCTGCGGCGGGGAAATCGATGCGCGCCCGGCTATGGTAACCTTCGCCTTCGACCGCCAGCACCACCCCTTCGCCGAATTTGGCGTGACGCACCCGCTGGCGCGGTTGCAGCCCACCGGAAGCGGTCGCTGTCGGCGGGGCGGCGGTTAATGTTCGCGCGCGGGGTTTGGTGCGGGCGCGAACATCCTGGGTTAACGCCTCTGGGACTTCCCCCACGAAGCGCGAGGGGCTTTGCGGACTTTCGCGGCCATACCAGCGGCGTTGCTCGGCATGGCAGAGATAGACTTGTTGCCGGGCGCGGGTCAGGCCGACATAGGCCAGGCGGCGTTCCTCCTCCAACTGCCGTTCATCGGCAGCCGAGCGGCTGTGGGGAAACAGTCCTTCTTCCCAGCCGACCAGGAACACCAGGGCGAACTCCAGGCCCTTGGCCATGTGCAAGGTCATCAATTGCACGCAATCTTCGCCAGCCCCGGCCTGGCGTTCGCCGGATTCCAGAGCGGCGTGGGCGAGGAAGGCGTTCAGCCAGTCCAGTGAAGTCGGTTCGGTGCCGATGATCACCGGGTCGATATGAGCGATGAAGCGGACGGTGACGTTGATCAGTTCGTCCAGATTTTCCACGCGCATTTCACCTTTGTCGGCCTGATCTTCCTCGTACATGGCGCGTAAACCGCTGTGCGTAATGACTGCGCCAACCCGTTCCGGCAGTGGCTGTTCGCGGGTGTTGGCGTCCAGCATCCCGATTAGGTCCAAAAACCGGCGCACGGCGTGAGCGGCGCGTCCGCCGAGGCCGTGGTTATTAGTAAGGCGCATCGCGGCTTGCCACAGGGAACTGCTATCAACGCGGGCGGCGTCGCGCAGCAAATCCAGGGTGCGTGCGCCGATGCCGCGCGGCGGAGTGTTCACAGCGCGCTCGAAGGAGGGATCGTCGTCGCGATTGGCGACCAGACGCAGATAGGCCAGCGCATCCTTGATTTCAGCGCGTTCAAAGAAGCGCAGACCGCCGTAAATGCGGTATGGCAGACCCATGCCGAGCAGGGTTTCCTCGAACAGGCGGGACTGGGCGTTAGAGCGGTAGAGAATAGCGGTTTCCTGGCGCTGACCGCCGTTTTCCGTCCATTGGCGGATGTGTTCCGCCACAAAGCGTGCTTCGTCTACCTCGTTGAAAGCGGCGTAGATGCGCACGGGGTCGCCGTCGCCAGCGTCGGTCCACAGGTTTTTGCCCAGGCGACGGGCGTTGTGGGCGATCAGGGCGTTGGCCGCCTGGAGGATGACGCCGGTGGAGCGGTAGTTCTGTTCGAGGCGAAGGGTTTGCGCGCCGGGAAAGTCGGTGGAGAAGCGCTGGATGTTTTCGACTTTCGAGCCGCGCCAGCCGTAGACGCATTGATCGTCGTCCCCGACGATGAAGATATCGCCCTCGCCGCCGCTCAGCAGGCGAATCCATTGGTACTGAACCGTGTTGGTGTCCTGGAATTCGTCCACTAGGACATGTTGGAAGCGTTCGCGGTAGTGGGCGAGCAGTTCGGGGTGGTCGCGCCACAGTTCGTAGGCGCGCAGCAGCAATTCACCGAAATCCACCAGGCCGACACGGTCGCATTCGCGCTGGTAGGCGGCGTAGATGCGCTGGTTTTGCCGGCGAGCGGGTTTGCCGTCGTCGACCACATCGGCAGGCCGCTGCATCTCATCCTTGCAGCGGTTGATGAAAGCGGCGGCGGCGGGCGGCGGCCATTTCTTTTCGTCCAGGCCGAGTTCGCGCAGCACCCGTTTTACCAGGCGGTTCTGGTCGTCGCTGTCGAGAATCTGGAAGGCGCGCGGCAGGCCGCTGTCCTGCCAGTGCTGGCGCAGCAAGCGATGGGCGATGCCGTGAAAGGTGCCAATCCATAGGCCGCCCAGCGGTTGCTCCAGCATGGCTTCAACTCGTCCGCGCATTTCAGCAGCGGCCTTGTTGGTGAAGGTGACAGCGAGGATGGACCAGGGCGAGGCGTTTTCCACCGCCAGCAGCCAGGCGACCCGCCGGGTCAACACGCGGGTTTTGCCACTGCCGGCGCCGGCCAGTACGCGCAGAGGCCCCAGCGGGGCGGTGACCGCTTGGCGTTGGGGTTCGTTAAGATTATCGAGAATCCAGGAAACGTCCATGACGGGGGATTCTAGCAGAAAATCCTGGCGAACCTTGCCGGGTTGAAGGAGAGCCTGGCTATGGTTTGGAAATGTGGCGCGAAAAAATATGGCTTATTCATAATAGCAGTTGGCGTCATTTTTCAATAAGAAACGGTTGCAAGAGCAACCCATATAACCGGGTCGCCCGCCAATCCCGGAAATACTCCAGGCCGATGGTCATGCCGCTATGGCCATCCTGTGGCTGTTCCCGGTAGGTGCCGAACAACCGATCCCACCAGGGCAGGTTGAAACCGAAATTGCTGTCGGTTTCCTCGACCCGTATTGAATGATGAACCCGATGCATGTCCGGGGTCACCAGCACCCAGCGCAATCGTCGGTCCAGTCCATCTGGCAAACCTACATTGCCGTGATTGAACATGGCTGTGGCATTCAGGATAATCTCGAACAGCATCACTGCGACTGGCGGCGCGCCCAGCAGCACAACCAGCGCCAGTTTGATCAGCATCGATAGGACAATTTCCAGTGGATGGAAACGCAGGGCGGTGGTGACATCGAAATCCAGATCGGTATGATGCATCCGGTGCAAGCGCCACAGCGCGGGAATCTTGTGAAACACGACGTGCTGCGTGTAGATGGCCAAATCCAGTAGCAGCAGCGAAGCGATCAACGCCAGCCAGAGCGGGATATGGAGCCAGCGAAACAGCCCCCAGCCATTGGCTTCCGCCAGTCCCGCTGCGCCAACCGCCAGCATCGGGAACACCAACCTCAGTACTACGCTGTCCACCACAATGATGCCGAGGTTGGCCGGCCAGCGCCGGATTCGCGCCAGCGTCAAGGTCCGGCGGGGCGCGCGCCATTCCCAGAACATCATGGCCAGTAGCACAGTGAAGAAGCAGCCAAGCCGGAGGATGGTTTCGTAGTGAAGCAGATCGGTCATGCTCAACTCCATGCGGTTTATAATGCGCCCTGCGGTAAACGTGAAAACCTTTGACCATCCACCACGGAGGATATTCCGGTGTCCCGATTAACCCAGATCATCCCCGGCCAGTTTCCCGGTGCCCGGCTACGCCGGATGCGCAGTGACGACTTTTCACGGCGATTGGTGCGGGAGACTGTGTTGACCTCCGCCGATCTAATCCAGCCGTTGTTCGTTATCGAAGGCCAGCAACGCCGCGAACCGGTGGCGTCGATGCCGGGCGTGGAGCGATTGACCGTTGATGAATTGCTGCATGAAGCCGAGAAGTTGGCAATGCTGGGCGTGCCCGCTGTGGCGCTATTCCCGGTGACGCCGCCGGAGGCCAAATCGCTGGACGCCGCCGAATCCTGGAATCCCGAGGGTCTGGCGCAACGGGCAGCGCGCGCGCTGAAACAGGCGATTCCTGAACTCGGCGTCATCACTGATGTGGCGCTGGACCCGTTTACCAGCCACGGTCAGGATGGGCTGATTGATGATTCCGGTTATGTGCTGAATGATGAGACCGTGGCCGTACTGGTCAAACAGGCGCTTTCCCACGCCGAAGCAGGGGTCGATGTTGTCGCGCCCTCGGACATGATGGACGGACGAATCGCCGCCATCCGCGAGGCGCTGGAGTCCAACGATTTCATCCATACCCGGATTCTGGCCTACTCTGCTAAATACGCCTCCAGCTTTTACGGGCCGTTCCGCGATGCGGTCGGTTCGGCGGGAGCCTTGGGCAAAGGCAATAAATACAGCTACCAGATGGACCCGGCTAACAGCGACGAGGCGCTGCGCGAAGTAGCGATGGATCTGGAGGAGGGTGCGGATATGGTGATGATCAAGCCAGGAATGCCCTATCTGGACATCGTGCGCCGGGTCAAGGATCAATTCGCTGCACCGACCTTTGTTTACCAGGTTAGCGGGGAATACGCCATGCTCCTGGCGGCGGCGCGCAACGGTTGGCTGGATGAACGGGCGGTGGTCATGGAATCGCTGCTGGCGATCAAACGAGCCGGGGCGGACGCCATTCTGACGTATTTCGCTGGAGCGGCGGCGAACTGGCTGCGGCAGGGATCATGAAGCAGGGAACCGTGTGGGTGCTGGCGGCGCTGGGCATCGCGCTGAGCATGTTTTTCCTAGCGATCATGCGCCCACCGGGTGGTCAGTCGTCGCCACCGGGTCAGGATTTGCCCTGGCAGATTACCGTCAGCCCGGATGGCGCATCCCTGAGCGTGTTCGGTTTGACCCTGGGCGAGAGTACGCTGCGGGATGGAGTGAATAAGCTGGGCCGGCGTTATGAATTGGGTATGTTCGAGGATCAGGCCGGACGGTGGAGCCTGGAGGGGTATTTTCGGGATGCAGTTGTTGGCGGATTGAACGCGCGGCTGGTGTTATCGGCGCGACTGCCGGAATCGGCCCTAGCGGCGCTGAAGACCCACGCAGGCGAGGGTAAGCCAACGATGGATCAAGGTCGCCGCTATCCGGTGACCGAGGCGGATCAGGATTTGGCGTTGAGCGCTGTGATTACAGCCATCACCTACCTGCCCGTGGTGAAGTTCGACGCCGACCTGGTCCGTCAACGCTTTGGCGAACCGGCGGAACGGATCGCTGTTCAGGATGGCGCGCACTGGTTGTATCCAGCGCTGGGGCTGGATTTGCTGCTGGGCGACAATGGTGGGACCTTGCTGCAATATGCGCCGCCAGCGGAATTTGAACAACGGCTGCGGGCACCGTTAGGCGAAGTTGACGATAAGGGGAATCGATAACAATGCAAACCGGTCAACCCGATCAATATGCGGTGATGGGCTATCCCATCGCCCATAGCAAATCGCCGCGAATTCATGCTCTGTTCGCCGCTCAGACCGGACAGAATCTGGAGTATCGCGCCATTCTGGTGGAGCCGGGCCATTTCCCGGCAGCAGCGCGCGCTTTCCGCGACGGGGGCGGCAAGGGTCTAAATATTACAGTCCCATTTAAGCAGGATGCCTGGGTTTTCGCTGATCTCCTCAGCGCCCGTGCTGAGAGAGCGGGCGCTGTCAACACGCTGCTCTTTGAACCCAATGGGGTCCGGGGGGACAATACCGACGGATTGGGGCTCGTGCGAGATTTAACTGTCAATCACGGTTATCCGCTCACCGGAAAACGGATTCTGCTGCTGGGTGCAGGCGGCGCGGCGCGGGGCGTGTTGCAACCCTTGCTGGCGGAAAAGCCGGCGCAATTGATGATCGCCAACCGCACGGCGGAAAAGGCGCTGGGGTTGGCGCTGCGCTTCAACGATTTGGGGCAGGTATCCGCGTCCGGCTTTGGTGAATTGGCGGGGCGGCGGTTCGATCTGATCATCAACGCCACCGCCGCAGGTTTGGACGACGCCGTTCCTCCCCTGCCGGACGAGGTGCTGGCGGTGGAGGGCTGGTGCTATGACCTGATGTATGGCCGGGAACCGACCGCGTTTGTCCGCTGGGGCCGGGAACACGGCGCGGTCCAATCTCTGGACGGGCTGGGGATGTTGGTGGAGCAGGCGGCGGAGTCGTTTCATCTGTGGCGGGGAGTGTGGCCAGAGACGAGGCCAGTAATCGCAGCGCTCCGGGAAAGTTGAGTTAACTGGTGATCAGCAACCGCCCCGCCATCAAAACCACCACCAGTAAAAACACCGGACGAATGAACGGCGCGCCGTAGCGAATAGCGCTATGCGCGCCAAGAAATGCGCCGCACATCAGCAGCACTCCCATGCTTAGTCCGACGACGTAGTCGATATTGCCGAGCGCGACGAAGGTCAGCAGGGCAGTCAGGTTGCTGATAAAGTTCATGAACCGGGCTACTCCGGCAGCCGCGACCAAATCCAGGCGGAACAGCCTCATCGCTGTCGCCATCCAGAATGCGCCGGTGCCGGGACCAATGAAGCCATCGTAAAAGCCAATCAAGCTGCCGGCGGTCACTTGGACACTGCGCGGATGCGTCGTGGGCGGTTCCGGGACGCTCACGATGGCAGGGCGGACGCGACGCGGCCAGATCAGATAGGCCGACGCCAGCAGAATCGCTAGGGGCAACAACTTTTTCAACACTCCGGCGCTCATCAGATAAATCAATACTGCCCCCAGCAGCGCACCGGCGAACGTGCTGAGACTCATCGCCCACCACAGCGCAGGTTGAAGCAGTTTTTTGCGGATAAAAGTCAGCGAGGCGCTGAAAGTGCCAAACGTGCCGATTAATTTGTTGGTGCCCACCACTAGATGCGGCGGCATCCCGATACTCAACAGCGTTGGCATGACCAACATGCCGCCGCCGCCAGCGATCGCGTCAATAAAGCCCGCTAGTAAAGCCACTGCGCCCAGTAGCAACAAGGTGGCAAGATCGAGGGTCAATTCCATGAAATCAGGCGATTTCCTCAGCGAGCCTCGCCAGCAAGCTGTGTAGCGCAGCCGGATCGGGCAAGCGGTATTCAGCCACCGTTGGCGCTTCTGGCCCAATGCCCAGCGCGATTCCTCCCAGCGCCCTCGTTGCCGTCAGCGCTGGTTCGTCGTTGATCGCATCGCCAGCATACAGCACAGTTACCGGCCCAACGCTGTCTTGAGCGACAATCGTCTGCAATGCTGTGCCTTTATCTTGTCCAATTTCCGGTAATACTTCGATAGCCAACGGGTTGTCCAGGAGACGCAAACGGTACGCATGAGGCGCGAGCAGCGAAAATGTCCGCATTCTTAACGACTCGACCCGGTCTGCGGCCAGTAACCGATAGTGAACGGTAAAACCGAACGGTTTTTTCTCCACCCAGGCGCCTGGATAATCGGCCATTGCTCCTTCCACAATGGCGCACAGTGGATCGAGAAAAGCACGGCTTTCCAGAGCCTCGTTAGTTACACAGCGCTCTCCGGCAATGCGCAATTCCAGACCGGTCGATCCGCCGTAGCGCAAAGCGTCCAGCTTGACCATGTCGATCAGATTATCCAGCGCCCGGCCACTGACCACGCCGACGGTGATCCGCGGCCATGCGGCCAACTGCGCCAGCACCTCGCGCAAGGCAGGATCGAGGTGCGCCAGCCGGGGATGATCCACCAGGGGCGTCAGCGTCCCATCGTAATCAAAGAGCAACGCCAACCGGTATCCCGAGCGATAGGCAGCCGCCAGTTTTTGGGAGATAAAAGTGATCATGGGATGGTCCTTGCAGCAGCCATTTTCAATCGAATTCTAAGCAAAATAGCCCACTCTGGTATAAGAATTAAAGAAACCACCCAAACAGGCGGAATCCCATGCTCCCGACGGCCTACCAGCATCTTCATCGCGACCTGCAAACCTTCATCCCGTCTGCGCGCCTGATCAGCGATCCCTTGCGCACTCTGGCCTATGGAACCGACGCCAGCCTGTACCGGCTGATTCCCCAACTCGTGGTGCGGGTCGAGAGCGAGAATGAGATGAAGCGCGTCTTGGCTCTGGCGCATCAACATCGCACGCCGGTCACGTTCCGCGCCGCTGGCACCAGTCTGTCCGGGCAGGCGGTTAGCGATTCGGTGATTCTGCAATTGGGCGATGGCTGGCGGGGCTGGCGCATTGGCGACAGCGCGGCGACCATCAGCTTGCAACCGGCGGTGATCGGCAGTCACGCGAATCGCTATCTGGCTCCTTATAAACGCAAGATCGGTCCAGACCCTGCTTCGATCAACGCCTGCTGGATCGGCGGCATCGCCGCCAATAACGCCAGCGGCATGTGCTGCGGCACTGCGCAGAACAGCTATCAAACGCTGCATAGTATGCGAGTTATGTTGGCCGATGGCGCGATGCTGGATACCGGTGATCCGGCCAGCCGCACAGTGTTCAAGGTCAGTCACAGCGCATTGCTCGCGCAATTGGCGGAACTGGGTCAACGCACGCGGGCTAATACCGCGCTGGCCGAACGGATTCGCGCCAAGTTCAAAATCAAGAACACCTGTGGCTACAGCCTCAACGCTCTGGTGGATTATGAAGACCCGTTTGAAATCCTGCAGCATCTGATGATTGGCTCCGAAGGGACACTGGGCTTCATCGCTGAGATTACCTATCGCACGGTCGAGGAGCATACCCACAAGGCCACGGCGCTGCTGATTTTCCCGGATATTCAAACCGCCTGCACAGCGGTCGCGGCGCTGAAAAGTCAGCCGGTGGCGGCGGTGGAGCTGATGGATCGCGCTTCGCTCCGTTCCGTGGAGAACAAAGCGGGTATTCCCGACTACTTCAAGACCCTGCCGGAGACTGCCGCTGCCCTGTTGGTGGAAACGCGGGCAGCGGATGCAGAAACATTGTCTGCTCAGGTGGCTGCCGTGACCGGGGCGATCAATGACCTGCCGACCCTGGTTCCACTGCACTTTACCGACCGTCCCGAGGAATTTAGCCGCCTGTGGGCCATCCGTCAGGGATTGTTTCCCTCGGTCGGTTCCGCGCGGGCCGCGGGAACGACTGTGATTATCGAGGACGTCGCGGTTCCTGTGCCGCGCCTGGCGGCGATGACCCTGAATTTACAAAGCCTGTTCGACCAGCATGGCTATCGCGGCTCCATCATTTTCGGCCATGCGCTGGAAGGCAACCTGCACTTCGTGATTACGCCGGACTTTAGCCAGCCCGAGGAAACCGTGCGCTATCATCGCTTCATGGACGATGTCTGCCACATGATCGTCGACAAGTACGACGGCTCGCTGAAAGCCGAGCATGGCACAGGCCGTAATATCGCACCGTTTGTGGAACTGGAATGGGGGCAACAAGCCTATCAGTTGATGCGTGAAATCAAAGGATTGTTCGATCCTCACGGCTTGCTGAATCCCGGAGTGATTCTCAACGACGACCCTGAAATTCATATCAAAAATCTCAAACCGATGGCCGCAGTCGATCCGCTGGTTGATAAATGCATCGAATGCGGCTTCTGCGAACCGAACTGTCCCTCGCGTGCTTTAACCCTGTCGCCGCGACAACGGATTGTCGGTTTGCGCGAACAGGCGCGGTTGCGGGCCTTGGGTGCGGATTTAGAACGATTGAAGACGATCAGCACGGCGTATGCCTATCAGGGTGTCGATACCTGCGCCAGCGACGGGCTGTGTGCGCTGGCCTGTCCGGTAGGGATTAATACCGGGACGATGATGCTCAAGCAGCGCGAACAGGGCCGGGGCGCATTGGCGCGTATGGTGGGCAACCAGGCCGCGAACTCTTTCTCCACAGTAACCTTTGCCACCCGCGCCAGCTTGACCGCCGCCGATCTGGCGCATCGAGCGCTGGGTACGACACTCTTAGGCGGTCTGACCGGCATGACGCGCAAGCTGTCTGGCGGTCGCCTGCCGCCCTGGCATCGCTGGTTGCCAACCGCTGGCGTACTACCCAGACTTGAGAAAGCAGGCGTTGAAGCAGAACGTCCCCGCGTAGTCTATTTCCCCAGTTGCGCCAGCCGGACTATGGGGCCAGCCCGGGACGATCCGGAGAACGAAGCTCTGCCAATCAAGACTGTTGCCTTGTTGCGCAAGGCCGGTTACGAAGTGGTGATGCCGGACAACGTCGCGGGTCTGTGCTGCGGGCAGCCTTTCGCCAGCAAGGGCCTGCCAGAGCAGGCCAGCGCCAAGCAGGATGAATTGGAAAGGGCGTTGCGAGTCGCCAGTCGCGACGGTCGAGACCCGATCGTGTTCGACACCAGTCCCTGCGCTTTCCGGGTAAAACCGGGCGAGGCGTCGACTCAGCTCCAGGTGTACGACATCGCCGAATTTATCCACGATTTCGTACTCGACCGGCTAGAATTGGAGAAATTGCCGGAAACCGTGGCGCTGCACTGCACGTGCAGTAACATCAAGATGAGCTTACAAACTAAACTCAAAGCCATTGCCGAGGCGTGTGTGGAAAAGGTGGTTGTCCCCGATGCTATTTCCTGTTGCGGCTGGGCCGGGGATAAGGGCTTTACCTATCCTGAATTGAACGCCAGCGCCTTGCGGGATTTAAAAGCTGCGTTGCCGGACAATTGTCAGTCCGGCTATTCCACCAGCCGCACCTGCGAAATCGGTCTGTCCCTGCACAGCGAGCGCTATTACCGCTCGATTGTGTATCTGGTAGATCGTTGTTCAAGTCCGCGCTAATCTATCAGTGAATCAAATTCGATCATATTGAGGATTTTATTATGTTTCATCGTTTTTTCACCGTATTAGCAACTTGCGTTTTGGCGCTGACCCTGGCGTTGCCGACTCTGGTCAATGCGCAAAAGCTTAATCAGCAACTGGCCGGCGGCAGCGTTCTGGAAGTCATCAAACGACGGGGGACAATGAAGATTGGCATGTCGACCTTTGTTCCCTGGGCGATGCGCGACAAAAATGGCGAGTTGATCGGCTATGAAGTCGATGTCGCCAAAAAACTGGCCGAGGATATGGGAGTAAAAGCGGAATTCGTTCCGACCGCCTGGGATGGCATTATTCCTGCCCTATTAGCCGGTAAGTTCGACATTATTATCGCCGGTATGTCCATTACCCCGGAACGGAATCTGACCGTCAACTTTTCCTTGCCGTATGCCAATTCCGGCATCCAGATGGTGGCTAATAAGGAGTTGGCGGATGGATTCAGCACACTGGAAGATTTTAACAAGCCCGAAATCGTGTTGGCGGTGCGGCGTGGCGCGACTCCGGCGACCGCTGCTCGGCGGATGATGCCCAAGGCCACACTGCGGCAGTTCGACGAGGATGCGCTGGCGTTGCAGGAAGTGCTCAATGGCAAGGCCCATGCCTTTGTCACCAGTACGCCTACACCGGCTTTCGAGGCGTTGAAACATCCCGACAAGTTGTTTCTGCCGATTGCAGAGCCTTTCGTACAGGGCGCAGAAGGTTTCGCATTGCGCAAAGGCGATCCCGACGCGCTGAACTTCTTTAATAACTGGATCATGCTGCGCCAGCAAGACGGCTGGCTGAAAGAACGGCATGATTACTGGTTCAAGAGCCGTGACTGGGCTGGGCAGGTTATGGAGTAGGAGCGCTATCAGCCATCATTCGGCTGGCCAGTTCCGCCAATTCGGCCTCGAATCCAGCGACCAGCTCTGCCGGTTCGTCAACGACGCCACTGTCCGTAGCCACGCCGACCGTGATCGATTCCGCGTAACTCAGCACGCAAAAACCAATGCCAATGCCGGTCACTTGCGGCACCCAGCCCAATCCCCGTTCGATCAGCGATCCGGCCAGATATAGTTTTTCCTCCGGTCCCGGCACATTGGTTAGCACGGCGGTCGCCTTGGTCCCATACAGCCGCATGATCCCGTGCTCCAACCAGTGAGGGAACCGGCCGACCAGCTTGATCAGCAATCGGTTCGCGACCGCTTCCGGCGAGGCCTTGACCCGCTCCATCCGCGCCCGCACTGCTTTCAGGCGCGCGACTGGATCCGCAATATCCAGCGGCAGGCTCAGAAAGATCACGGCGAATTCATTGCCCAGGCGAATTTCCTCCTGATAGGGCCGCAGATTGAACGGCACTGCCAGGCGTATTTTCAACCCAGACCGCATTTCGCCTCGCGCTCGCAAATAGCGTCCCAGCGCGCCCACCGTAGCAGTCAACATCACATCGTTCACTCGTCCACCCCAGCGCTGGCGAATGCCAGTGATCTTGTTGAGCGGGATCGACGCTGACCAGGCCATGCGTTTCTGTCCGTTCAACCGTCCACGCAAGAGAGTTCGGGTATCGGGCGGCAGCAACGGCTGGCGCAACAAGGTCGCCAGGAACGCCATGCTCCAGCGCCATCGTTCCCGCCAGCCCAGCATCGGACGTGGCGCCTTGGCGGTTTTCGCCGCCAGCCGGGCTTGCATTCGCCGTTCCTCCAAACTCGACGCTTGCGCCACTGTCGCTTCGTCTGGGTGAGGCGCCCGGTCAGCCAGGGTCAGGAATACTCGCAACAGTGCGATGCCGTCAGCGATGCAGTGATGGACCTGGAACACCACCGCGCCTCCCGCGCCGGCGTTGTCCACAGCGACGCAACGCCACAGTGGCCGGTTGAAATCCAAAGGCTGGCTGGCCAGTTCGCCGATCAGCGCCTCCAAAGTCCTTGCATCGCCCATCTTCGGCAACTGCCGCCATTCCAGATGGTTATGGAGATCGAACGTTGCATCCTCGACCCAGGCATAACGAACACCGCGCTGGACCAGGCGTTGTCGAAACCGGTCAAAGGGAAGTAGTCGATCCCGCAGAATCGCCTTGAACTGTTCCGGCTCCAGCGGCGCGTCCAGCAACAGCATGACGGTGACCACCATCGGCTGGTTCGGCGTATCCATTCGCGCCCAGGTCACATCGCTCCAGGCGGTCCATTCCCAGGCAGAACCACGGTCGGACAGATCATGGACCATGGGTAACCGTTCAGTCCCCCCCTTTGGCAAAGGGGGGTGAGGGGGGATTTTAGCCTCGTTGCCCATGCGGAATCCCCCCCGGTCCCCCTTTTTCAAAGGGGGGAGGTGAATGCTTACGGCCATGGGAGCTTGACTCAGCGCCGCGATCCCGTCCATACCACGCCGTGAAAGACTGCTCAACCTGGCGCGCATCCAGTTCCTGATCCCAGGGACTCATCAGGGTCACGAAGAGCAGTTTCTCGAACTCCCCGGCAAAGCGACTGATCACGGCGCCAGGATCGTCGATCAGTTTACGGTCGGCCACCAATCCGAAATGCACGCGGTTATGGTAACTGAGGATGCTGACGCCCATGCCGATCTGACCGGATTGCGGCACCCAGAACATCATCTCGGCCAAGCGCGCTCCGCCCAGATAAATCGCCTCCCGCGGACCGGGCACGTTGGTCATCACCGCCGAGGCTTTTTTGCTCAAAATCTCCAGCAACGACTGTTGCAACAAATTGGGACCCATACCCGCGGCTCCCAGTAAACCCAGGGCGAGAATCGGCTGATAAGAATCCTTTAGTGCGTTCATCCGCCGCCGCACCTCGTACACCCGCTCCAGCGGATTGGCGATGCCCACCGGCATCGCCAGGAACACCAGCCCGAAGAAATTACCCAGATTAGCGGCTTTCTCTAGCGGCCGCAGATTGACCGGAATCACCGCCCGCACTTCCAGGTTTCCGGGAACCGGATCGCCCTGTTCTAGCAGGTAGTCGCGCAAGGCGCCAGCGACACAGGCCAGCAACACATCATTGACCGAGCCGCCGAGCGCTCTGGCGACCGCCTTGACTTCAGGCAGGTTCAGCGGTTCAGCCCAGGCGACCCGCTTGGTCACGCCTAGCTTGCCCTTGAAGCGGGTGGGGGAATCGTCGTTCATTAAGGCCAGTCGGGCGATTTCCGCCGCCAGTTGTGCGCCGTTGCGGGCATAATCCAGCGCTTGCGTGGGATGCCGGACTAGGTCAAAACCCTCGCCAACCAGTCCGCGCCCCACTTTCAGAGCGCTCATCAATTTATCGACCGGTTCAAAAAAACGCCGGAAAATCCCATCCTCTTCGATACGCTCGACTGCTTCGGCAGGTGAAGATTGCGCATCGGGCGCGGGATCGGTGAGGGATAACAAGACGTGAATCAGGGCGATGCCATCGGCGTAGCAATGATGGATGCGCAGGATGATAGCGCTGCCGCCCTGATAGTCTTCAACCAGGTGGAACTGCCATAGCGGTTTGGAGAAATCCAGCGGCGTACTCATCAGATCGCTGGCCAGGTATTGCAATTCCGCCTGGTCAGCCCGACCAGGCAGCGCGGTGCGCAGCAAATGCCGGCGGATATCAAAGTAGGGGTCGCTTTCCCAGAAAGCGCCGGCGCTCTTCTGAACCGCCCGTTGGGTGAAGCGGCGATATTTGAGAAATCGGTTTTCGATGACCGTTCGCAACCGCTCATAATCCAGTCGCTCGGCGAAGATCATCACTCCGGTGATCATCATTAGATTGGTCGGCTGCTCCATGCGTAACCAGGCCGTGTCAATCCCGGAGATGCGTTCGCTTTCTTCTTTCCTGGGCATGAGGAAATCTACCCTTGGTGGGAGCTGGGTTGATGCCATCCGGTCACCGGATAAACATGTATTCTAAGCCTATAGTTTACCGAGAGCTTTGCTGAATTGGCCGCTGATTGTATCGATAGAGAGGTTGCTTATGCGCATTGGCGCCGGGCTATTCTGCAGGCGACTTGCATAGTTAAAGATTTTCGGCATCGTAAAATCTATAATTGTAAAACCATTAAAAAAACGCCACCCCCGTGGAGCTGCAACGACATGAATTACTTTGTTACCGGCGCTTCCGGCTTTATCGGCCGACGTCTTGTCGAAAAATTACTGCAACGTCAAGATAGTACGGTTTATTATCTGATTCTGGAGCGTGAGCTGCCTATCGTAGAAACATTGCGTGAGCGCTGGGGCCAGAACGCCGACCGCACCGTGCCGATCCTTGGCGATCTCACGCAACCGCGCCTGGGGGTGGCGGACAGCGATGTCGCCCGGCTTAAGGGCCAAATCGATCACCTCTTTCATCTGGCGGCGATTTACGATCTCAAGGCCAGCGCCGAAGTCCAGGAAAAGGTCAATATCCAGGGTACCCGTCATGTCGTTGCCTTCGCCGAAACGGTCGAGGTGGGCTGTTTTCATCTGACTAGCTCGATCGCCGCCGCTGGCCTGTATGAAGGCGTATTCCGCGAGGATATGTTCGACGAAGCCGAGGCGCTCGATAATCCTTACTATCGCACCAAGCATGAATCGGAGGGGATTGTACGCCGCGAATGCTCCCAGCCCTGGCGGGTCTACCGGCCCGGTGCAGTGGTGGGCGATTCCCGCACGGGCGAAATGGACAAGATTGACGGCCCGTACTACTTTTTCAAGCTGATTCAGAAAGTGCGCAATCTGTTGCCGCCCTGGATGCCCATGATTGGCATCGAAGGCGGTCGGCTGAACCTGGTGCCGGTCAATTTCATTGTGGACGCCCTGGACCACATCGCGCATCAACCGGGTCTCGATAGCCAATGCTTCCATCTGGTCGACCCAAAACCGCACCGGGTCGGCGATATCCTTAATCTGTTCGCCCGTTCCGCCCATGCCCCGGAAATGACGCTGCGGTTTAACGCCTTGATGTTCGCCTTTGTGCCCGAGATCATCAAAACTGGACTGTCGCAACTGAAACCGGTGCGGCGGATCAAGAACCAAATTCTCAAGGATCTCGGCATTCCCGCCGATGTGTTGGGGTTGATCAATTACCCAACTCGCTTCGACTGTCGTCAGACCCTGAAGGCGCTCGAAGGGACGGATATCGCCGTGCCTCCGCTGGAAACATACGCCTGGAAATTGTGGGATTACTGGGAGCGTCATCTCGATCCCGATCTGTTCGTCGACCGCACGCTGAGCGGAGCGGTGAAGAACAAAGTCGTGCTGATTACCGGCGCATCCTCCGGCATCGGCAAGGCCGCCGCGCTGAAGGTGGCGGAAGCGGGCGCTAAAACCCTGATTGTCGCTCGCACCGAAGAAAAGTTGCTGGATACCCAGCGGGAAATTCAGGAACGTGGGGGGATTGCCCACGTTTACACGGCGGATGTCGCTGATATTGCGTCCTGTGATGCGCTGATTCAGCAGGTGCTGGCCGAGCATGGCAGGGTGGATATCCTGGTTAATAATGCCGGTCGCTCGATTCGCCGGGCCATTGAGAATTCGCTGGATCGCTTCCACGATTACGAACGCACCATGCAACTCAACTATTTCGGGGCGCTGCGGCTGATTATGGGTTTCATCCCGAGCATGATGGCGAAAAAACATGGGCACGTCATCAACATTTCCTCAATTGGCGTACTGAGCAACGCGCCGCGTTTCTCGGCTTATGTTGCCTCCAAGGCGGCGCTGGACGCTTTCGCCCGCTGTGCAGCCGCCGAATTCTCCGATAGCGGCATCGAGTTCACGACCATCAACATGCCCTTGGTGCGCACCCCGATGATCGCGCCGACGAAAATTTATCAGCATGTGCCGACGCTCAGTCCGGACGAAGCCGCCGATTTGATTGTTCAAGCCATTATTGACCGACCGGAGCGCATCGCGACCCGGATCGGCGTGTTTGCCCAGGTGCTCCATGCCCTGGCGCCTAAGGTGTACGCGGTTATCATGAACACGGCCTTTCGGCTGTTCCCCGAATCAGCAGCCGCTAAAGCGCCGAACCCTGAATCCCAGGAACCCTCGCTGGAACAAATTTCCTTTGCGCAGTTCACACGAGGTATTTACTGGTAATCCGCGTCCATTTAGTCACAACGACCCGTGAGAGAAGAGCCATGAAATTAAAAATTGGCGACCCCGCCCCCCAGTTCACCGCGACGACCACCGATAACAGTGCTGTCAAATTGTCCGATTATTTTGGCCGCAAACTGGTGCTGTATTTCTACCCCATGGACGATACTCCTGGTTGCGCCAAACAGGCTTGCTCCCTGCGCGACCATTACCAGGAAATTCAGGACAAGGACGCTGCGATTCTGGGCGTTTCCACCCAGGATGTGGGTTCCCACCAGCGCTTCACCGAAAAGTACAATATCAGCTTCCCGCTGATTGCCGATACCGATGGCGCGGTCAGTCGCGCCTATGGCGCCATGGGCGGCGGAGTGATGGGAACAGCCGCCAGCCTGTTTGGCGTGGCGAACCGCATTACTTACCTGATCGACGAGAGCGGTCATATTGCCCATATCATCGACAAGCCGAATTGCGCGAACCATGCGGAGGAAGTGCTTAAGCTGTTGTAAGTTTTTCTTACGTTTGTTCTGTTCGGTTGCAGACGAATCCATGCCACCATAGTGATCATAAAACGAATGACTACCGGCGCTACCCCATCCTTACAGCCGTCCATCCAGGAATCCGCTCCTACTCTCCCATGGGAGAATGGCGCGGCCAGCCAACAGGGAGGTCGCCATGAACAACAGGATCGCTGGGGACTTTTCCAGCTACACAACCAGGAAGGACTGCTGGCGATTGTGGCCGATGGCATGGGCGGGCATCGGGAGGGCGCGCTGGGGGCGCAAATCGTTATCGACACCGCCCGGGATTTCATTCTGCATCCGCCGTTGTCCCTGGAAACGGATCCTCCCGCCGCGCTCAACCAGTTGAGCCGGCGCATGCATGAAATAATCAACAGCCGGTCGGAAACCGCTCGCAGTACGCTGGTCATGGTCTGGCTGGCGGGCGGGCGGGCCTACTGGCTGAATATCGGCGACAGCCGCCTCTATCATTTCCGGCAGGGCCATCGCTTGATGCGCACTCGCGATCATTCCGTGGTCCAATTGCTGACCGATCTTGGTGAAATCCAGGAGTCCGAGATGGGCGCGCATCCAGCGCAAAACCGGCTTTACCGCTGCCTGGGCGGCGAAGAATTGCCGCGACCGGACCAGGGTAACTTGGCCATCGAAGCCGGTGATCTGTTGGCGCTCTGCTCAGATGGCGTCTGGGAGCATGTGACCGAAAGCGAGTTTTGGATGACCACCCGGGATCATGGCCTGGCAGTCGCCGCTCATCGATTGATTGAGATGGCTGTGCAGCGCGGTGGCGCGGATGCTGATAACGCAACGCTGGTGCTGTTGCGCATGGATCCAGGCGCCGCGAGCGATGCTCCGCGCTGGCTGCGCTGGCTATCGGCGGGGTTCAGCTCGTTGCTCAACCGCGACCGGCGCTAGGCAGGTCCACCGATTGCGCCAACAACGTCCACTGCAAAGGGCAGCTCGATGACTGAAGAAACCAACGCCCTGCCCAATGGCTATAACCTGCACCGCTATCAGATCGAAGGGGTGTTGGGCGCCGGCGGTTTTGGCATCACCTATCGGGCCATCCACGAAGCCCTGCAAAACGAGGTCGCGATCAAGGAGTATTTCCCGGCGGAATGGGCCTATCGCGATCACAATGGCGTCAATGTCCGCCCGAATGCCCAAGGACAAATCCCCGCCCGGCAGAGCGAGCCTCCCTGCTACCAGTGGGGCCTGGAACGCTTCCTGGATGAAGCCAAGATTCTGGTGCAAGTTAATCATCCCGGCGTGGTGCGGGTGCGCGATTACTTTGCAGCGAACGGCAGCGCTTATATCGTGATGGAATATGAGGATGGCGAATCGCTGAGCGCTATGTTGCAACGTGGCGGTATTCTCCCCGAGCATGAATTGCACCGCCTATTGAACGACGTTATGCCGGCGCTGGAAGCCGTGCATAGTCAGAATTATCTGCACCGGGATCTCAAGCCGAGCAATCTTTACATTCGCAGTCGCGACGGCCATGTCATGCTGCTCGACTTCGGCGCCGCCCGACAAGCGTTGGGGCGGCGCACCCGTAGCGTTACCAGCGTCGTGACGCCGGGTTACTCACCCATCGAGCAATATGTGACCGTTGGCGAGGATTACGGTCCCTGGACCGATATCTATGCCCTTGGCGCGGTCATGTACCGCTGCATCACCGGCGCACCACCTATTGAAGCGCCAGGCCGGGTACTGAAGGACCCTGTCCAGCCGGCCATGGAAGTTGGTGCGGGTCTTTATTCGCGTGGATTGTTGCAAGTCGTCGACCAAGCGCTGGCGGTTCGACCCGAAGACCGTTTTCAGAGCGTGGCCGCCATGCGGCAGGCGTTGCTGCAAGCGACTGACCAATCGAACAGTCAGGTTGATTTCTCTCCGGTGCCGCCCATCCGGTCCGATTTGCTGGATTTACCCTCATCAACTTCTCTGCGCTTCGAACCCCTTACACCGCCGCGGCCGGGATCGGCGCCGCCAGCGCCCCATTGGCCTGATAAGCAAACGCCGCCAGCGCCCAAGCGACCTTCTACCCCTTCGCATCCTTTAGCGCCCATCCATGAACCGCCTGAGTATGAGTCGCTCTCCCCGACCGTTGAATCGCTGCCTGACTTGACACTGGATCAGATCGAACCGCGCGCGCCATCACGAGCGATTGACAGCGAACCCTCCTCTGCGCCGCTTCAGTCTACGGAGAGTGATCTTTCTTTGCCGATGCTGGAGAACATTTGGGAGCATCTGGACGAGGGCCAATCTGAAGTTTCTCCGGCAAAACCGGCCATGCAAGCCCCTCAGCAACCGCCCCTGGAACCGTCGAAGTCTTTGCTCAAGCGATCGCCTAAATCGGCGCTGGAACATCTTAAAAAAGTCTCGGCCAAGCGGGGAAACTCGATGAGCATCCCTGTCGAGCAGGTAGAACCTCTTTCATCGCCGCGATCGCGAACCCATCCTATCGCAGAAGAAGCGGTTGCTCAGCAAGCGCTGGCGGCGGCTCCGCAGATCGCGCCTGAGCCAGGTAAACCGGCGCCTGACACCCAAAGGATCAATTGGAAACGAGCGTTATTGGTTGCATTTGGTATCTCGGCATTTCTTGGAGTCGGTTTGCTTTCCTATGAGTACTACCAGGCTATCCAGGCGCGGCAGCAGCTTGAAGCCGCCGCCCTGAAAAAACAGGAGGAGGAAGAAGCAGCCCGTCGCGCTCAGGAAGAAGCCCGACAACGCGAAGCGAAACTCACGGGTTATATCAATCAGGCTCGTGAATTCATCGCCAAACGGGAGTGGCGTCAGGCTCACAGCGCCCTGGAGCAAGCAGCAGCGATCGATCGCCAGTATCCAGCGCTAATAGCGGCTCAAAGTGAATTGATCACGGCGGAACGCTCGGTGCCTCCCCCCCGGACATTCACCGATCCTATCACTGGCATCGAGTTGAACTGGGTTGAAGGCGGCTGTTTCAACATGGGCAGCCCATCGATCGAACGAGATCGCGGTAGCGACGAATCCCTTCATCAGGTCTGTGTAGCGGGTTTCTGGATCGGCAAAACCGAAGTGACTAACAGCCAATTTCGCCGTTTTAAACCCAGGCATGATAGCGGCTCTTTCCAGGGGCGTTCCCTGGATACGGACCTGCAACCGGTAGTCAACTTAAACTGGGACGACGCGCAGGCTTTCACCGAGTGGTTGACCTGGGAATCGGGCGCAGGCAAACGATTTCGACTGCCGACCGAAGCAGAATGGGAATACGCGACCCGGGCTGGAACCGATACCCGGTATTATTGGGGCAACACCATTGATCCTCGCTATGCCAACTTCTCCGACCGTAACGATCCAACTGGCGCGTCCATCGGCAATTTGGACGATGGCCAGTCGGTCAGCGCGCAGGTGGGGAGTTATCTACCGAACGCCCTCGGGTTGCATGATGTGGCGGGGAATGTCTGGGAATGGACTTGTTCTGAATATTACTCAAATTACTCAGGCGAGGAGCAACGCTGTTCCGCCAAACGGTCCGGCCAGGGTCAACGGGTTGCGCGGGGAGGATCCTGGAATAATGGCGCGGGCGATTTGCGCTCGGCCAAACGTTTGCCCCGAAAACCGGGCGACCGCGATGCGCTGACCGGTTTCCGGGTGATCATGGAGGAATGAGCTAGGCTTTGGGGCGGCGGCTAACCAGGAAAGTAGCGGTTCCCTCGACCACCACCTTGTCGCCGACCGTGCAGACCGTGCTCATGACAACGCGCCGGCGTTCCTGGACAATCTCCTGAACGGTGCAAAGCGCGGTGACAGTGTCTCCGATGCGCACCGGGGCCTTGAAACGCAATTGTTGATCCACGTAGACCGCGCCAGGGCCGGGCAGGCGGGTGCCCGCCACGCAGGAAATCAGGCCAGCGCAGAACATGCCGTGGGCGATACGGCTTTTAAACTGGGTCTGAGTAGCAAACACTTCATTGCAGTGGATGGGGTTATTATCGCCGGTCAATCCCGCAAACAGGACAACATCGGTTTCAGTAACGGTTTTAGCGTGAGAAGCACCCATGCCAACCGCAAGGTCTTCCAGATAATAACCATGCAAGGTATCGTTATAACCTTCATGAGTGGGATACATGTTTTCATCATCTCCGAATGGATTGAATGTTCCACTGGCCAGTCGCCGAACGGGAAACGCATGGCCTACACGTAAACGTGTGGATTCAGGCGAAATACCGAACTTGCGCACCGACCGCCTAACCAATAATCAATAAAGACATTGCATTGCCGGGGGCGACTAAATACCATAACTTAAAAACGCTTAACCCGATGGGTTCATTTCAAAATCACGAGCAACCCCAAGCAAAGGTCAACAATGAAAATTTTAGTCGCCGTAAAACGGGTCGTAGACTACAACGTCAAGGTTCGAGCTAAAGCCGATGGTTCCGGCGTGGAAACCGCTAACGTCAAAATGTCCATGAATCCCTTCGATGAAATCGCCGTGGAAGAAGCCGTGCGCCTGCAGGAAGCTGGCAAGATCAAGGAGATCGTCGCCGTATCGCTGGGCGTCCCCACCTGCCAGGACACCATCCGCACTGCGCTGGCCATGGGCGCTGATCGGGGCATTCTGGTGGAAACCGATGTCGAACTGCAACCGCTGGCGGTCGCCAAGCTGCTCAAGGCTGTGGTGGAAAAGGAAAAGCCGGACATGATCATTCTCGGCAAGCAGGCCATCGATGACGACGCCAATCAGACCGGCCAGATGCTGGCCGCGTTGCTGGGGTGGCCACAGGGCGCGTTCGCCTCCAAGGTTGAAGTAGGCGAAGGAACGGTCAACGTGACCCGTGAAGTGGACGGCGGTCTGGAAACCGTAGCTTTGAAACTGCCTGCCGTGATTACGACCGACCTGCGTTTGAATGAACCGCGTTTCGTCAAGCTGCCCAATATCATGAAGGCTAAGAAGAAGCCCCTGGAAGTGCTGAAGCCGGCGGATCTGGGCGTGGACCCTGCACCGCGTCTGACCACCCTCAAGGTGCAGGAACCGCCCAAGCGCCAGGCCGGCATCAAGGTCGACAGCGTTGCCGCGCTGGTCGACAAGCTGCACAAAGAAGCCCACGTCATCTAAGGCCCGCGAGTACCGATCATGAGCATTCTGGTTATTGCCGAACACGATAACGCCGTCCTCAAGGCGGCGACGCTGAATACCATTACCGCCGCGGCGCAATTAGGCGACGATATCCACGTCCTGGTCGCGGGTCAGAGCTGTGGCGCGGTCGCCGAGGCCGCCGCCCAGGTCGTGGGGGTCAAAAAAGTCCTGGTGGCCGACGCCGCGCACTATGCCCATCAACTGGCCGAGAATGTCGCAGCGCTGGTGGTCAGCCTGGCAAGCGGTTACAGCCATATCCTGGCCCCGGCCACCGCCGCAGGCAAAAACATGCTGCCGCGCGTGGCCGCCCTGCTGGACGTGGCGCAAATCTCCGACATTATCAAGGTCGAGAGCGCTGATACGTTCATCCGTCCCATTTACGCCGGCAACGTGCTGGCCACCGTTCAAACCAGCGATGCGGTCAAGGTGATCACCGTGCGCGGCACGGCGTTCCCAGCGGCGGCAACGGGCGGTTCAGCGAGCGTTGAATCAGTCAACCTAGCGGCGGATGCCGGCGTCTCCAGTTTTGTCGGTCAGCAACTCACCCAGTCCGACCGGCCGGAATTGACCGCCGCGCGCATTATCATCTCGGGTGGACGCGGCATGGGCAACGGCGAGAATTTCAAGTTGTTGGAGGATGTAGCCGACAAACTCGGCGCGGCGGTGGGCGCTTCCCGCGCCGCCGTGGACTCCGGTTTCGTGCCTAATGATTACCAGGTGGGCCAAACCGGCAAGGTGGTCGCTCCAGAACTGTACATTGCGGTCGGCATCTCCGGCGCCATTCAGCATTTGGCCGGCATGAAGGACAGCAAGGTTATTGCCGCCATTAACAAGGACGAGGAGGCGCCGATCTTCCAGGTCGCTGATTATGGTCTGGTGGCTGACTTGTTTACCGCCGTGCCTGAATTATCCACAGAGTTGGACAAGCTAAAAGCGGCGGGTTAAAACCACTGTCGTTCCCTGTCATCCCTTCCCCGGCCCCTCTCCCTTTCTATCAGGGGGAGGATGCTAACCCCCTTCCCCGAATCTCCAGAAATTTTAAGGAGGCGTTATGACCGCCTATTTCGCCCCAACCCGCGACATGCAGTTTGTGATCAATGAACTTGCTGGACTGAACGAGGTTACGGCATTGCCAGCTTTCGCTGAACAGGAAGTGAATCCTGAACTGGTGGAAGCCGTGCTGGAAGAAGCCGCCAAGCTGGCCACTGAAGTGCTGGCGCCGCTGAACAAGACCGGCGATATTCTGGGCGCGCGCCTGGATCCACAGAAAGGCGTCATTCCTGCGGATGGCTTCGCCGAGGCTTATCAGAAATTCATCGATGGCGGTTGGAACGGCTTGGCCAGTTCAGTCGAACACGGCGGCCAGAGTTTGCCGGAATTGATCAACACCGCGACTCAGGAGATGTGGAATTCCGCCAACATGTCTTTTGCCCTGTGTCCGATGTTGAATGGCGGCGCGATCGAGGCGATCAGCCGCGTCGGTTCCGCCGAGCAAAAGGCGCTCTATCTGCAGCAATTAGTTAGCGGCGAGTGGACTGGCACCATGAACCTGACCGAATCGCAGGCCGGCTCCGATCTGTCGGCGGTGCGCACCCGCGCCGTGCCGGAGGGTGATCATTACCGGATTTTCGGCCAGAAAATTTTTATCACCTGGGGCGAGCACAACATGGCGCCCAACACCATTCATCTGGTGCTGGCCCGCACCCCGGACGCGCCCGAAGGCGTGAAGGGCATCTCACTGTTTATTGTCCCCAAGTTTCTGGTGAACGCCGACGGTTCGCTGGGCGCGCGTAATGATGTCCACGCCGTATCCCTGGAACACAAGCTGGGCATTCACGCCAGTCCAACCTGTGTCATGGCGTTTGGCGACCAGGATGGCGCAATCGGCTATCTGGTCGGCGAGGAGAACAAGGGCCTGGCCTATATGTTCATTATGATGAACGAAGCGCGCTTCAAGGTCGGTTTGCAGGGCCTGGCGATTGGCGAGCGCGCTTATCAGGGTGCGCGGGAATACGCCAAGGATCGGGCGCAGGGCCGTCCGGTCGGGGTCAGGAGCGGTGACCGGGTCACTATCATTCATCATCCGGATGTGCGGCGGATGCTGATGACTATGAAGGCGCAGAATGAAGCGATGCGAGCGCTGGCCTATGTCACCGCGCAGCACATGGATCTAGCCCGTCATCATCCCGATCCGGCGGTGCGCCAGACACATCAAGCGCGGGTGGATCTGTTGATCCCGGTGGTGAAGGGCTGGGAGACTGAGTTGGGTATTGAGATTGCCTCGCTGGGCGTGCAGGTGCATGGCGGCATGGGTTTTGTCGAGGAAACCGGCGCCTGTCAACACTTGCGCGATTCGCGCATCGCCACCATTTATGAAGGCACCACCGGTATCCAGGCTGCCGATCTGGCGGGGCGCAAGCTAAGCATGGATCAGGGTGCGGCGATGCGGGCGCTGATTGCCGAGATGGACACAATCGCCAAAGAGCTAGGTTCAGCCTCAGGCGATGATCTGGCGACGATCCGCGCGGGTTTGGACGAAGGCGTCCGATCGCTGACCGAAGCGACCCAGTGGATGCTGGCCAGCCGGGACCCGAACGCCGTGATGGCGGTGTCGGTGGATTACCTGATGCTGGTCGGCTACGTCTGCGGCGGCTGGCAAATGGCCCGCGCGGCTCAGGTGGCGCAAAACAAGCTGATGACTGGGCAAGATCCGGTGTTTCATGAAGCCAAGTTGATCACTTCCCGCTTCTACATGGAACATGTGCTGCCCAAAGCCAGCGCGCTGTTGCGTTCGGTCCAGCAGGGCGGCGTTTCGATCATGGCGTTGACCGAGGAGCAGTTTTAGGAGCTTTCCCGACTTGCCGAAAGGGGAGACCGAAGAACATTCAGTGTTCTCGGTATAGGGCATCGTACTCTCTACAGAGAAATCCCCAGTCTAAAGGCCCAGGGCCGTTAAGTTCTGCTGATTCTGATGGGTAGGGCGGGTTAGCGTAGCGTAACCCGCCACCGCCGAAGTCCAGCAAAATCGGCGGGTTACGAGCTGACGCTCTAACCCGCCCTACACAGAATTTAACAGCCCTGTGGTCTAAAGGCCGGGGAGGATGTCAAAAAATCACCTCTGCGCCACCCAGGTCAGCGCCGCCGCCGCCGCTTCCCGAACCCGGTTGGAGGCCGTGCCGCCCAGCACATCGCGGGCCGCCACGGAACCTTCTAAAGTCAGCACTGCAAACACATCTTCCTCGATCAACGGTGAAAAGCGTTGCAGTTCCGCCAGCGTCATTTCCGCCAGATCCCGTCCGGTCTTCACGCCAAGCCGCACTGTCTGACCCACGACTTCATGGGCGTCGCGGAACGGCAACCCCTTGCGCACCAGATAATCCGCCAGGTCGGTAGCGGTCGCAAAACCGCGCCGGGCGGATTGCAACATCTTCTCGCGTTTCGGGCGCAAGGCTGGAATCAGATCGGCAAACGCCCGCAGGCAACCGAGAACCGTGTCCACTGTATCGAATAACGGTTCCTTGTCTTCCTGATTATCCTTGTTATAAGCCAATGGCTGACTTTTCATCAGGGTCAGCAACGCGATCAAATGCCCGTTTACCCGCCCGACCTTGCCGCGCACCAGCTCCGGCACATCGGGATTTTTCTTCTGCGGCATGATCGAGGAGCCGGTGCAGAACCGATCCGGCAGTTCCACAAAATCGAATTGCGCCGAGGACCACAGCACCAACTCCTCGGCCATCCGTGAGAGATGGGTCAGCAGAATCGCCGCAACAGCCGTGAATTCAATGGCGAAATCCCGGTCGCTGACCGCATCCAGCGAATTGGCGCAGGGCGCAGCGAACCCAAGCAGTTCGGCAGTGTAGGCGCGATCCAGCGGATAACTGGTTCCCGCCAGCGCTGCTGCGCCCAGCGGCATGATGTTCACTCGCTTGCGGCAATCCATCAACCGTTCGTAATCTCGCTTCACCATCTCGAACCAGGCCAGCAGGTGATGGCCGAAGGTCACCGGCTGGGCGACTTGCAAATGGGTGAATCCCGGCATGATGGTCTCCGCTTCGCGCATCGCCAGTTCCGCCAGCCCGCCCAGAAACCGCTTCATCTCAGCCAGAATCGCGTCGATGACGTCGCGCAGGTAGAGGCGAATGTCGGTCGCAACCTGGTCATTGCGCGAACGTCCAGTATGCAGGCGCTTACCAGCGTCGCCAATCCGCTCGGTCAGGCGCGCTTCAATGTTCATGTGGACATCTTCCAGCGCAGTGGACCAGGCGAACTCGCCGCGTTCGATCTCGCCGCGAATCGCCTCCAGTCCCTCGACAATCGCTGCGCAATCCGCCTCGGACAGGACGCCAATCCGCGCCAGCATCCGGGCATGGGCAATGGAGCCTTGAATATCCTGCCGGTACATGCGGCGGTCAAAATCCACCGAGGCGGTGAACGCTGCGACGAAGGCATCGGTGCTCTCGGTGAATCGCCCACCCCAGGTCTGATTGGTTTGTTGATTAGTTTGTTGGTCGCTCATGGCATCGCCTGTGTTTGCGATAATTATCGACCGACCAGGGCGACTGCGCCCAAAGCAGCGCTCCGCAGTCTCTGGAATAGCAAATCGAGCACAAAGCTAATAAAAACCAGGGTCAAGGACATGCCCTTGACCAGTGGACGGCCAAGAAATTTGAAGATAACGACAATCAGATTCTCGACATAGCCAGCGACTTCCTTGGAAAATTGCGCCGCTTGATGCAGCATCCAGGCCAGATGGTCAAGCAGGGTGGCGGTTGCTGTCAGCACCAAGCCGACCGTCCCCACGACCAGCGCGCCGACTTTCGAGAGAATCCAGTAGATCGCCTTGCCAATCATTTTCAGCACAAAGGCGCTGCCGACGATCACTGGGTTGCCGCCAGCCGCAGCCGAGTTCAACCAGGATTCGATTTTTCCCGGCGACAGTTCTGCTTCCCGTGACGCCGCTTCCAGGCCCGACCAACTGAGCGAAGCGACAGCGCTGGTGTAGCTAGGCATCAAATGAGCATCGATGCTGATCAGACCGCGATTGCCATTTCTGACCGACAGTCCCTGCTTGCCGACAGGCGCATGTTGAAAAGGGAAAACCGGAATCATGGGCACCGGATCGGAGGTGTGATAGGCGCGGAACATGTTGTCAACGCCAACCCGTGATGACAGGCTTTCGGCGAACAGCCCTATCCCGGTGCGGGGAGCGCCGAAAGTATAGAGCTTAACGGCGCCGGCCTGAGCAGCCGAAAGGCAGTCGGCGCCAAGATTGGCGAGCGCGCCGCCCAGGCTGTGGCCTACGCAATGAATGAGGGTCGGATTGCGGTTGCGGAGGAACGTCATGATGTCCGGCGCAAAGGATTTCCACACCTCATTGAAGCCCGCATGCACCGGGTAGCCGCCAGGTCCTAGTTGCAGTCCAATATTCAGGTTGCTCAACCAGTCGGGTTTGCTTTGCGTGCCGCGCGTCGCGAGCAACACCTCGCCTTGGTAGTTTCCCTGGCCGGCAGCGATATAGCCAAAGCCGGTAATTTCTTTCCAGGCAATCAGACCGCCTGATTTACCGGTAAAACGTGATGAGTCATCAATGGCAAACATATCCTCGCAACCCAGTTCGCCACCGCGAGCCTGTAATTCCGATATGGAGCGACTCATCAAGCGATAGACGCCTGTCGCAATAGCCGCCGCCTGTTGCGGATTCAAAGTACTCATGATTTCTCCTGTTGGACTTTTGGCAATTCAACGAATATCGCAAATGCCATAAATCTCGCCTTTGCGGCTCGGCTCGTTTTCAAGGCGGCAGACCAGGGAAATCGGTTTACCCTGAAGTTCGCCATTCTCCTCATAGTTCATCTTATCGAACATCCATGCCTTGTATTCCTTACCCTGGTGCAGGATGAGCAAGGTCTGTTCAATAAATGGTTGGTGGGGCAGAAATGAACCGAGCAAAGAACTCCTGAAAATAGCAGGCAGGCGGAATTCGCCATTTGCATCAGTCACGGCCTCATCGCTGCCGGTTTCCTTGCCCCAGGCCCAGATGAATTTGCGACTAATAACCGCGCCGGCGACTGGCTGATTCTGGCTAAGGACGACCCCTTGAACTGCCGAAAATATACAAAGCTTACCCATCGCGTTGGCCTTTTCGATCACGGTAAAGAATAACAGGGCGAAAATCAGACTTCCCCCCAAGCATTGAAGCATGACCTGCTTTTTCATAGAACCCCTGGATTCTTCAAATAACCATAGCGGCGCTGTCGGTGAATCGTCCGCCGCGGATTTGCCTGGTTGGTCGCGCATGGCGTCGCCCGTGTATTGAAAACAGAAGGGATGCTACACAAGACTATGGAGGCCAGCAACGACCTGCGGCGCGTCAATCCATTGCTTGCGCCTGCTAATGCGCATATTCTTTGCGCATGACCGACCCAAGAGTATTCACCATGTTTGCCCTCTATGATCCATCTGCCCCGAAAAAACCGACTAATCTGAGCATTAACAGTGATCTGCTCAAAAAAGCCCGAGAACAGGAAGTCAATCTGTCCGCGACTCTGGAACAGGCGCTGGCGGAACAACTTCGACAGCGTCAGAAGGCGCACTGGCTGGCTCAGAACCATGAGGCGATCACGGCTTACAATGACTATGTCGATCAACAGGGGGTCTTCAGCGACGGGTTGCGGAGCTTCTGATGGCCCAATTCACGGTCTACCGCAACGCCAACCGCCGCACCCGTAACACCATCCCTTATCTGCTCGATGTACAAAGCGACCTGCTAGCCGATCTGCGTACGCGAGTGGTGATCCCGCTCGCGCTTTCCGCCCATCTCAACGATCGGTCGATGACAACGCTAACGCCGACCTTTGAACTGAAAGGTCAAACCCTCGTGCTGCTGACCCCGCAGCTGGCCGGTATTCCCCTCCAGGAACTGGGTGAACCCATCACCGATTGGACAACTCATCGCGACCGGATTATTGCTGCTCTGGATTTTCTACTCACCGGCATTTAACGCCGACCTGCTCTATGCTGTTATATAGATAACCCTACGATCCATATCAGATCATGCTCACCGATACCCTGCGCATTGCCACCCGTAAAAGTCCTCTCGCCCTCTGGCAGGCTGAACACGTTGCCGAGCGTCTCCGCCAGGCCCATCCTGGTTTATCCGTGAAACTGGTGGGCATGGTGACCCAGGGCGATAGAATTCTCGACAGCCCGCTGGCCCGGATCGGCGGCAAGGGCTTGTTCGTCAAAGAGCTGGAGCAGGGATTGCTGGACGGTCGCGCCGATATCGCCGTGCATTCCATGAAGGATGTGCCGGTCGCCTTCCCGGAGAAGCTGGGTCTACCCGTCATTCTGGCCCGCGAAGATCCCCGCGATGCTTTCGTATCGCGCCATTATTCCCATCCCGACGCCTTGCCCATCCATGCCCGGATCGGCACTTCCAGCCTGCGCCGTCAGTGCCAGTTCACCGCCCGCTATCCCGGTTGGGAAATTCGCAGCTTGCGCGGTAATGTCGGCAGCCGGCTGGCCAAACTAGATGCCGGTGAGTTTGACGCCATTCTGCTGGCCGCCGCCGGTTTAAAACGACTGGGTCTGGAAGAGCGCATCACGCTGGCGCTGGCGCCGGAATTCAGTCTGCCAGCCATTGGCCAGGGTGCGATTGGCGTGGAATGCCGGCTGGATGATGGCCGAACCCGGGAACTGATTGCCGCGCTAGATGATCCCGCCACTCACATTCGGGTTGCGGCGGAACGCGCCTTTAATGCCCGCTTGCAGGGTGGTTGCCAGGTTCCCATCGCTGGCCATGCGGTGCTGAACCAGGAACGCATCTGGTTAAGGGGTCTGGTGGGCGAACCGGATGGCAGTCGAATCGTTGTCGGCGAACGGGAAGGTCCGGCAACGGCGGCGGAAGCGCTGGGGGTGGAACTGGCCGAGGAACTGCTCGAACGCGGGGCTGGGGCTATTTTGCGCCGGTTAATGGCGACATGATCATGGATGCGCCCTCTCCCTCAACTCCTCTCCCGCTTGCAGGTGAAGGGGGACGATGCCTGAACGGCTTGCGGGTGCTGGTCACTCGCCCGGAACATCAGGCTGATCCGTTGTGCCGACTGATCGAGCAACACGGTGGCGTCGCCATTCGTTATCCGACGCTGGTTATCGCGGAACCGCGCGACTGGAAGCCGACGCTGGCGATTCTAGACCGATTGGCCGATTACGACCTGGCGATTTTCACCAGTGTGAATGCCGTGGATCGCGCACTACCGCTGATTCAGGAACGTGGGGGCTTCCCGGCTCGGCTCGACATCGCCGCTATTGGCCAGGCGACTGCGCGGGCGCTGGAACGGCAAGGCGTTACCCGCTGTTTGCGACCCGAACAGAGTTTTACCAGTGAAGCCCTGCTGGCGCTGCCTCGTCTGCGCCAGGTCAACGCACAAAACATGGTCATCGTTTGCGGCGAAGGGGGCCGGGAATATCTGGCTGACACCCTGACCGCGCGCGGCGCGCAAGTCGATCGGGCTGAGGTTTACCGCCGCGAACCGCCTGCTACAGATACCAAATCGTTTATGGATTCCTGGGCGCGCGATGGAATCGGCGTCATTGTCATCACCAGCACCGAGAGCCTGCGCAATCTTTTTGATATGCTAAAGACCGTCGGGCAAAACAAATTGCGTGACACGCCTCTGGTCGTGGTCAGCGCCCGCATCCGGCAAATCGCTGTGGAATATGGCTGCCGCTATCTCCTGCTTGCCCAGGAAGCCAGCGATGAGGCCCTCCTTGCCGCTCTGTTCGGCCTGACGACGAATCCACCACCACCTCTTTGGTAACGCGACATGACAGATCAAAAATCCGACACTGACAGCACACCAACCAGTCCAACGCTCGACAAACCCACACAGCCTGCAAGCTCAGTGACTGCATCAAGCACACCGGCGGCGCCCCCTTCTCCACCTGCGCCTAAAAGCGGCCGGGGATTAGCGGCGTTCTCCTTGCTCATCGCCTTGGGTGCGGCGGGCGGCAGTGGCTATCTCTGGTATTTGTGGCAACAGGAACAGGCGACTCAGACCAGCAAACTGGATCAGGCGGTCAAGCAGGCGATCGCGCAGCGCGACACGGAATTTCAAGCGCTCAAAACTACGATCGGCGAACTACAGGCGCTCAAGGGTCCGATTGACCAGAACAAGGAGGCTGTGGGGCAATTACGCACCGAAGACCAAAATCTCAGGGAAAAATTGCTGGGGTTGACCGGCGACCTGCAACCTTTGAAAAACGCTCTTGAGCTGCAAAAAGGCGAAGCGGAAGTCGTCAACAACGAGATCAAACTGTTGCGAGAGAGCCATGAGGCGCACAAGAGTTCAACGCAAAAGGAACGGCGGACGCTTGACGAGAAAATCCAGGAACAGCAAACCCTCCTGGCCCAATTGAGCGAGCATCTGCAAAATCTGCAACTCAGCCATAACGGCCTGACAGACCATCTGGAAACCGTCAAAATGATCGCTTCCAAGGGCGGCGACATCAATGCTTTCCCCTTGGCGGAGGTTGATTATCTGCTGCGTCTGGCCGACACCAAGCTCAAGCTGGAGCGGAATGTGGATGCCGCTCGCCTCGCATTGAGCGCTGCTCAACAACAATTGCAGACGGTGGACGAAAAAGGGCTGGCGCCGGTGCAGACCATGGTCGGCGAAGCCATCGCCAGCCTGCGCGGCGTGCGACTACCCAATATTACCGCGCTCGCCCACAAACTGGTCGAGATGGAAACGCAAGTTAACGGCTTGCCATTAAAACTCAATTCGGATACGCCGGATATCAAGGATCGCGTGAAGCCTGCCAACACGGTCGCTTTAAGCGATGATGCCGAACGCTCCCAGTGGGATCGCATCAGCGAGGCGGTCTGGAATCAGTTCAAGGACATCGTCGTCATTCGCCACCAGCGCACCGAAGCGCCGCCGCTGATTGCTCCCGAAGACGAATTTTTCCTGCGCCAGAATTTACGGTTGGAATTGGAAACCTTGCGCACTGCTCTGTTGCGGGGCGATGCCCAGACCTTCCAGGATTCGTATAATCAGGTGCGCGACTGGACAGAGCGCTACTTTGATGTCGATGACCAAAAGGTCGGTGCATTCCTGGCTGAGTTGCAAGGTTTGCAAGCCGTGCAATTTAATCCCTATATTCCCGATTTAGCCGGTCTCAGAAAAGCATTCCAGGAGTTTATCACCCAACGATTGCCCATTCGCGCCATGCGCCCGGCATCGGCGGCTTCCGTTACCGCACAACCCGCGCCAGAAGCGGCGCAACCTGTCACAGCATCCACCGAGTCCGCGCCGGGAGCGGCGCAACCTGCCATGGAGTCGACTGAATCGCCGACGATGAAGAATGAGGAGGCGCAACCATGAGATTATTGCTCGGCATCATTATTACGTTATTCATCTCGGTGTGGATGGCGCTCTCGCTGCGGGAAGATCCCGGTTATGCCATGTTTAGCATGGGAGAATGGACGGTTGAAACCAGCCTGACTTTTTTTGTGATCTTCCTGGTTTTCGCCTTTTTTATCTTCTACTTGCTCGTGCGTTTGGCCATCCGGCTTTGGCAAACGCCCACCCAGACGCTGGAAGCCAATCAGCGACGGTTACAGAAAAGAGCACGCCGATTGTTTGATCTCGGCATTCGGCAACTCTCCGCCGGTCAATGGGCGGCGGCTGAGAAAACCTTGCTTAAAGGCGCAGATTCCAGCGAAAGCCCGGCTCTACACTACTTGGGCGCGGCGCGGGCCGCCCATCATCTCCACGATGTCAAGTGGCGGCGCGATTTGCATCTGCGCCGGGCCGAGGACTTGCCGGAATCTGACAAAACCACCGTGCAACTAACCCGTGCAGAATTCCTGTTGGAAGATGGAGATGCCGAACAGGCCCGCGCTATTTTGGAATCGTTGTACACCCTTAACCCTCGCCATCCCGGCATCCTGCAATGGCTGGCCAAGACCTATCAATCTCTGAAAGCCTGGGAACCGCTGCAAAAACTGTTGCCGGAAGTGCAGAAACAGAAGGCGCTAGGCGCTGAACTGTTCGCGGAGCTACAGGCCCAAACCTATCATGCGTTGTTGGAGATTACCGCTGCTGGCGGTTCCCTGGAAGCGTTGCGCGCATTGTGGAAACAAGCGCCGGTTGTGCTGCGCGAAGAGGATGAAGCCTTTCTGGTTGCTTACGCCACGGCTCTGTGCGAATGCCAGGCTATTGAGGATGCCGAGGCGCTGTTGCGCGAAGCGATTGATCGGCGCTGGAACGCGAAACTGGTGGTGGGCTATGGCATGCTGGGAAGGGGCAACGCCACGGCGCAACTGGCGACTGCCGAAGGCTGGCTGGAACGGCATGGCGACGATCCGTATTTGCTGCTGACCTTGGGCCGACTAGCCAAGCGTTGCCAGCAAAACGCCAAGGCGCGCAACTATCTGGAACGCAGCATTCAGATTATGCCCACGCCGGATGCTTACCAGGAACTGGGCGATTTGCTGGAGTCTTTGCACGAACTGACTTATGCTGGCCAGTGCTTCCACGCTGGGTTGCGGTTGCTGGTTGGCAAGCCGCGGGAACAGCATGGCGCAATGTTGCCCGCGACTGATCAGGCGCAGCTTGAAGGGCCAGATCAGGCTCCTGCAACGGCAGCGGCGGCGGCCTGACGCCATACCATACCGGCGAGTCGTCGGCGAGTCGTTGAAAAAGCGGGTCGCCGGATTTTTTTTGGTTCTTCGAGGGTTCTTGTGGAACCTACACCATAGGTCGGGCATAAGCGCCGCGTTGCCCGACAACGCGCATGTCGGGTACGTCCTGTATCCGACTTACCGACTGACCCTTAGGTCAGGGAATGCGTGTGTCTGGAGCAAGCCAAGCAAGAATCTGAACGAAAATTAATGACTATTAGTCACAGAGGAGGTAATTATGCGGTATTCAAGAGTTTTTTTTGGAGCAATCGTCCTGCTGGCCTCTATCGTGGCGTGGGCGGCTTTCGAAGTAACCCCTGCGGTACAGAAGGAACTCGATCAAGCGGCTGAGGCTGTAAAAGGGTGGGCAGCCGATCCCGTCATTGTCAACGCCGTGGCGGCGCAAAACCAGAAAGGACCTATTTCTGGTATGGACAATGCCAAGTGGAAATCGGTGCGTCGCAGCGATGCTCTGATCAAGGAGTTTCAAAGCAACGACGCAGCTCAATGGCTCAAGCAAAAACTCGATGCCTCGCAAGGTTTGTACAGCGAAGCTTTCCTCAACGCCAACCAAGGCGAAAAAGTCGCGTTTGTGGCAAAGACCAGCTCTTATCTTCACAAAGGCAGCGCCAAGTTCGAGAAACCTTTCACCACAGGTCAAACCTGGCAAGGTGAACCTGAATTTGATGAAAGCTCGCAGACTCACCAAATTCAGATATCGGCTCCGGTGCTGGCCGACGGCAAACCCATTGGCGTCCTGGTTGTCGGCGTCAACTTGACCAAATTAGCCGAGCTGTCCAAGTAATGGGCAAGTGACCTCGCTTGCGCCCGGCCAGCGAGGCTGGGCGTTATCTATGGACTAGAGGTAAAGATGCTATGCGTCTGAAAATGAAAGTATGGGGAATAAAAGCCCGCCTGGTTTCTGCCTGTGCGCTGATCGTATTGCTGGGAAGCGGGATGGGTCTTTGGAATCTGAGCAATTTCCGCTGGGCAGGCGCCATGTTCCAGGTCGCCAGCCACGAAGCTCTACCTGCTGTTGACTACCTCACTGAGGCGGATCGTGACATGCAGCAGGCGCTGGTCGCCGAACGCAGCCTGATGTTTGTGCGGCAGGCATCTGAGAACGCGACCAAGTTGCGTAAGTCGCATGAGGAAAACCTGCAACAGGTAAAAAGTCGCTGGCAAAAATATCAGGCCATTCCGGCAAACGCCGAGGAGCGCCAATTCTGGCCCGAATTCGAGAGCGCTTTGGCTGAATGGGAGCAGACATCCAAGGAAATTCTGTCGCTCTTAGCTCAGGATTCGCCGGCCGAACGGCTGGACGCCATCGATATTTCACTCAGCGAAGGCGCCGCCAAGTTCGAGGCGGCGCGGGATATTCTAAGCAAGCTGACGGAATTGCGCTTGCAGAAAGCCCATACCTTTGCTGAACAAGTCCAAGCAGCGATCACGCGGACCACTCGCTGGACGCTGGGATTGGTCGCGGCCTTGCTGATAGCAGGCGGATTACTCGGATTTCTGCCGGCCCGCTCGATCGTTCGCACCCTTAATCAAATGGTGGCGGGAACCGAACAGGCGGCAACCGGTGATTTAACCGTGCAAGTGTTGGTGAAAAAAAAGGATGAACTCGGCCAGATGGGGGAAGCCATAAACCAGATGATGTCTCGTTTTCGTGATAGCATGATGCAAATTCAACAGGCGGCTCGCCGGACAACCGAGGCTTCTCATCAGTTAGCGCAGGGTAGCGAACAACTCGCCGATGGCGCTCAGCAACAAGCCGCCTCCCTGGAGCAAACCGCAGCCTCTCTGGAAGAAATAACCAGCACGATCAAACAGAGCGCGGATAACGCCCATCAGGCAAACCAGATGGCGGTAACCACTCAATCGAGCGTAGAGCGGAGTGGCGTAGTCGTACTGGAGGTAGTCGAAGCGATGACGGCCATCCGTCAAAGCAACCAAAAAATTAACGATATCGTGGGGGTCATCGACGAATTTGCCTTTCAGACCAACCTGCTGGCGCTCAACGCCGCTGTAGAAGCAGCGCGCGCCGGCGAGCAGGGGCGGGGTTTTGCCGTCGTCGCCGGGGAAGTGCGCAAGCTGGCTCAGCGCAGCGCCGATGCCGCAAAAGAGATCAGGGCACTGATTGTGGATACCACCGCCAAGATCAAAACCGGCTCGGACATGGCGAATCAGGCGGGCGCAGTGTTAAACGAAATCATGGATGGTGTGAGAAAGGTCGTTGACCTCATTGGTGAAATCAGCATTGCCGCTCAAGAGCAGGCCCAAGGGATCGAACAGATCAACCGGACCATGATTCAGGTCGATTCCATCACTCAAAAAAATGCAACACAAACAAATCATTTTGCCGCCATTGCCAAGACACTGTCGACCCAGGCGAGTGAGTTTGAAAATCAAGTCGATCATTTTAAGCTGTGTTAGGGCAATGTCTGATGACGTCGTTTGACCAAAAATACGGTCAAACGCTTTTGCCCGTGTATAATGACGCGCTTTGAAACTGTCTCAAATAACAACTTTCGCCCCTTGCCGACCATCCGGCGCCGACCGATGGGCTTTTTTTACCGTAAGTACGGGACGAAGGCTGAAAAGCAATCAATGAGGAATCTCCATGGAAAGCATTTTGAACCTGCTGATCCCCCCAGCTTCAGCCCAGGCCGCCGGTGGCGCTGGCGGAGGAATGGGCCTGTTGAATCTATTATTCCCGATTATTCTGATTGGCGCCTTTTACTTCCTGCTCATTCGTCCGCAGACCAAGCGCGCCAAGGAACACAAACAGATGGTCGACGCGCTCAAGAAAGGCGATGAGATCGTGAGCGGCGGCGGTATGCTGGGCCGGATTACCGAAGTCGGCGAGAACTTTGTACAAGTCGAACTCGCCGAGAATGTCCAGATCAGGATCCAGAAGCAGGCGATCAGTTCCCTGATGCCCAAAGGCACCTACAAGGGCAGCCTGTAGATCGATCATCGCCCTCTGCGGCCTTCACGGAAACCGCTGTTTCATGTCTACCTATACTTTGAATCAATATCCCTGGTGGAAATACCTGCTGATCGGGCTGGTCATGCTCTGGGGATTTATCTTTGCCCTCCCCAACCTGTTTGGCGAAGATCCCGCTGTACAGATTTCCGGGGCGCGAGAGCACGTCACTATCGATGCGTCGCTGCAAAACCGGGTCGTGGGGCTGCTCAGCGCTGAGAACTTACCTTACAAACGACTGGAACTAGAAGACAGCCGTTTGCTCGTCCGCTTTACCGATCCTGATGAACAACTCAAGGCCGCCGATATCCTGAAGGACCGGCTGGGCCGCGACTACATTGTCGCGCTCAATCTGGCTTCCTCCGAGCCGGGGTTCCTGCGGGCGCTGGGGTTAAGTCCCATGTATCTCGGTCTCGACCTGCGCGGCGGGGTGCATTTCCTGATGCAGGTCGACATGGACGCGACGCTCAAGCAGGTCGAAGAAAGTTATGTCGAGGAAATCCGCGCCCAGTTACGCAGTGAGAAAATCTTCTACGCTTCGGTCGGTCGCGCCGCGAGTGGCGGAGTGTTGGTGGAATTCAAAGACACCGGTGAACGCGACAAAGCAGCGCAGGCGTTGCACAAGAATCTCCCGTCTCTGCAACAGGACGAACCAGGTCCGCTGAGCCTGAAATTGACGCTTGGCGAGCCGGAAATCCGTGAAAAACGCGACTTTGCCCTGCAACAAAACATCACCACTCTGCGCAACCGGGTCAATGAACTCGGCGTGGCTGAACCGATTATTCAGCAACAAGGCAACGACCGCATCGTCGTTCAACTGCCCGGCGTGCAGGATACCGCTCGCGCCAAGGAAATTCTCGGCGCAACGGCAACCCTGGAATTCCGGCTGGCCGACGAGGAAAACGACTGGTATCAGGCCGAGTCCACCAAACGCATCCCGCTGAACTCCCGGTTATACAAGGACCGCGAAGGCCGCCCGGTGCTGCTGCAAAAACGAGTGATGCTGACCGGCGATTCCATCGTCGACGCCGCCTCCGGCCTGGACTCGCAAAGCGGTAGCCCGGCAGTATTCGTCACCCTGGATGGAAAAGGCGCCAAACGTTTTGAAGACGCCACCAAGGACAACATTGGCAAACGCATGGGGGTGGTGTTCATCGAGAACAAGACCGAAACCAAGCGAGTCGATGGCGAATTAAAGAAAACGTCTTATACCGTTGAGGAAGTCATCAACGTCGCCACCATCCGCGACCGACTCAGCCGCCGTTTCCAGATCACCGGCCTGGACAGCACCCGCGAAGCTCGCGATCTGGCGCTGCTGCTAAGAGCCGGCGCGCTGGCCAGTCCGATTGAGATTATCGAAGAACGCACGGTGGGTCCCAGCGCCGGCAAGGAAAACATCGACCAGGGTTTCCGCGCGGCGATGCTCTCGCTGGTAGTGATCGCCGCTTTCATGATTGGACGCTACAAATGGTTCGGCGGCATTGCGACCGCCGCCCTGGCTGCCAATGTGGTGCTGATTGTCGCCGCGCTGTCGATGTTGCAAGCCACTTTAACCTTGCCGGGCATTGCCGGCATCGTGCTGACCATGGGCATGGCGGTGGACGCCAATGTGCTGATCTACGAGCGCATCCGCGAAGAATTGCGGAATGGCAACACCCCACAGGCCGCGATTCACGCCGGTTTTGACCGGGCTTTTGATACGATTATCGACTCCAACCTGACCACGCTGATTGCCGCGATCATGTTATTCGGCTTTGGCACTGGCCCGATCAAGGGCTTTGCAGTCACGCTGAGCATCGGCATCCTGACATCCATGTTCACCGCGGTTACCGGCTCGCGGGCCTTGGTCAACTTCTTCTATGGCGGCCGCAAGCTGCAAGCACTGTCGGTCTGAACCAGGCTAGGAAAACCGTCATGTGGCGTTTCGACTTCTATAATACGAATATTGACTTTCTGCGTTGGGGCAAACTGGCGATTGGCGGATCCATCATGGTGCTGCTGATCGCCATTGGCTCGCTGGTCTTTCGGGGTATGAACCTCGGACTGGATTTCACCGGCGGTACGGTGATTGAAGTGCAATATTCTGAGCCAGTGGATATCCCCAAAGTCCGCGAGACCTTGCGCCAGGCCGGTTTCGGCGACGCTCAGACGCAGCATTTCGGTACTTCCCGCGATGTGTTGATCCGTATCCCGCCGCGTGAAGAGACGAATTCAGCAACCCTGAGCAACGATGTGTTGCATGTCCTGCAAGGTGCAGAGGGTGGATCTGGTGCAACGATGGCGCGCGCCGAATTTGTGGGACCCCAGGTTGGCGCGGAATTAGTAGAGCAAGGGGGACTGGCGGCACTAGGCGCGTTGATCGGCATCCTGGTCTACGTGATGTTCCGTTTTGAATGGCGCCTGGCGGTCGGCACCATTGCCGCTACCGTTCACGATGTTATTTTTACCGTCGGCTGGTTCTCGCTGTTCCAGATTGAGTTTGATCTGACCGTGTTGGCGGCGGTGCTGGCGGTAATTGGTTATTCGGTCAATGACACGGTCGTGGTGCTGGACCGCATTCGCGAGAATTTCCGCAAGCGGCGCAAAGGTTCCACTCTGGAGGTCATGAACCGTTCGATCAATGAAACGCTGTCGCGCACGATCATGACCAGTGTAGCCACCCTGTTATCCGTCATCGTGCTATATTTTCTGGGCGGCGCGGTAATGCGTGGATTTTCGATTGCCATGATCGTTGGCATCCTGGTCGGCACTTACTCATCCATTTACATCGCCAGCGCCAGCGCGCTCTATCTGGGGATCAGCCGCGAGGATTTGTTGCCGCGCCCCAAAGAAACCGCAGATGAACGGCCATGATGGGATGAAAAAACTGCATTTCTCGCATAATATCGGATGATTGCTCTAACGCATCAAAAGTTCTCATGCCGTAGGAGGCTCGCATGGACATAAAGAAGGCGCTGGTAGTGGATGACTCCAAGGTCGCCCACCTGACTTTACGCAAGCTGCTGCTTGAACGCAGTATCGAAGTCGACTGGGTCGGGTCGGGCGAAGACTGCATTAAATACCTGGATGGCAAGAAACCCGATATCATCTTCATGGACGTGATGATGCCTGGTATGGATGGTTTCGAAACCAGTCGAACTATCACGAGCCAGCACCCTCATGATTCAGCGCCGATCATTATGTGTTCCGCTAACGCCACGGAAGAGGACAAGCGAGATGCTCAGCAAAGCGGCGCAATCAGCTTTCTTTCCAAGCCCTATACGCCCGATCAACTGGATAGCATCCTGAAATCCGTTAGCGAAGGCACCGCCGCTATTTCCATTGGTGAACAACCTCTCGCAGGCGAGCCAGTCGCTCCTCTACCTCAAGTGGTCGAAAAAGAACCATCGATTGCCCCTCCATTAACCCCAATCGAGATTACCCCGGCCCCGGCCCCGGCGATGACCGAAACTCCGATGGCGCCGCCACGTGTGGAAATCGAAAAAGGTGCGGTTCTTTCAGTAGGCGATGTCGAGCAAATCGCCGAACGCGCTGCCTGGGCGTCGGCGGAAAAAGTGGCCCGCGACATCATTCAGGAGCTGGTGCCCAACTTGGCGCGGGAAGCCGCGGTCCAGGCGGCGCGCGGGGTCGCCGAGGATTTGGGGCGGCGCGCGGCGCATGCGGCGGTTCGCGCAGCGCAGGAAGCCGCCAAGCAGGTTGCCACCGAAATTGCCCGAGGTACCGCCGAACGCACAGCGCGCACCGCTGCTCAGGAAAGCGCGCGCTCAGTGGCTGAACAGGCGGCGCGCGAGGTCAGCGAGGGCGTTTCGCAGCGCAACATCGCCCGAGGTCTGGAAATGAACCGGGATGATCTGTTGAAGGAAATCGAAACCCAGGTCAGCCGCCAAAGTCAGGAAGCGTTGGTCATGGCTACCAGCGCGCCGGAGTTCAAGCAGCAGCTGGTGCAGATGGTGCGTTCAGGCATACAACCCGTTATCGAAACCATTGCTCGGGAAACCTCAGAACGTTCGGTTCAACAGGCGGCAGCCAATCTGGCCCAGGGTGGCAGACCCGCCGAGTCACGCGCTACTATTGCGCTGATCGTCGGCATCGTTGCTATTTTGGTTTCAGGCGCCGCGATTATCGGTTCGATCCTCAAGTTGTTCTGAGGGTTGACCCTGCCAGAGATGCGCGCTAAAGCAATCATGATCGCCTGTCTCTGGCAACAATCCAACGCGCATTTACGCGCTAAATAGCCTACCCCTTTAGCTAGAGTTATTGAGTGAAGGCGATCTGCTGTCTCTGCTGGCCAAGAGGCTGTGCGAAAACCACTTTTTATCAAATGCTTGTTGCTTCGAGTTTTGTATAGCATCTTAAGTCACAGTCAGTCCCCAGCGTTCCAGCAACCGCGCCCGGTTCAGCTCCAGCCATTGCAGGGCGATAATCGGCGCGGCGGAATTAATGCGTCCGGCGTCGCGTAGCGCGAAAGCTTCGGCGCGGGAGACGATATGCAGGCGGATATCCTCGTGCTCCTCCGCCACACCTTGTAAGCCACCGATCCGGGACGTATCAACCCGGCCGCAAAATAGGGTAATACTCTCGGAAGTCCCGCCGGGACTGACCAGATAATGGCAGATGGGAATGAGGTCCAGCAACTCACACCCGGCTTCCTCATGCGTTTCGCGGTGCGCTACCTCCTCGGTCGTTTCATGCGGATTGTCCATGATTCCGGCCACGATTTCCAACAACCAGGGACCTCCCGGAAACTCCAGCGCGCCTACCCGGAACTGCTCCAGTAAAACCACTTGGTCATGATCGGGGTCGTATAAAAGAACGGCAACCGCGTGGCCGCGCTCCAAACATTCGCGCGTGATTTCAGGACTCCATCCACCCGCAAACAGCTCATGGCGCAGCCGGTATTTCTCCATGCGGAAGAAACCGCTGTAGCTTATTTTTTTTTCAGTTACTTCAAATTGATAGTTCATATAGGGAGCGCCCATGTTGGCAGGGTCAAATCGAATCAGCAGATATTGTAACCTGGGGTCAGCGCGATGCGTGGGTTGAACCGATGCAGGATGAAGGGAAGGTGGCTGATGTTAGCTCTGGTTCTGGCGTTGACGGCCTGTGACGGTTCTTCAGACTCACCCGAAACGGAAATTCGCGCATTGGTTGCCAAGGCGCAGACCGCCGCCGAGGAACGCAACGCCCGCGAACTCCGTTCATTGATTGCCGAGGATTATATCGATGCCCACAGCAATGACCATAAGGCCATTGAGCGCCTGATCCGATTGCATGTTTTCCGGAATCAGTCGATTCATGTATTCACCCGGATTCAAACCATCGAATTCCCCGAGCCGGAACGGGCGCTAGTCATTGTCATGGCCGCGCTGGCCGGTCGTCTGGTGGCCAACGCCGATGATCTGGCCGGCCTGAACGCTGATTTATACCGGTTTGATCTTGAACTGATTCGGCAGGGCCAGGATGGCTGGCTGGTAAAACATGCCGCTTGGGAACGGGTACAACTGGCTGATTTTTGGTAGCTTGCGAGAAATGTAATGACAATGTCACCCCTCCTTTCCCGTCGGCTGGCGGTAACTGGCATGAGTTGCGCCGGTTGCGTGGCCGCGGTGGAAAACGCCTTGCGCAATGCGCCCGGCGTCACGACCGCCAACGTCAACTTTGCCGAGCGCACCGCTCAGGTTAGTGGCGATACGCCCCTGGCGACTCTGATTCAAGCCGTGCGTGATGCGGGTTATGACGCCTCTGAACTCAGGGATGCCGCCGCTGAAGCGGAACGCGATGCTGCCGAACAGGCGCATTACCGGCGATTGATTCGCAACACGGTCGTCGCCGGCGCATTGGCCGCGCCCTTGATGATTGCAGAAATGGCCGGTTGGTTGCCGGTGCTGGCAACCTCAAGAGGTCAGGTCTTTTGGATTGGCATCGGCTTGTTGACCCTGGCGGCGATGATGTACAGCGGCGGCCATTTCTTCACTGGCGCCTGGAAGCAGTTTCGCCACCACAACGCGAACATGGATACCCTGATTACTCTGGGCACCGGCGCAGCGTGGTTTTATTCGATGCTGGTTGCGTTGTTTCCAACCAGTGTGCCCAGCCTGGCGCAACATGCCTATTTTGAGGCGGCGGTGATGATTATTGCCTTGATCAACCTGGGTTCCGCCCTGGAAACCCGGGCGCGTGGCAAGGCGTCCGCCGCGATTCAACGTCTTCTCGGTCTACAACCGAAAACCGCCCGGCTGGTCGAGGGCGATCAGGAACGGGATGTCCCGATTGAAACCCTGCAACCCGGTGCGCTGATCCGAGTGCGGCCTGGCGAGAAAATTCCCGTTGACGGTGAGGTGATTAGCGGTCAGTCCACGGTGGACGAATCCATGCTGACCGGCGAGCCGCTACCCGTTGCCAAACAGGTGGGCGATCCGGTCACCGGCGGTGCTTTCAACAAAGTCGGCGCGTTCCTGTTCCGCGCCACCCGGGTCGGCGAGGACACGGTGCTCGCGCATATCGTCGCCAGCGTGCGCCAAGCGCAGAATAGCAAACCGCCGATTGGCCGACTTGCCGACCGGGTTGCATCAGTGTTCGTTCCCTCGGTGCTCATTATCGCCGTGCTGACGGCGTTGACCTGGTTCAACTTCGGCCCCGAACCCCGGATCGGCTATATGCTGGTCACCACTCTGACCGTGCTGATCATCGCCTGTCCCTGCGCCCTCGGGCTGGCTACGCCGATTTCCATTATGGTTGGAGTCGGCAAGGCCGCGGAATACGGCATTCTGATTCGTGACGGTGAAGCGTTGCAACGGGTAGGGCAATTGACGACGGTGGTGCTCGACAAGACCGGCACCATAACCACGGGTCGTCCGACAGTGACTGCTGTGGTCGCCGCCGCTGGCTTCGACGAGGACGCACTATTTGCGGTGACCGCCGGACTGGAAGCCGGCTCCGAACACCCTTTGGCCCAGGCCATTCTCGACGCTGCCCGCGAGCGTGGCCTGGTCATTCCCACCGTGGAACAGTTTGAAGCAATTGCCGGTCACGGCGCTCAGGGCATAATCAACGGTCGCGCTGTGCTGGCCGGCCAGCGCCGCTGGCTGGATGGGCAGGGGATTGACACCACTCTGCTCCAGGCGAAAGCGGAATGCCTGGCCGCGGCGGGACAGACGCCGATTTTCGTCGCCGTGGATGGGCAAGCCGCCGGTATTGTTGCGGTGGCCGATTCGCTGAAACCGGATTCCGCCGCCGCAATCGCCCGTTTGCGGCAACTGGGTTTGAACGTTGTGCTTCTGACCGGCGATCATGCAGCAACCGCCCAGGCTATCGCCGCACAAGCCGGGATTGAGCAAGTTCACGCCGAAGTGTTGCCAACCGACAAGGCCAGCGTCATTGCCAAATTGCAGGCCCAAGGCGAAGCAGTCGGCATGGTTGGCGATGGCATTAACGACGCGCCAGCGCTGGCCCAGGCGGATGTCGGACTGGCCATGGGCACGGGAACCGATATCGCTATTGAAAGCGCCGGCATGACCTTGGTGCGCGGTTCGCTGCATGGCGTCGCCGATGCCATCGCCCTGTCGCGGGCCGCCCTGCGCAACATTCGACAGAATCTATTCGGCGCTTTCATTTACAATACCTTGGGTATTCCGCTAGCGGCCGGTGTGCTTTATCCGGTCAGCGGGCTATTATTGAACCCGATGCTGGCCGGCGCGGCCATGGCGCTGTCATCCTTCACTGTTGTCAGTAACGCCAATCGGTTGCGCGGGTTTCGTCCGCCGAATCTTCCTGGAGGTAATCCACAATGACCACGCTCATCGTCAATCTGGCCGGATTGAGCCTGATCGGCCTCATTGTCTGGTGGTTCTGGGGCGCTCGTTCATGAACGCGCTGCCCCCACCCAAAACGCCCTGGCTGGGACGCATCGGCGTTGGCTTAGCCACTGTCGCCACTGTGGTCATCGGCTTTATCGCAGCTTCGTTTCTATTCGCTATCTTGCTGACCGCTGGATTGATCTTTACGGGCTTCCTGTGGTGGCAATTCCGCCGACTGGCGCGTGCGGCGCAGGCAATGCAACCACAGGACCTCGAAGGCGAATATACCGTCGAGTCCACGCAGCTGATGCTGGAAGATCAGAGTGCATTCGAAGAGGAGGAATCGCATCCTGATTCGCCACCGCGTCGCTCCAAGCCCCATAAAAATCGCCGCGCCTCCCAATCCCACTATTAAAATGCATTTTTGTACAGCGGCTGGCGAGCTAAAAACGCTCTCTCCCTCAACCCCTCTCTCACTGGGGGAGGGAGGTTTTGCCCAGCAAGCGCGGTTGCTCTACACCCAATTTCCACTGGACGCCATCGCCGGTTTACTGATTGCGCCTGCACTGGCGTTGATGGTTTGGAACACGGTTCCCCAAAAAATACTATTGATTTGGCTCGCTTTTATTGAAGCGACCGTAGTGATTCGTCTGGCGTTGATTTTCGTTTTCCAGCGCCGCGTCCATCCAGAGGAGAGGGACGCAACGCGCTGGATCAATCGCTACGCCTGGGCTTGTCTGGCCAGTGGGCTGGGTTGGGGGAGTACCGTGACGCTGTTGAACCACCCGACTTCTCTGATGTATGACCTACTGATCGTTCTAGCGCTGGGCAGTATTCTGATCAGTGGGTTATTAGCGCTGACCCCGGTATTGAAGGTCTATCTTGCCCAGGCCCTACCGCTGTCCCTGCCGCCGATTCTCTGGTTGTTATGGCAAGGCGATCCGACCCACATCGTCCTGGGACTTGCGGGCCTGCTATATCTGTTGCTGGCGGTGAGGTTGGCGCGTTGTCACCATCAAACCCTGGCGCAATCACTGCAACTGAGCTTGAAAAACAAGGCATTGTTTCAGTCTTGCGCCGAAGCCAGGGAGGCAGTGGAACAGCATGACCGGCGACAGGCGCGTATGGCCCTGGTTTTACAACGACAGCAAACTCTGTTGGCCCATGCCTCGCGTCTCAACACGCTGGGCGAAATGGCCTCCGGGTTGGTTCATGAAATCAACCAGCCGATAACCGCCATTACCCTCTATACCGAAGCCGGTTTGGCGCAACTGCGCGATTGTGAGAGCAACGCGGATAAGTTGCGTGAGACACTGGAGAAAATCGCTGCCCAAAGCGCCCGGGCCAGCGCCATCATCCAGCGGATTCGCCATTTTGCCCGTTGCGACAAACTTCAGTACGCTCCAGTGCGCATCCATGACCTGCTGGATGAAATCGCCGATTTCCTTAATCTCGAAGCCGAGCGCCATACCATTCGCATTCGTTATGACGCCCCATCGACCTTGCCGCCGGTGCTGGCCGACGCGCTACAGATCCAGCAGGTGATTCTCAATCTGGTGCGCAACGCCATTGACGCCATGAGCAGTAGCGAGAGCGTTGGCAGGATCGTTCTCGCCGCCCATCTCGACCAAAAAGTAGTAGAAATCACGGTTCAGGACACCGGTCCCGGTCTGGAGCCAGGGATTGCCAGTCAGTTGTTGCATCCCTTTTTCACCACCAAACCCTATGGCCTTGGGCTGGGTCTGCCAATCAGCCAAACGATCATCGAAGCCCATGGCGGTCGATTGTGGGTGACCGCTAATTCTGGTCCTGGAGTGACTTTCCACTTCACCTTGCCGGTGGCGAGCAAAATGGACCGTTCAGAAAATGCGCCCGCCAACCTGTCCATCGAAACGGGATAGCGAGGTCAAGTCTTGGATTTTCGGCCCTCGCTTTCCACCCTGCTCCGGTCGGTAGAGGAAAGTTATGAACGATGGCTCATTAACCGGATGCCCCGCCGCTGGCTCGAAAGTCTGCGTCGCTACGATTCCCCAGCTGTTCTTAGTCTGCTCTATATCATCCTGGGTCTGCTCTGGCTGACGACGGATCATCTGCTCTTCGCCCTCGGGTGGGGCGACGCTCCCGCATCGTGGACCAATCTGGTGAAAAATGCAGCAGGCGTCGTCATCAGCGGTGGTCTGCTGTATGGGTTGCTGCTGGCCCATGCCCGCCAGGCGCAGCGTGCCCGCCGTATGCATGAATATACTGAGGAGCGCTTGCGTAGCGCGCGCGATGAACTGGAAAACCGGGTCGAGGAACGCACGGCGGAATTGCAGGCGATCAACCATGCCTTGGAGCGGCAAATCGCTGCCCGTGTCCAGGTCGAGATTGCTCTGCGCGACAGTGAAGAGCGATTTCGTCAGTTGGCCGAACATGTTCGAGAGGTATTTTGGGTCTATGGCATTGCCGAAGAACGCCTTTTGTATATCAGTCCGGCCTACGAAGAAATCTGGGGGCGATCCATCGCCAACCTTCACGAACGGCCTTTCGACTGGTTGGAAGCCGTTCATTCCGATGACCGGCCGCGTATCCAGGCAGCGCATATCGCCAAGGTTCAGTGGGGCTATTTCGACGAAGAATATCGAGTGGTGCGGCCAGATGGCGCGGTGCGCTGGGTGTGGGATCGCGGTTTTCCAGTGCGCGATGAGAACGGCTATATCTATCGCGTCGCTGGCCTGGCGGAAGATATTACCACCCGTAGACTGGCGGACGACCAATTGCGCCGGCAACAGATCGAATTGGCACGAACCTCGCGGCTCAGCCTGGCGGTGGAGCTGGCGTCCAATCTGGCCCATAACCTGAACCAGCCACTCGCGGCCATCGTTGCCTATACTCAGGCATGTCTGACCCTGTTGCGGCAGGATAAAACCGATCCCCGCGAAGTCACCAGCACCCTTGAGGAAGTCGTCAATCAGGGTCTGCGCGCCGGCGAGATTATTCGCCACCTACGGGAAGTGGTGCGACGCCACACGGTTGACCAGACCGCACTTGACCTCAACGCGCTGATTCATGCAGTCATTAGTTATGCACAACTGGAATTGCGCCAAGCCAGGCTGAATCTGAAACTGGAGCTGGCGGAATCGTTGCCTGCCGTGCTGGCGGATGATTTACAAATTCAATTGGTGGTGCTGTACCTGATGCGCAACGCTATTGAGGCCATGCAGAAACCGGATCATGAACCGCATGAGTTGATGATTCAAACCAGCGTACTCAATTCAAACGCGGCGCTGGTGACGATCCGCGACACCGGTCATGGCTTCAGCGAGGAAACTGTTGATCGCTTGTTTCAACCGTTTTTTACCACCAAACCTGGTGGTATGGGCCTGGGGCTATCAGTCAGCCGCTCGATCATCGAAACCCAGGGCGGACAACTTTGGGCAACGCCCAATCCTGATCGTGGTGTTTCCTTCCACTTTACCTTGCCGATTCCAGTGACGGCTTATCCTTTGCACGCCAGACATGAACCCAACGCCGACCGTTTTTCTTATTGACGATGACCAGGCCATTCGCGATGCCGTGGGATTGCTGTTGCGCGCCCATGGACTAGCCGTGGAAACCTTTGCCAACGCCGTCGACTTTCTGGAGTCCGACGCGATTCAGCGGCCCGGTTGCCTGTTGCTGGATGTGCGAATGCCCGGTATGAGCGGTCTGGACTTGCAAAAGCATCTGCGCGCGAGGAATCAGCAAGTTCCGATTATCTTCATCACTGGCCACGGCGATGTGCCGATGGCGATTCGAGCCATGAAGGCCGGCGCTTTTGACTTCGTGGAAAAACCATTTCAGGCGGAAACGCTATTGGGGCGGGTTCATGACGCACTGGCATTCGACGCCCAAGAGCGTTGCCGACAGGCGCAGCGTGACGAAGCGGCGGCGCGAATGGCCCTGCTGTCGCCACGGGAGCGGGAAGTGCTAGAGCGAGTGGTGGCCGGCCAATACAACAAAGTGATTGCCGCCGAGCTGGATATCAGCATTTCCACCGTGGAGATCCATCGCAAGCGGGTCATGAAGAAACTGGAGGCCGAATCGCTGTCGGATTTGATCCGGTTGCGGGCGCTGAGTAATGGCGAGAATCCGGAGTAACGACTTATGAGCTATAAAAATAGCATTGTCTTTTTGTTCGCCACTTCGACCGGAATTACGCTATGCCCATCACTCAAAGCGCGCTGCTGACCGACTTGTATCAGCTCACCATGCTCCAGACCTACCATGCCGAACGCATGCAGGAAACAGCGGTTTTCGATCTGTTCGTTCGCCGGTTGCCGGACTGCCGTAGCTTCCTACTGGCCATCGGGCTGGAACAGGCACTGGATTACCTGGAAACCTTGCGCTTTACCGCAGAAGAATTGGACTGGCTGGCCGGTTGCGGCCGTTTTACCCCCCAGTTCGTGGCTTCCCTGGAAAATTTCCGTTTCACCGGGGAGGTGCATGCCCTGCCGGAGGGAACGGTGTTTTTCCCGAATGAACCGATTCTGCGGGTTACCGCGCCCTTGCCCCAGGCGCAACTGGTGGAAAGCCGACTGATCAACCTGATGCAATTTCAGACGCTGGTTGCCACCAAGGCCGCTCGTTGCGTACTGGCGGCGCCGGGCAAACTGCTGGTGGACTTCGGCATGCGGCGTGCGCACGGCGCGGAAGCAGCGTTGTTAGCCGCTCGCGCGAGCTGGCTGGCGGGCTTTGCCGGTACAGCGACCGTAGTAGCCGGGATGCGCTTTGGCATCCCGATCTTCGGCACCATGGCCCATTCGTTGGTGGAAGCTCACGACCGGGAAGAAGACGCATTCGAGCATTTCGCCGCTGCGCAACCAGGCAATGTGGTGTTGCTGATCGACACTTACAACACCGAAGCCGCCGCCCGCAAGCTGTTGGAAATGGCGCCGCGCTTCGCCGAGCGCGGCATTCAGATCAAGAGCGTGCGCATTGACAGTGGTGATCTGGCTGAACACGCCCGGCAGGTGCGGCGCATTCTTGACGAAGGCGATCTTAAAGAGGTTACTCTGTTTGGCAGCGGCGATCTCGATGAGTATCGACTAGCCGAGTTGAAGGAGGGTGGCGCGCCCTACGATGGTTATGGAATCGGCACCCGGCTAGATGCGTCCACCGATGCGCCGACGCTGGATATGGTCTACAAACTGCAAGAGTATGCGGATAAGCCCCGGCGCAAACGTTCCGAAGGCAAGGCGACCTGGCCGGGTCGCAAACAGATCTATCGACGAACGGATAAGAACGGAATTCTGGTTAGCGACTGTCTGGGGTTAGAGAATGCCCCCCAGTCAGGCGAACCGCTGCTACGTCCGGTGATGCGCGAAGGTAAGCGGTTGGAGCCGCCGGAACCGTCCGCCAGAATCCGGGAACGGGTTCAAAGGCAACTGGCGGCGTTGCCAGAAGCCCTGGGCTCCAATCAGACCGAAGCTGTTTATCCGGTGGATATCGCTCCGGAATTGCAGGAATTGACGGCGCAACTGGATCGGCAGACACATTAAGCGCCTACATGCACCCTTTAAGGAAACGACTATGCTCGAACCAACGGTTATTGATAAGTCCGCTACGAACGCTGCGCAATCTACTCCCCACCTAGCCGGTGAGAAATTGCGTGGTGCGGAAAAGGTGGCGCGTATTCCGATCAAGGTTGCGCCCACGGATCCGAAGCAACGCGCCCGCAAACCGGCCTGGATTCGCGCGCCGTTCCCTGGTACGCCGGAAGTACAGCGCTTGAAGCAAATCCTGCGCGACCATCACCTGCACACGGTCTGCGAGGAGGCCAGTTGCCCGAATCTCGGGGAATGTTTTGGCCACGGTACGGCGACGTTCATGATCATGGGCGCTATTTGCACCCGCCGCTGCCCCTTCTGCGACGTTGGCCATGGCCGGCCCAATCCGCTCGATTCCGAGGAACCGGCGAATCTGGCATGCACTGTGGCGGCGATGGGTTTGAAATATGTGGTGATTACCTCGGTGGATCGGGACGACCTGCGCGATGGCGGCGCACAGCATTTTGCTGACTGCATTCGCGCGGTGCGCACGGCGCAACCCGGCATCGTCATCGAAGCATTAACGCCTGATTTCCGGGGACGGATGGAGGTGGCTTTGGACATTCTGGAGCGGGAGCCGCCGGATGTATTCAACCACAATCTGGAAACCGCGCCGCGCTTGTACCGACAAGCCCGACCTGGCGCGGATTACCGGTTCTCACTGGAATTGCTTCAACGCTTCAAGGCGCGCCATCCCGGTATCCCGACCAAATCGGGGCTGATGCTGGGGCTGGGGGAAACCCTGGAGGAAATCCGCGAGGTTATGCGCGATTTGCGCGCTCATGATGTAGAGATGTTAACGCTCGGTCAGTATCTGCAACCCAGCGTGCATCATTTGCCAGTCGTCCGCTATGCGCCGCCCGAGGAGTTTGAGCAGTTGCGCGTGGAGGGCGAGGCGATGGGCTTTACCCATGTCGCCTCCGCGCCGCTGGTGCGTTCCTCCTATCACGCCGATTTACAGGCCATGGGCGCCGGGGTGGCGTAAAACCGTTCATATCCGGATAAGGAAATCCAATGTAGAAATGGCCTTCAGCGCTGGATCCGAGTCGACTTTTAGTCAATCAGTTCAAACAACGTCACAACCTGCCGCACTTCGCCAATCTGGCTGGCGACATCGGCGGCGGCGTCCGCCTCGTTCGTTCGCACCAGCCCCATTAAATAGACCACGCCCTGGCTGGTCACCACTTTGACCCGCGTCGGATCGAAACCGGGAATATGACTGATTTGAAATAGCGCGGTCTTGACCTTTGTGGTCAACAAGGCATCGTTACTCTGCACGGAAAGGGAAATAGGCGACCCAACGACCAGTTCGTTATGCACCATTCGCACCAGCGGTTTGCCAAGATGGCGCGCAATGTTTTCGGCCTGCCATCGCGTCGTTTCGGACACGACTTCACCAGTCAGGAGTACGGTTCCGTTGTAGCTGGTGACGCTGATGCGATTACCCTGCGGTAATTTTTTGTTAAGTGCGTCATACAACTTGAATTCGATAGTCTGATCATCAACCACCATGCCGGTAGTTCGTCGATCATGCGCTACACTGACCGCCATTGCTGTGCCGCCAACCAGCAGGCCCGCGCAACCGTTCAGGGACAGCGCCAGCAGCACCACGCTGATGAGTTGAAACCACTTCATACGCATACCTGTCCTTTGTCGCCGAACAGTATTTGGTCTATCAGATCGCACAGGCAGTGGATCGTCAAGATATGCACTTCCTGAATGCGCGCCGTCGCCAGGGCGCTGGCCCGGATTTCCAGGTCGTGTTCACCCAGTTGACTCGCTATGAATCCGCCATCGCGCCCCGTCAACGTCACGGTGATCATCCCCAGCTCCCGCGCCGCAGTCATCGCCGCCAAGATATTATTCGAATGGCCACTGGTGGAAATCGCTAACAGCAGATCGCCAGGGCGGCCCAGAGCGCGCACCTGCCGGGCGAATACCTGCTCGAAGGCGTAATCATTGGCAATGGAGGTCAAAGCTGAGCTGTCCGTGGTCAGGGCAATGGCTGCCAACCCTGGGCGCTCCATTTCAAACCGGTTAACCAGTTCGGCGGCAAAATGCTGGGCGTCGGCGGCAGAACCGCCATTGCCGCAAGCCAGTATCTTATGCCCCTGGCGCAGGCCCTCCGCCAAGCGCTCAGCGGCCAGAACGATGCGCGACCCCATCGCTTCCAGGGTGCGCTGCTTGGCTTCAAGACTGGCGGTGAAATGTTGTTCAATACGGGTAAGCAGTTCCATACCATGATCCAATTCTAAACTCTTTATCGGTCCACTTCATGTCTGCAATGGCTTGGCTTCGGTAAGCACCGTTGTCGGTCGAGCAGCGGTGCGACGCTGGCCGCGCGAATCAATAACATTCTTCAGCGCAATCAGACAACCCAGGCCAATAAACGCTCCCGGCGGCAGAATCGCTAACAGGAAACCGCGATAATCGTTCATCAGATGCAGCGTCAATCCCCGGCCAAATTCGCCGAACAGGAGATCCGCCTGACTGAACAATGTTCCCTGTCCCACCGCTTCGCGCAACGCCCCCAGCAACGTCAACGCCAGCATGAAGCCTAGTCCGGTGGCAACGCCATCCATCGCCGATTTAGCAACTTTGTGCTTAAAAGCAAACGCCTCGGCGCGACCGATCACGCAACAATTGGTGACGATCAACGGAATAAAAATACCCAACACCGTGTACAGCCCCGGCAGGAAAGCGTGCATTGCTAATTCCACCGCAGTCACCACGCAGGCGATCACCAGCACAAACACGGGGATTCGCACCTCAGGGCGGATCAGATTGCGGATCAGCGACACTGCAATGTTGGAAATAAGCAATACCAGCAGCGTCGCTAACCCAAGCCCCAGTCCGTTGACCACTGAATTCGACACTGCCAGCAATGGACATAAACCCAATAGCGCCACGAATCCGGTGTTTTGGGTCCATACGCCTTCTTTGAGAATCTTTAGATAGCCGGTTTCATTCATGGGTGTGCCTATAAGAGTAAGTTTGTTGATGCCTCGTCGAGCAAAGATCATCCACAACCGGGGCATGAATTGAGTGCGCAGGGTCATAAGCGCGCAAAGACGACCAGGAAAGACTGCGGATCCAGCGTAGTTGTCAGGGAATCATGTTAGACTCGATATTATTTACATTTTTTTAGAAAGCAAGTCGAGGCGAAATTGTATGCCAATTTAATACAAGACTCAGGATAAGTATATGAATATAAAAATATTAAAAAAACAAACATCCCCGGACAGAGTCGGGGTCTGCCCAACGTAATAATCATCATGCCCCCTTCATCCCACCTTGTAGAACACATTCGACAGCTGATTGCTGTCCCTTCAGTCAGCAGCGTGTCGCCGCAGTTCGACCAAAGCAACCGGCCGGTCATTGACCTGCTGGCTGGCTGGCTGGAGGACCTCGGGTTTGCTATCCGGATTGAGCCGTTGCCGGAACGACCAGACAAAGCGAATCTGATTGCAACGCTCGGCAGTGGATCAGGCGGACTGGTGCTGGCCGGACACACCGATACGGTGCCGTTTGATGCCGACCGCTGGCGTTTCGATCCCTTCGGCGGCGTGATCGCTGATGAACGAATTTACGGGCTGGGTTCGACGGATATGAAGTCTTTTCTGGCGCTGGCGATTGAAGCAGCGCGGGAGTTCGCCACACGCGAATTATCTCAACCGCTAGTCATTCTGGCTACAGCAGATGAGGAAAGCAGCATGCATGGCGCGCAGGCGCTGGCGGCGGCGGGGCAGCCATTGGGAAGGCATGCAGTCATCGGCGAACCGACTGAACTGAAACCGGTGCGAATGCATAAGGGCATTTTAATGGAGGCGATTCGCCTGGAAGGCCGTTCCGGACATTCCAGCAATCCGGCGCTGGGCGTGAATGCGCTCGAAGGAATGCATGGGGTCATCGGCGAATTATTGCGCTGGCGGGCGGAACTGCAGGCGCGTTATCGCAATCCCTTGTTCGAGGTGGCCGTGCCGACCCTGAATCTGGGCCATATTCACGGTGGCGATAATCCAAACCGGATTTGCGGCGACTGTGAGTTACATATCGACATCCGGCCCTTGCCCGGTATGACGCTGGATGGATTACGCGAGGAACTGCATGCGCGGCTAGGTCAGCGGTTAGCCGACAGTCAACTCAAACTGAGCTTTCTACCATTGTTTCCGGGAGTCGAGGCGCTGGAAACGCCGGCGACGGCGGCGATTGTGCAGGCAGCCGAAGCCTTGACCGGCGCGCCAGCCGGTGTGGTCAGTTTTGGCACCGAGGGGCCGTATCTGAATGCGCTGGGCATGGAAACGGTGATTCTCGGTCCCGGCAGCGTGGATTGCGCCCATCAGCCCGATGAGTTTTTGCCGCTGGCGACGATTCAGCCAATGCTGGAAATCTTGCGGGGATTGATGACCCGGTTTTGTTTAAGCTGACCCGACGTTCGCCGGTTTCCATTTGCACTAAGCCAATCATGGGAAAAAGGTCTATCATTTCCCTGATCTCCATTGAATTCATTGACTCCATCGATCCAGGCGCTGTCTCCCATGTCCAAACGTCCTAATCTATCCAGCGCGCCCGACGTTCACCTGAATCTGAATGTGCGCGGCCTCAAGCCTTCCGCAACGTTGGCTATTAATGAACGCAGCGCCCAGTTGATTCGCGAGGGCCGGAAAATCTACCGGTTTGGTCTTGGCCAATCGCCTTTTCCCGTACCGCAACCTGTGGTTGAGGAATTGCGCACCCACGCCCATCAAAAGGACTACCTGGCGGTGCGCGGCTTATGGCCCCTGCGCGAAGCCGTGGCCGGTTACCATCATCGATTGCATGGCGTCGAACGCAGCGGCGAGGATGTATTAATTGGACCCGGCTCCAAGGAATTGATGTTCATTCTGCAACTGGTCTATTACGGCGATCTGGTTATTCCTACCCCAAGCTGGGTTTCCTACGCGCCACAGGCAAAAATTATTGGTCGGCAGATTCATTGGGCCTCGACCCACCCGGAAAACGACTGGCGGCTCATGCCCGAAGAACTGGACCGTCTGTGCCGCGATGATCCGCAGCGCCCGCGTATCGTCATTCTGAATTATCCAGGCAATCCGACCGGCGATACTTACACCGTGGACGAACTCAAGGCGCTCGCTCGCGTCGCTAAAAAATATAAAGTGATCCTGGTCTCTGACGAGATTTACGGTGAATTGCATTTCCGGGGTCAACACGTCTCCATTGCTCGTTTCTATCCCGAAGGCACGATTATCAGCGGCGGGCTTTCCAAATGGTGTGGCGCGGGCGGTTGGCGGTTAGGGACCTTCACGTTTCCTCGCAACCTGCGCTGGCTGCTGGATGCAATGGCTGTGGTGGCCAGCGAAACCTTCACCGCGACCAGCGCGCCGATTCAGTACGCCGCAGTGCGCGCCTTTGAAGGCGGCATAGAAATCGAGCAGTATCTGGCGCAGTCACGCCGTATCCTGCGCCACCTGGGCCGGCACGTCTGGCGGCGGCTTAAAGCCAGCGGCGCCCGGGTTTCCGAACCGGTCGGCGCGTTCTATCTGTTCCCGGATTTCAGTCCGGTGCGCGAACGGTTAGCCGTCCGGAACATTCATGACAGCGCCACTTTGTCCGAGCGGTTGCTGGAAGAGGCCGGGGTAGCGACGCTGCCGGGCGCTGACTTTGGCCGCCCACCCGAAGAACTTACGCTGCGTCTGGCTTATGTGGATTTTGATGGATCACGCGCGCTGATTGCGGCCCAGCAAACGCCAATCGACCAGGAGCTGGACAAAAGTTTTCTGGAACTGTATTGCCCGAATGTCGTGCATGCGATGGACGCCATGGTCAAATGGTTGAAAGAACCTGTGGCTTGAAGCAATCGCCCGCCCTCTCCTCCAACCCCTCTCCTCCAACCCCTCTCCCGCCTGCGGGCGAGGGGAGTCAATGATTATCGCTGCGAAAGACTCACCAATATGAGTATATAATTTCATGAAAGATCATGAGCTTGATTCTGAATTGAAGCCTGTGGATGAATCAAAGCCGATTTTCTATGTAGGGGTCGGCGCTTCGGCAGGCGGTCTGGAGGCGTTAGAGGCGTTTTTCACGCACATGTCTGCCGACAGTAACATGGCTTTCATTGTGATCCAGCATCTCTCGCCCAATTATAAAAGCATGATGGTCGAGCTGCTGTCCAAGCGCACTGCGATGACCGTGCGACGTGCTGAGGAAGGGATGTTGGTCGAAGCAAACTCGGTCTATTTGATTCCCCCGAAAAAGAATCTGTCGATCTTTCATGGCAAGCTGCTATTGAGCGAATCGGATCACTCACGCGGGCTGAATTTGCCCATCGACGTGTTCCTGCATTCGCTGGCGGATGACCAAGCGGAAAAAGCGATCGGCGTCATTCTATCGGGCACGGGCAGCGATGGCGTACGCGGCATCCGGGCAATTAAGGAAGCCGGCGGTATGGTCATGGTGCAAAGCGAAGAATCCGCCAAGTTTGATGGGATGCCGCGCGCCGCCATTGCCACCGGCTTGGCTGACTTCATTTTGCCACCTGAGGAAATGCCGGCTAATTTGCTATCGTTTATTCGCCACCCTTATGCACGCAAGACTGATCGTCCACCCATACTACTATCAGATGAAGACGGCATGGCGCGCATTTTCGCGCTGTTGCGCGAGCGTACCCGGGTGGATTTCGCATTCTACAAACCCAGCACCGTGGTCCGGCGTATTGAGCGGCGTATGACTGTCAATCAAGTCAACGATCTGCGCGATTATGTAAAATTGATGGAGAGTTACTCCAGCGAAGTGATGGCGCTTTATCGCGAGCTATTGATTGGCGTAACCAATTTTTTTCGTGATCGCGAAGTATTCGAGGATCTTGAAACCCATCATTTACCCCAATTGTTCGCTCGCCTGCAAACTCGTGAGGCGCGGTTCTGGATTGCAGGCTGTTCGACCGGTGAAGAGGCATATTCGTTTGCCATTTTGGGCCGCGAGATTCTGGAGCAGATGGGTAAACGGATTGATATCAAAATTTTCGCCACGGATATCGACCGTGACGCGATCCTGCGCGCTAGCAACGGCCTTTATCCTGAAAGCATCGCGGTTGACCTGCCGCCAGGACTACTCGCCAAGTATTTTCATCGCAAGGAAGATCACTATCGCATTGACCGTTCCATTCGCGAGATGGTGGTCTTCGCCCAGCACAATTTGATCAAGGACCCACCCTTTACCAACATCGAATTGGTCAGTTGCCGCAATTTACTGATCTATCTGCAACCCGTGCTGCAGCGCAAGGCATTGGAATTGATAAATTTCTCACTCAATCCCCAAGGGATATTACTCTTGGGCAACAGTGAGACAACGGGGGATATGGCTGACTTCTTTGAACCACTCAATCAAAAATTCCGGATCTACACGGCCAGAGGCAAGCGGCGCCCGATGAGCAATTCCAATTTTTCAGGCGTCCCTGAAGTCGTTCCTTGGCAAACCCGCTCTCGGCCCGCCAGTGGATCATGGCGCAGCAATGACGAAGAGCGATTATTGGAACGCCTGCTGCAGTTACTGGCTAAAGACTATATTCCTCTGGTCGTGGTGGTCAACGAGCAGATGGAGCCGCTACACATCCTGGGAAACTCGGATGGTTACTTTATACGCCCTTCTGGTCGGCAAACGAACGACATTACCAAGAACATCTTAAAAGACCTGGCGATTCCTGTGGCAACCGGCTTGCAAAAAGTATTCAAGACCGGGGAGGAAATGAGATACACCAATATCCGCATCCACTGGCGTGACGAAGTAAAAACGGTACAGGTTTACATTCGGCCTCTGCCCGGTAAAAAAGGCCAGGAATCATTAGCAGCGGTGTTTATTGAAGAAGTCGCCTTATCGAAAGAGCCTGCCTTAAGCGGCGCCCCGGTCTACGATGTCAATCTGGAGGCTGAACAACGGATTCACGATCTGGAGCAAGAACTGCAATTTTCACGGGAAAATCTGCAAGCGACCATCGAAGAACTGGAAACTTCTAATGAAGAATTACAGGCCACGAATGAAGAGCTTCTGGCTAGCAATGAGGAATTACAAAGCACAAATGAGGAGTTGCAATCGGTCAACGAAGAATTGCATACGGTGAATGCCGAACATCAAAGCAAAATCATAGAACTGACTGAATTGAATAATGATCTGGATAATCTGATGGCCAGCACCCGGATTGCCACGCTTATCCTTGACGAAAACTTGAGCGTTCGCCGCTTTACTCCGGAAATCCGGCGCGTTTTTAATATTCTTGATGGCGATATTGGCCGCCCAATCAAGCATCTGACTCATAACTTACCAGATGAGGATCTACTGGATCTGGTACAGGAAGTAGCGCTCCAGAATATGGAAAAGGTGCGTGAAGTTTGCACTCGTAGCAATGAATGGTTTCAAATGCGGATTTTGCCGTACCATATTAGCATGAATACTGTTTCTGGCGTGGTGCTTACTTTTATTGACATTGGCTTTCTTAAAACCGTTCAAGATATGCTGTCCGACCGTGAGACTCTGATTGCCAGCCTTTATCGCGCTGCGCCCGTTGGGGTCAGTCGGGTCGTGAACCGGACCCTTCTTGAAGTCAATAATCAACTTTGCCAGACATTGGGTTATTCACGAGAGGAGTTAGTCGGACAAAGCGCTCTCATACTGTACCCATCGACCGAAGAGTTCGAAGCAGTTGGCAAGGACCTGTACGAACAGATTCGCAAGCACAGCGTGGGTACAATGGAAACGCGCTGGCGGCGCAAGGATGGCACGGTTTTTCCCGTTCTCCTCAACGCCTCATCGTTGCATCCAGCTAATCCTGACGACGGCGCTACTTTCACCGCACTCGACCTGTCCATCCGCAAACAGGAGAGCGCCCGCATTGAGGCCAGCGAGGATCGCTATCACCAACTGCACAACGCTATCATGGAAGGGGTGATTTACCAGAGCGCCAACGGCGATATTATCTCAGCCAACCCGGTTGCCGAGCGTCTACTCGGATTATCGCACGGTCCAATAACAGGACAAATGGACGCTGATCCAGACTGGCAGGCGCTTCGTGAAGATGGAACGGAGTGGCCGGCTGGGCAGTATCCGTGGCAGATCGTCCTACACACGGGTTTGCCGATGAAAGGCGTGGTGATGGGCTGGTTGCATCGCCAATCCGGTGAAAAGCGCTGGCTGCGGGTCAGCGCTATCCCGCTGTTTGAATCCAGCCAGAAACAGCCCAACCAGATTTGCTCGCTTTTTTACGACATCACTGAGAGCCGAGAAGCTGCAGATAAGCTGGCGCGGCTTGAACAGATAGTGCGGGAATTGTCCCATCGTGCGCAACCGGTGCTGGGCATGTTGACCTCACGTATCGCAACGCCGAATCAAAGCAGCGAGACCGCTAGCGAAGATTTGCAAGCCTGGCGCAATTGCGTCCGGGAAAGCCTGAAGATCCTTGAAAGTTTGGTTACGGTGGACGCTTCCTGAAATCGAACGGTTGAAACAATTGTATCGCATACCGTTTCTCGATAAGTTCACGCCCGGAAGCTACCTTTCTTCTTTCCAAAGCCGTTTGCATTGTTACCGCCGTCCTGGCTGTGGATTGCTGCTGCTGGTCCTACTGGGCGGCTCCCTGGCGCTACTCGACCAAGGGTTGCCGCCGCCTGTCGAGCGCGCCAGACAAACCTCTGCGCAAGTGCTGGATAGTCAGGATCGGATGTTGCGGATCTTTACCGTCCCGCCAGGCTATTGGCGACTGCCCGCCCGCCCCGGGGATGTCGATCCGCTGTTTATCAGAATGCTCATGGCCTACGAAGACCAACGTTTTCCGGACCATTCAGGCGTTGACCCACTGGCGGTAATGCGGGCGCTGGGACAATGGTTATGGCATGGCCGGATCGTGTCGGGCGCTTCAACGCTGACCATGCAGACCGCTCGCCTGCTGGAGCCGCACCCACGCGATTTGATCGGCAAGATTGGCGAAATGCTGCGCGCCCTGCAATTGGAACGGCGTTATACCAAAGATGAAATTCTCGGCTTTTATCTGACCCTGGCCCCTTATGGCGGCAACCTGGAAGGCGTGCGCGTTGCAGCGCTGGCCTGGTTTGGCAAGGAGCCTACGCGGCTCACTGCGGCGGAAGCAGCGCTGCTGGTGGTGTTGCCGCAAGCGCCGTCACGCTTGCGCCCGGACCGCTATCCCGAACGGGCGCGGGCGGCGCGCGACAAAGTGTTGGCGCGCATGGAGCAACTGGGAATGCTTACCTCGCGCCAAGCGGCTGAAGCCCGGGAGGAGCCGGTACCGATCCGACGTCATCCCCTGCCCTTTCTGGCCCCCCATCTGGCGGACCGGTTACACGCCGCCCAACCCGGAATGACCCGGCATCGCACTTATATCGACCGCGATTTGCAGCAGACCCTGGAAACGCTGGTTCGTCAACAACACAGCACCCTGGAATCGCACAGCAGCATCGCCATGCTGGTCGTGGCGAATCACGACCGGCGAGTGCTGGCCTATGTCGGCGCCAGCGATTTTTTCGACACGCGCCGAGCTGGACAAGTCGACTTGGCTCAGGCGATCCGCTCGCCAGGTTCCACGCTCAAACCATTGATTTATGGGCTTGGTTTTGATGATTTGTTAATTCATCCTGAAACATTAATTGAAGACGTGCCGACCCGATTCGGCGATTATGCGCCCACTAATTTCGGCCACACCTACGCCGGTCAACTGACTGTGCGCGAGGCGCTGCAACAGTCGCTGAACATCCTGGCGGTGGCGGTGCTGGAGCAGGTGGGACCGGCGCGAGTGGCGGCTCGACTGCGCGAGGTGGGGTTGCCGCTGCACTGGAACGCAGCCAATCCGCAACCCGGATTGCCGCTGGCGCTAGGTGGAGTAGGCGCAACCCTGGAAAAACTGGTGACCTTATATGCCAGCTTTGCTAGCGGCGGCGTGGTCGCACCGTTACACCTGGGTCCCGACGACCCGGAAAGTCCGGGTCAACCCCTGCTGTCAGCCACCGCCTGCTGGTATCTGAGCGAGATTTTGCGCGGGTCGCCGACTCCACAACATATTGCGCCCCTAGCCAGCGCCGCCCGGCCTCGGTTGATCGCGCATAAAACCGGTACTTCCTATGGCTTTCGCGACGCCTGGGCCTTGGGTTTCGATGCGGACTACACCGTAGGCGTCTGGGTCGGGCGGCCGGATGGTTCGCCCAGTCCCGGTCACTATGGACGTAATACTGCTGCGCCGCTGCTGTTCCGAATCTTCGATCTGTTGCCGGAATCTGTCAATCCGCCACTGCCGCCGCCCGATCAGGCATTGCGCGTTGTGAGTCGCATGCAACTGCCGGAACGGTTGCGCTATTTTCGCACCCGACCGGCGTTGCAAATGCGCAGTGCTTTACCGCTCAGCATTACCTTTCCCGTAAACGGCGCGACGGTGGAATTGCCTGATCAGGATGGTGCGTTGGCTGCATTGCCGCTGGCGGCGAAGGGAGGAATCCGGCCCTTGCGCTGGCTCGTGAACGGTCGACCGCTCCCCGCGGACCCCTGGCAACGCGAAACATTTTGGCTACCCGATGGCGAAGGACAAGTACGAATTACCGTACTGGACCAGTCGGGTCAGACCGCCAGCGCCGAGGTATGGCTCAGCCGGATGCCGACACGGCATTGGTAGTTTGTCCTTTGGAATCGAGCAGCGTCAATGGATTGACGGCTTGAACCGCCTTCAAGACCCCAAAAGAAAAGTCAAAATATTGACAACCATCATATCCCATAATATATTGTTTTTAATTATATTTAATAAATGGCATCTATTTTGCCTAGATTCAGTATGCGATCTCCAATAGGCCAGATCGGCTTTTTGGGTGGCAACTGATACGCAAAAGTATGCTCTCGAACTTCTACATGATGTGCTGAAAGCGGTCGATCGAACCCAGTTGATAAATCATCAATGACAGCAGCGAATGACTGAGAAGGGTTAAAAACAATGGACACAAAGTGGATACGCTTCATTGAGATATCGGCACAAATATTCGCATTGATCAGTGTCTGGCGCGGCGCTTCAGCAATGGTCGCCAATAGCGCGATAGCGGAACCGCTGTTACTGCAAACGCTTGAGCCGTTTGCTATTCCCGCAACCGTGCTGGCGGTTATCGGTTCAGTCGCTGCGACGCAACTTCGGTTACGCAGTCGGCGGAAACTGCATAAGATAGCCCATGACAAACATTCTGAACCTGTACAATCCATCGATAAATCCGCGCACGCCAAACAGAGTGAGTTGCTGATCGCGGAATTGCAGAATCAGATCGCCGCACTGAATAAAGAGAAGGAGCGTCTCATCCACCTGCTTCATGAAAAGAGCACCCGTCTCCGGGAAGATCCATTGACTGGAATTCCCAACCGTTTGGCATACGAAGAACAATTTCAGCAGGAATTTCAACGCTGGAAACGCTTTGGCAATCCCTTGTCATTTTTGATCTGGGATATTGATCACTTTAAGAAGATCAACGATCACTATGGTCATGCTGCAGGTGACGAAGTTCTCCGCATGGTTGCTCAGCAAATAAACAAGCGGTTGCGTTGCACGGATTTCCTGGCTCGTTACGGCGGCGAGGAATTCGCCATGCTGTTGCCAGGCGCTGATATTGAAGCCGCCCGGCAGGTGGCCGATCAGATTCGGCTGCATATCGCTGAATGTGGATTCAAGCATGGAGATGCGAATATTCCCGTTACGATCTCCTGCGGTTTGTCGAATTTTAAACCGGGAGATAGCGTGCAAAGCGTCTTTCAACGCGCTGACCAGGCGCTGTATCAGGCGAAAAGCGCGGGGCGGAATTGTTGCCGAGCTTATTAGCTTATTGCCCTCCGTGATCGTGGGAGAAAGGGAGGCCCTCCTTACAAAGCAGAATCTTGTATCGCTGCTGACGGTCTACACTATAAATTGATCTCTCACGATCAAGGCGAGAACCGGTATGCGGGCATTCAAGATTCTGATCATACTGCTAATGTGGACAGGGTTGAGTGGGGCTGCGCCCACGCCACAGTCATCATCTTCCAGTCAGGCGCTACTCTTGGAAATACGGGGCGCCATCGGTCCAGCCAGTCGCGATTTCATTCTAAGCGGTCTGGAGCAGGCGCGGGAACGCAAAGCCGCCGCTGTGATCCTGCAAATTGACACGCCCGGCGGTCTGGACAGCTCAATGCGCGATATTATCCAGGCCATTCTAGCTTCACCGGTCCCTGTGATCGGCTATGTCGCCCCAGAAGGCGCGCGCGCGGCCAGCGCCGGTACTTACATTCTTTACGCCTGCCATGTCGCCGCCATGGCTCCGGCTACCAATTTGGGCGCGGCTACGCCAGTGCAAATAGGTGGCTTGCCAATGCCAGGACGGCCCTCCGATTCGGATCAAACCAGTAAACCGTCCAGGCCACCCTCCAGCGCGTCCTCGAAGGACCAATCCAGCTCTTCCGAAACCGATCAACCCGCTGAGAAATCCCTGACTCCCACCGGATCCACCATGGAGCGTAAATTGGTCAACGATGCGCGCGCTTACTTGCGTTCTCTGGCGCAGTTGCGCGGACGCAATGTCGAATGGGCCGAACAGGCGGTCACCGAAGGCGCCAGTCTCAGCGCCCAGGATGCCTTGCAGCAAAATGTGATCGATGCGGTTGCCGCCAATGTTGCCGAATTATTGATGCAAGTCGATGGCCGCTTAGTGACAATCGCAGGTGAAACCCGCTCGCTGGCAACTCAGGGATTAACCGTCGAAGCTCTTAAACCCGATTGGCGCAACCAATTGTTGGCCTTGATCGCCCATCCAATGGTCGCATACGTGTTGATGCTGATTGGCGTCTATGGATTATTTTTCGAGTTATCCAATCCAGGCGCGGTGGCGCCAGGCGTACTGGGAGGAATTTGCCTGCTGTTGGCCCTGTTCGCGTTTCAGGTGCTCCCGGTCAATTATGCCGGACTGGCGCTCTTACTGTTGGGATTAACCTTCATGGTCGCTGAAGCGTTCGCCCCCAGTTTCGGCATACTCGGCCTGGGGGGCATGGTCGCCTTTGTCGCTGGCTCGCTGCTGCTATGGGACGAAACCGGTCCCGGTTATGAAGTCCCACTGGGCCTGATCGTTGGCTTTGCCCTGGCGAGCGCTGTGGTCTTGATCGGGCTGGCGACCTTGATGCTTCGCCAACGCCAGCGTCCCATCGTCAGTGGCCAGGAGCAATTGCTGGGCGCAATCGGTGTGGTGACCGACGAAGAAGTTGGCTGGGCCAGGATTCACAGTGAATCCTGGCGAATCTGCGCTCAGCAGCCCTTGCTTCGGGGTGAACGGGTGCGGGTTGTCGGCCGCAAGGGACTCACCCTGTTCGTGCAACCACTGGATTCCGCATCCATAAAAGAGGAACTGCCGTCATGATCTTTTTCCATCCGTTCATCATTGCCTTGCTGGTGTTGTTGGCGTTGGTCTTCGCCTCGATCAAAATGCTCTACGAATACGAGCGCGGCGTGGTGTTTTTTCTGGGCCGCTTTCAGGCCGTCAAGGGACCTGGACTGATCATCGTGGTTCCGGTCATTCAGCAAATAAAGCGTGTCGATCTGCGCACGGTGGTCATGGACGTGCCCAGTCAGGATGTGATTTCTCGCGATAATGTGTCGGTCAAGGTCAATGCAGTCGTTTACTTTCGGGTCATTGAACCGGAACGGGCGATTATCCAGGTCGAGGACTACTTCGCCGCCACCAGCCAGTTGGCGCAAACCACGCTGCGTTCGGTGCTGGGCCAGCACGAATTAGACGAAATGCTGGCCGGACGGGAAAAGCTGAACCAGGATATTCAGACGATTCTGGATGCTGAGACCGATGCCTGGGGCATCAAAGTAACCAATGTGGAAGTGAAGCATGTGGACATCGACGAAAGCATGATCCGTGCGATTGCCCGCCAGGCGGAAGCTGAACGAGAGCGACGCGCCAAGATCATCAACGCTGAGGGAGAATTTCAGGCGGCTGAACGCATCCGCCAGGCTGCCCAAATCATCGCCTCGCAACCCCAAGCCCTGCAATTGCGCTATTTGCAGACCCTCGCTGATATCGGCGTTCATAACAACACGACCGTGGTGTTTCCAGTGCCGCTGGATTTGATCAAACCATTGCTGGACATGGAGCACAGCTAAACGGAACGACCATCGGCTGTGGCCAGCGGGCGATTTCGCCGACTGGCCTTCATCGTCCGCCCCACTAACATCGATCAATGCGTCATGGCAAGAACTGTATCAGTAAAGCCGCCAAAACAGGTAAAATGCTAGACTTTGTAAAAAGGAGCGGCATTCAAGCGCGCTCCAAACTGTCTCTGAAAAAATACAGTTTATTTTTCTAACATCATTCCAGCAATTCAACGAGTTTTAGAACAAGTATGACTACTATCGATTTCAAATCCCATGCCAAGGTGGGTGTTTATGTAGACGCCTCCAATATTTCCCGTAACGGCGGCCAGCGTATGCAATACGACATACTGCGCGAATTCGCCTGCCGCGATTATGCTGAACCCCTGCGCTTGAATGTCTATCTCTCTTACGATGAGGAACGCGCCGAAACCAACATGGTCTATCGAGACAAGGCTCGTGCTTATCAATCGGCTCTTCGTGAACTGGGTTATAAAGTCATCGAAAAACGGGTCAAGTGGTTCCAGGATGAAGCTGGGAACCGTTACGGAAAGGCGAACGCCGATCTCGACATGGCGGTCGATGTCCTGCTGCAGTCGGAGAATCTGGATCGGGTGCTGCTGGCCACCGGCGATGGGGACTTCGTACAGGTGGTGCGCGCCTTGCAAAATAAAGGCTGTCGGGTAGAAACCCTGGCTTTCGACAATGTTTCCGAGGAACTGCGCAGAGAATCCGACATGTTTGTCTCCGGTTATCTGGTGCCGGGACTGTTGCCTACCCGGGGCGATGATTATCTATCGCCGATCTGGGGAGCCATGGGATCCCGAGTCCGTGGTTATTGTTACCACCATGACGATAATAAAAGCTTTGGCTTCATGCGTTTTTTGGTCAAGCTGTCCCCGTATCTGTGGAAAACCGATTCGCGCGACTCCGAGTCCCCTTATCGAACGGCGTTCTTCCACGATTCCAGCCTGCCCGATGGCTTCAATGTTATGAAGTTGCCGTCTCGCAACCATATTTTTGAATTCACCCTGGCCGAACCGAACGGTAAGCAACCGGTCGCCACCGATATTGTCCTGGTGCATCCCGTCCCGTTCTGAGCGGGAGCGGCGCTGCGTTCACGGCCTCTCTCTATTGAGAAACATCATGCACTACCCTTTTCCAAGCCTGAAAATCCTGACGACCCTGCTACTGTCGCTGATCCTGACTCTGGAAGCGCCTGGCGTCTTCGCCAGACCGGATGACGCCAACCCGACTTTCCAAGTCAAAACCCTGACACCAACCTCTCGTCAGGATTCACTGGATCGGACCATCGCTAACCTGCTGTCGCAACATCATTATCGGCAAAGTCCATTGGATGATGCGCTATCGTCACTGGTGTTGAACGCCTATCTCGACAGTCTCGATTTCAGCCGTTCCTATTTTCTGGCCAGCGATATCGCCCGTTTCGAACCCTATCGCACGACTCTGGATGACGCGGTCAAGGAGGGCGACCTGCATCCGGCCTATGACATTTTCAATACCTATCTGCGCCGACTGACCGAGCGAACCGCCCGTATTCAGTCTCTGCTCAAACAGGAATTTCGCTTCGATGTCGACGAATCGCTGAACCTGGACCGCAAGGATGCGCCTTGGGCCAGGACGTCCGAAGAACTGGATGACTTGTGGCGCAAGCGGCTGAAGCATGAAATGCTGACCCTGATCCTGTCAGGCAAGGATCAGGCCGAGGCCCGCGAATTGCTGAGCAAGCGCTATGACAACCGCCTACGGCAAGCCCTGCAATCGACCAGCGACGATGTTTTTCAGTGGTATATGAATGCAGTGGCCCAGGCGTTCGACCCGCATACCGCTTACTTTTCGCCGCGCAACACCGAGAACTTCAACATTCAAATGCGTCTGTCGCTGGAGGGTATTGGTTGCGTATTACGCATGGAAGACGAACAGGTCACGGTTGTGGAGCTGGTGACGGGCGGTCCAGCGGATCTCAGTCAGCAGATTCGCCCTACCGACAAGATCGTCGCTGTTGCCCAGGGTGATGAGGATCCGTGGGTGGATGTCGTAGGCTGGCGACTTGACGATGTCGTCGAGAAAATCCGTGGCCCGCGCGGTACGGTGGTGCGCCTGAAAATCCTGCCAGGCAAAGCCGGAGCGACGGCGGCGGAAAAATCGGTGCGCCTGGTGCGTGACACCATCAAGCTGGAAAAACAGGCGGCCAAGAGTGAGATCAAAACCTTCAAGGACTCCGGTGGTCGTGAGCTGCGAGTGGGCGTCATTACCGTCCCGGCATTTTACAGCGATTTTGAAGCGGCTCGACGGGGCGTCAAGGATTACCGCAGCACCACCCGCGATGTTCGGCGATTGTTAAAAGAACTGCAAGGCCGAATTGATGGACTGGTGCTGGATTTACGCGAGAATGGCGGTGGCTCGCTGCAGGAAGCAGTCGATTTAACCGGGCTGTTCATCGACGAGGGGCCAGTGGTTCAGGTCAGAAATTCTGGTGGCCGCGTGGAAGTCGAGGAAGATAAGGACGAAGGCCAGGTGTATAATGGTCCTCTGGCGGTGCTGGTCGATCACGCCAGCGCCTCGGCTTCGGAAATCTTTGCCGGCGCCATTCAGGATTATGGGCGCGGCATCGTGATTGGCGATCCGACTTTCGGCAAGGGCACGGTGCAAACCCTAGTGGACCTGAGCCGGCTCACCCGGACCCGTGAACCACAGGGCCAGTTAAAAATCACCATCGCCAAATTCTATCGGGTCAGCGGCGGCAGCACCCAACATCGTGGCGTACTGCCGGATATCGCTATTCCGTCGATACTGGACAGCGATGACCTTGGCGAAAGCGCACAGAAAAACGCCTTGCCCTGGGACGAAATCCCCGCGACTCGTTATGAAGGGGAACGGCGCCTGGCAACGCTGGCGCCGGAGCTGGCCCGCCGGCATCAACGAAGAGTCGCTGACGATCCGGATTACCAGGCATTCCTGCACGATCTCGAATTTACCCGGCAACAACGGGACAAGACCACGGTTTCGTTGCTGGAAAAACAGCGCCGGACTGAGCAGGAACGGCTCGAAGCCTGGCAACGGGAGCGCGAAAATCGCTACCGGACTCTCAAGAAACTGCCGTTGCTCAAACCAGGTGACGAGATTCCAGAAGGCAAGGACAGTCTGATTCCGGACGTCGCGCTGGAGGAAAGTGCCCGTATCGTTGCTGATCTGATCCTGCTGGACAGCCCGAACCAGGGATCGAGCACACTGGTGATGAGTCGTTGACATCGTGGAATCAGTGACTCTGACGCTGGACATCGCGCTAGCTGAACAACTCAGTCGCGTGTTGACCCGCTGGGAGACGCTCTTGCCTACAGCGCTGGCGGTTCCAGACTGGGCGCAATACCGGGCGTTTCGCTGGCGACGCTTCGCCAAAAGCGGCGGATTGCAACCGGTGCGGCATCCTCACCGGTTGCGCTTGGCCGATCTGCAACGGATTGACCGTCAAAAAGCGGCGTTAGACTTGAATACGCGACAGTTCCTGACCGGACGTCCCTGTAACCATGTTTTGCTGTGGGGCGCGCGCGGTACGGGTAAATCCTCGTTGATCAAGGCGCTGCTCAATGAATATGCCGAACAGGGTCTGCGGCTCATCGAGGTAGACCGGCATGATTTGCTGGATTTACCGGACATCGTCGAACCCTTATTCGAGCGGCCCGAACGATTTCTGCTGTATTGCGATGATCTGTCATTCGAAGCCAACGATCCCAGTTACAAGGCGCTCAAAGCGATGTTGGACGGCTCCATTAACGCTGCGCCTGACAATGTCATGTTGTGCGCGACGTCAAATCGCCGCCACCTGCTGCCCGAATACCTGCGTGAGAATGAAGATGCTCGCCTGATAGATGGTGAGTTGCATCACGGCGAGGCTGTGGAGGAAAAAATCTCGCTATCAGAGCGTTTTGGGCTATGGTTGTCATTTCATCCCTTCAGTCAGGACGACTATCTGACGATTGTCGCCCACTGGCTGGAGCGTCTGGCATGGCCGACAGGATTGGATGAAGCCGCTCAGCAGGAGGCTCTGCGCTGGGCCTTGCAACGTGGGTCGCGTAGCGGTCGAGTCGCCTGGCAATTCGCCCGTGACTGGGTGGGTCGGCAGGGGCTTCAATGCGAGCGGTGCTGAGCGAAGGCTATCCGGTCAACGACTGCCATTCCCAGCGCCGACACGACAAAGGTCAGGTGGATGACCACCAGCCAGAACAAATGGTTATTCCATAGCAGCTGATCGCCATTCTGATGTGGAGCGGTCATAAACGCTTTAAGCAAGTGAATGGAGGAAATAGCAACGATGGCGACCGACAGCTTGATTTTGATCGTGGCAGCATCAATTTTGCCCAACCACGAGGGTTTTTCCTGATCACCGGTGGTATCCAGCGCGGAAACGAACGTTTCGTAGCTACTGAGAATGACCATCACCAGTAGATTGGCGACCAGCACCATATCGATCAGCCCTAGTACTGACAGAACCAGATCGGTTTCGCTGACGCCCAGGATGATTTGGAACAAATGCACCGCCTCCTGTACTGCTTTGACCGTGAACAGGACCAGTACGGCGATTAGCGCCAGATAGAGCGGCGCCAGCAGCCAGCGACTGAGCAGGATGGTGCGTTCGAGAAGCATTTCAACGAGTTTCATAATCGATAGTCATGTTTGAATGTTGGATGTGCTGAATACATTGTTCCTGCGATGGAGGTTCAGGCACCAGGTTTCAGGTTTCAGGAACGGAAACAGAAAGTTGCTCCTGAATTTGTCTGGTTTTCATGCAGAGAGGCTAAAAAAATCGGCTTGGGAGAGGCATTCAAGCGGCATATCTGCATTCATAGTGGATAATATCGGGATTCTGTTCAAAAGCGGCCTGTCCCAGGCAAATTATCCCTCGGTCGTGCAGGGTTATTTCTTCGCGCTGCACGAAAAACCGCGATCCATTTTCCAGCATCAGATATGTTCCATTCGTGCTGTGGTCCGCTAGGATAAATTTGCCCTGCCGGAACTCAATAGCCGCATGACTGCGGGAGACCTGCTCCCGATCGACGACTAGCCTGTTCTTCGGGCCGCGTCCGATAGTAAAGGCTTCGCTGGAAGGTGCCAACTCTTGATTATGTCCCTGATAATTGAGGACTAAACGCGCATTGAGCAGGTTGCGCAGCGCCTTTTGAGACTCTTCGCTGGACATCTGAGTCAGTGCGGACATCTGGGTCAGACTGGTGGATTCATACCAGATGACCTCGACGATTTCCATTTCATCCTGCTTGCCTCGCACCCAGGAACGGCCAAGACTCCGGGTCATTTGCTGAAGTTCAGGCGACAGACAGTCCACCGTCTCCCGAGTCGTAATGATTTGATCGGCCTTGGCCAGCGCCACCATTCGCGCCGCAACATTAACCGCATCGCCGAATACATCATTCTTCTCGACCAGCACCAGGCCATGGTGCAGGCCAATCCGAATCGCTATATTCAAATCCGCCAATACTGGATCATTCTTGATCCCTTGTTGCATACCACTTGCAGCCTGCACACCCGAGGCCGCGACGGGAAAGCGGCTCATGATTTCATCGCCTATCGTTTTGATCACCGCACCCTGATGAGCAATGGTCTGTTCCGCCAGCAGGTCGAGCACCCGGCTCTCGATCTGCCGGGCGCGCACATCGCCATATTTTTCAAACAGGCGAGTGCTCCCGCTAATATCGGCAAACAGGATGGTCGTCGGTTCCTGATGGCTTGATCCCGATGGGGCGCCTAGCATGGACGCCAGGTTGCTCAGCTTAAATTTCATCTCCCTGATCCCCGAGGGCGAAATAACCGGATTCAGTAATAACCACGCATGCGCAGGTCCATAATAAGCCGTTCAATATTTTCGCGCGCCGTTCGTTCATAGCGTTTCTGGAAGAAAGCGGTGAAAAAGAAGGTCGGACGTTCCCGCAACGCCTGTAAAAACCGGACATGGCCCGGATAATACTCGTCATCACTCATATCAGCGCATTCGGCGCGAATCCGGCGCCCGTCACTTTCAAACTGGTCCCAGGGTAGTCCGAAACTGGATAAATCGATATCAACGATGAATTGTTCATCGCGCTGGCTTGGCGGTTCACGGTGAGTCGTGATCATGATTAAATCATGAATATGCTGCTGTAAAATAGCGTTCGTACATCCACTGGCATTTGAGCATTTCTGGAATAATTCGGCGCTGCGCTGCTCATTATCTTTCGCCCCAGGTTCATAAATAGCATCATGGAACCAGATCGCCATCTCCACAGCGCCGGGGTCATCCATCAAGGTCGCTGCTCGATCAAACTCGCGCAAACAGTGCCGGATATGCTCCAGGGTATGGTAGTGACGATGCGACTGGTTGTAGAAATCGATCAGCCGGTCATGAATCGCTTCTGCAACCGCCGGTTTATCCGCATTGACACGGCGCATCCAGAGCGCCGCAAAACGTATTTTCAATTCATTCTGCTTATCAAACCGAGTAGTGGAACCGCAGGGTAAGTTAGATTGTTGAAACATCCCTCGCCTCCCGGGGCAGTCTTCGCGTAACGGCTCTCGCCCTTGCTTACTGCTTGGCTGGCGCCAAAACAAAATTAATGGTGATCGGCCAGGTAATCCTGGATCAACCGCCAAGCCATGCTCATGGGGCTGGGTAAGCCTGGCATCTGATTGGGGACAAACCAGCGGGCCTCCAGGATTTCCCGGCCATCAACCTGTAACTGACCGCTGGCATAATCAGCGGTAAAGGCGATCATTAACGAATGTGGAAATGGCCAGGACTGGCTGGCAAAATAGCGTAAGTTACAAACTTGAATACCGACTTCTTCAGCGACCTCGCGATGGATAGTCTGCTCCAGAGTCTCGCCGGCCTCCACAAATCCGGCCAGCACACTATACATTCCAGGCGCAAAGCGCGGCGCCCGCGCCAGCAAAATTTTGTCATTGTATGTCACTCGCACCATAACAACAGGCGAGAGTCGCGGATAAGCAGCGAGTTGACATGCATGGCAGTAGCGGGCGCGTTCCTCGGCGCGGCGCTCGGTAGGCGTTCCGCACTGGCCGCAGAATTGGTGGTTGCGATCCCATTCAATCAGCTGCAAAGCATGTCCCGCTACCCCGAGCAGGGTTTCGTCCAATCGCGTCCATAAACCGCGCAAGTTCTCAAACGCCCATCCCGGCGGTGGTTCGGCGTTTACCGCTTCGGCAGCGTGACAGGGGCGACCCTGCAAGGTTCCCAGATACAATCGCCGCGTGGGCGGCCATTTGGCAAAGGGCCAAACCGAAGCCAACGGCAGCTCCAGTCCCTGGTCGGCGGAACGCGCCAGCAATTGGCCATGAGCAAATATAAACCACCAAGCCGGTTGTTCGATGTCCGCAGGCGGCAGAATGGCAGGCTGAAAGTTGTCCGGCAAGATCAACATGAGTCAGTCTTTCTGTTCAGGTGAGTTGGATATTCAAACAACGCCCATTATGCTCCGAACAGCTATGGGAAACCACGGCGTGCTATTAACTTATTAATCATAAAAATAAAATTATACTGAATCCATACCTCAACGCCAACATCCCAAGTATTTATTCATGCGCTTCAACGCACAAGTTGATTGAGGTCGAAGATCGGCAATAGAATTGCTAATACGATCACCAGCACCACCCCGCCCATTACCAGAATCAGCACCGGTTCAAAAATCCCTAACAGAGCGGCGATTAAGGTCTCGGTCTCGCGTTCCTGCTGCACCGCCGCCCGCTCCAGCATATTCTCGAGCCGGCCGCTGGCCTCGCCGCTAGCAATCAACTGCACGGTCATGGGCGGAAAATAGCCGCTGTTGCTGATCGCCTTTTGCAAACTGGCCCCTTCCTTCACTCGCGCCGCCGCCTGCTCAACCGCTTCCCGCATCGGTAAATTACTTAACACCTGCGCCGAGATGCGCATCGCTTCCAGCACTGGTACGCCACTGGCCATGAGAATACTGAAGGTGCGGGCGAAGCGGGCGGTATTGGCGCCGCGGGTCAACCGTGCAATCAAGGGTAATTTCAGCAGGGCTTGATGAACCCGTCGTTTGAAACCGATCCGGCGCAGGGCGTAAATCCAACTCACTGCGCCTCCTGCCAGTATTCCCAACACTAGCCAGCCGTATTCGCGCAGGAAATCGCTGAGGGCGATCAATCCCCGGGTCAGCGCCGGCAGCTGCTGGTTAAGACTGCTGAAAACCTGCACAACCTGTGGCACCACGTAGGTCAACAAACCGGCTACGATCAGGACCGCAACCCCGGTTAACAACAACGGATAGAACAACGCCAGTCCGACCTTTTGGCGCATCTGCTGGCGAGCCTCGGTGTAATCAGCCAGCCGTTCGAACACGACGTCTAGATGACCGGATTGCTCCCCAGCGGCGACCGTTGCCCGGTACAGTTCCGGGAACACTTGGGGAAAATCGCCTAGCGCAGTAGCTAAAGCATGTCCTTCCAGCACCCGGGCGCGCACCGCGAGCAACAGGCCGTTCAACCGCGCCCGCTCAGCCTGCCGCGCCACTGCGCCCAAGGCTTCCTCCAGGGGCAGGCCGGAGCCGACCAGAGTCGCCAGTTGCCGCGTAATCAGCGCCAGATCAGTGGGACTGATGCGGGGTTGAAATAACCGCAGACGCCCCGCGCGCTCCTGACTGGCGACTTCTTCAACCCCCAAGGGGTTGAGATTGCGCTCACGCAATAGCTGGCGCGCCATGCGCGGGGTATCGGCCTCGATCAGGCCCTTGCGCTGGCGACCTTTCTGATCAAGCGCGGCGTATTGGAAAGCAGGCATAAAAACGGGAATCCAGTGGGAATTGAAAAATGTCTTTGTGAAATCGGTATAAATTTAAAAAAATAAAAATTCGGCTCACGGGATACTACTACGAATATAAAAAAACTATGTCTGGAACACTACCGGGAAATTACGTTTCCCTTTCGATAAGTTGACAATACCTTTTTGCAACACAACTGCTAAAACCGTGTATCGAAATACGATACACACGTTTGAATTATTCTTTCATGATCATTTAAATTTAAATCTTTCCTAAGCTGGTTTATTTCATTCATAACTTCTATAGTTTTCGAAAGCGCTTTTTTCTCCCAAATATTAATCTCGATATCATGAACGATGTTTCCAATATCAATGGCTTTTTTATCCGTGATCTTATAGTGCTCCAGGAAAGTTTCAAAGGTAGATTTATTATGATATCGTCGGAACTCGGAATCAGGGGTATCAAACGACACACCTTCAGTCAATAATTCCCCTTTCGGGTAAAAACGGATTTTCGCATTTGGCGCGACGAAACGTTGGATCAACCAAATGGAAGCGCATTTATCTGCTTCGAAATTTTCCCATGTGGTAAAAAGCGCTATTTCCTCTGATCTACTCGTACTTGCTATAAGAACAGAACATACTAAAACGACTTTAAAAAAGAGCTTCAAAACGCTTCGACGCACCATGCTAAAAGCTCCTCCGTCGAAAATTGACCAAAAAAATTCCTATCAGCCACGCGCACTATATTTCCTCGATGCATTAAAGTGATATGATCAGCAAGTTTTAACGCCTCCTCTAGATGATGCGTCACATAACATATCGACAGAGATGATTTTTGCTGGGTCTTCATGAGTAACTCCATCATGCTTTGTTTCAGCATGGGATCCAAGCTGCCAAACGGCTCATCCATCAGAAGATAAGCAGGTTCAGCCGCGATGGCTCTAGCCAGAGCGAGCCGTTGTTTTTCTCCACCTGATAGATGTTGTGGAAAACGGTTCTTGTTCTCCAACAAGGATACGGTATACAGCGCTTCATCAACTTTTTGGCGAATCTCCACACGATTGATCTTTTTTCCTTTCAAACCAAAAGCGACATTCTCATATGCCGTCATGTGTGGCCATAGCGCCAAATCTTGGAAAATCATTCCAATTTGCCGTTGATTAGGCAAAACCATCCGATGGTTGGAGCTTACAGTTCGACCCTTGATCCGAATCTCCCCAGAAGTAGGTTGCTCAAAACCCGCTATCAGTCTTAGCAACGTAGTCTTGCCACAGCCTGAAGGGCCTAAGACAACTTCAATAGCATTCGATGGCACGATCATATTGATATGATCCAGTGCTTTTTTAACACCGTAATCCTTGGAAAGATGCTTGATTTCAATCATGTCATTTTCTTGTCAAGCCAAGCAGAAAAACCCAAGAGACTTAGGGAGAACAGCCATTGTAGCACCAGCAAAATCAAGCATAATGCGGCGACGGTCGCTTCAGCGCCATAGTGCATATAGTTGTAGATTTTGATAGGGATCGTCGCCATCCCTGGCGGAAGGACCAGGAGCGTGACGCCTAGTTCGCCCATAGCCAAGACAAAAGAAATAAAAAAACCTGTCAATAGCCCATGGCGAACGAGCGGTAAAATGATTTGCATGATGACCCGATAAGGTCTTGCGCTCATCAGCCACCCCATTTCTTCCAGACTTGGATGGACTTGTTGTAAACTGGCATAGACGGCGCGAAGAGTGAAAGGCACAAAATGAGCTAGATAGGCTAGAAGAATAATTAGGCCACTGCTGTACAGCCAAGTGGTCTCTGGTCTATTCCAAATCTTGATAAGACCCAGTCCTAGCATCATGGGAGGCACAGCAAAAGGTATCTGCGTTAAATATTCCAACCCCACTCTAATTTTTTTTGAGCTTCTCATCATTGCATGGGCAATGAAAAACGCCAAAATCGTCATTGCGCCGGCGCTGACTATCGCCATGAGATAACTGAAGCCGATTTGCTTCCAGGATGTGCTCAGGCTTTGCTGATAGGTTGTCAGTGGGCCGGCCATGTTTAACAGAGCGCCTACCGGCATTAGGACCGATAGACTCATGATCGACAGGCAAACGATTAATGACGGTATCTGTGTTTTCCCTAATCGATAATAATACGCACCACTGAAACCATCCGCGAGGTTGATGTAAGATCGTCCGCGCATGATCCAGACTTGCAGTGTCATCAAAACCATCGTGACGAATAACAAAGGCAGCCCTAGAATGATTGCGGCTCGATGATCGTAAAAAGCACTGAGCTGGATGAAGATTTCAATGGAATAAACTCTAACGCGCAGAATATCCGGTACTCCGAAGTCAATGATTGCAAACACAAAGACGAACAGGGTTCCGGCGATGATATGGGGTAACAGTAGAGGCAAGGTAATAGAGACCAAGGTGCGCCAAGTTCCCTGTTGCAAAAGTGCGGCTTCCTCATAACGGCGCTCCATGCTCTTGAAGCCACTGATGGTTAAGAGGGTGATGAAGGGAGAGTAAGCCAGGCCGAGCACAAAGGAGGCGCCCGGCAGGCCATAAGCGCTGAAGGGGGCTGTTTGCCATCCCAGCACGTTCATGAAGAAGGCGTTGATGACGTTTTCAGGCGCCAGTAAATGACTCCAAACGATGGCTTGTATGTAGGGTGGAATCAGTAGCGGACTCAGATAGGCCAAGCTGAAAAGGGATCGTCCCCAGAGATCGGTTTTCTGGATGAAAAAGGCCAGGGGAACGCCCAAGATCAGCGCGATGCCGCTGGCGCCTCCCGCCAGGAGCAAGCTGTTTTGGAGCAACTGCCATTGCCTTTGCGTCAACAGCAGTTCGCGAAACGGGTTCAGATCCCAGTGGCCATCAACCCTTGTCGCTTCCCAAACCAGTTGACCCAGCGGTAGTAAAACCGCCAGCGCAAAAATCAGCCATGCCAGCCCGGTCACCCAGCGTGGCAGCCGCATGGTTTAGCGGATAAACAAGCTGCGACTGAAACGAGCAGCGCGTTCGAGTTGATCAGCAATCGCCTCGTAATCGACTGACATTGCGTGAATGCGTCTATAAGACGGTACATGAGCCGGTGTTTTTACGTCGGCGCGCACAGGGATTTGCATGGAATCGGCGAACGCCAGTTGGCTTTCCACGTCGCGCGACAATAAATAATCGATCAATTGCTGACCTTCCTTGGGGTGGGGGGCGCCTTCGATCAGCGCTACCGTATTAGGAATCAGCAGCGTACCGATGCCCTCTTGATCGGGAAACGCCATGTCAACGGGTTGGCCAGCTTGGAGAGCGACATAAGCATCGTCGGTATCGGTGAAACCGATGGGGACTTCGCCGCGTACGACGACGTCGCGGGATACTGAATTACCATCGACGATCAGGACATCATTGTCCTTCAAAGCGCGTAAATACTCTTCGGTTTTTTCCGGTCCAAGCGTTGCGTAGAGCGCCGCGACCTGCGTGGCCGTCGTACCGAAGAGCGGATAGGCCAAGGCGACCTTGCCTTTCCATTGTGGCTGAGTCAAGGCAAAGATGGATTGAGGAACCTCTTCTAGTTTGAGGAGCTTGGTGTTGTAGATCAGGACGCGCGCGCGCGCGGCGAAACCGGTCCAATAACCGTCTCGATCTTTGAACTGCGCGGGAATATCGACAGCGGCGGGCGATGAATAGGGCGCTAACACGCCTTTGTCTTTGAGTATCAGGGTGCGGCCTACTTCGGAGTTCCAGAAGACATCGGCTTGAGGGTGATCCTTTTCGGCGATCAACCGGTTGACCAGTCCCGTGGTTTTCGAGGCTTCGACATCGTAAACGGCTTTCACTTGGATACCGGTTCGTTGTTCGAAGGCTTGCAGGATCGGTTCGGAAAACACCTGGTCGAGTGAGGTGTAGATCACCACTTCCGCCGCACCAGCCCAGTGGCTCAGGAGGAAGAGCCATAAACCAAAAGCCTGTTTCATTAGTGAATTCCTGAATTTTTTGTTGAAATCAAGGGGTGGTGGGTTGAACGACCTGCACTTTCCGGCTGGCGACGCCGACCTGTCCCTTGAAGCTGGAAATATTGACGGTGAGTACATGCTCGCCCGGCGGTATCTGTTGCAATTCCCAGCGCCAGTTGAGAGGCAGATAGCCGCGCTCGGCTTCGGCGAAAAAAACCTGGTCGACAAAAAAGATGATCTCGAACTGATCGTTCAGCAGTCGATCCCGGTCCGTCGGGTCTACGTCAACGCGCACGGCAACTGCCTCCTGTATCGCTGGAACAGCGTCCTCTACGGTTTCGCCGAGTTCAGGAAAACTCATGCGGACTTGGGGCGCTCGCGCCCAAGCCGGAGGAACGAGGTTCTCTGGGCGGAGTTGCACGTTGGGGTCCTGTTGGCGGGGGCGGTCAGGTTTTTGCGGGTGGTCTTTGGCGCGGCCCAGCTTGTAATCCCGATAGCTTTCCTGCGTGTTGCCGTAGGCAATGACGGTAAGTTCCGGCAAAGCGACTGTGGTGATGAGCGCGGCAAAGTCTTTCTGTGCATGAAGCTTGATGAGGTGGTCCACGTCATATCCGTCCCAGGATTCGGTGATCGTTCCGGCGGTGCGCGGTTTCCAATCCACCAGCGTTTTCAACAGCGGGCCGTTATGGATGCCCAGCCGCATCAGCACGCGCGACGCGGCGGGTAATCGGTAAAGCACCGTACCATCGTTGTTGAACTGGGCGTTGGTGATGTCGCCGACCGCGCCACCGGAGAAGGTGGTTGGATCGTAAATCGCGCCGGAAGCGGTTTCCAGGGTGAAGGTGTAGGCTTCGTCGGGTACGGGTTGTTGCTGTTCGTCGCGGCCATCCCAGAGAAGTTCGTGCGATCCAGCGGGCTGCTCGACGGCGTCCAGCAGGGTGTGCGCCAAGCCGCCATCCGGGTCGTACACGCGAACCGTTATTTTGTCGGGTTGGGCCAGTTGGTAGGTGAGCTTGACGGGTTGCCCGCGCGTGGGATCAAAGGCGGTGGCGTCCAAGGCAACAGCGCTGAACGTCGGCGCTTCAGTGGAGGCCCAAAGCGGGATGATGATGCTAAGCCATGCGATCAGGCTTACGCCAGATAGCCGAAGAAGCCTTTTGAGGAGCGTTGTATTCATCGCCAGTCTGCATCTCTGAGTTCTTTGTTGCTGCCAGGGCCGAAGGGTTGGTAACGGCGGGGATTGGAGCCGTCAGCATCGATCATCCACAGTTGATGCCGTCCGTCTTCCAGGTGGGTATAGAGGATCGTTTGCCCATCAGGCGACCACGTTGGCCACATTTTACCGTTTGGCCCTGAAGTCAAAAGTTGGGGATGGGCGCCTTCTGCATCGGTGATCCAAATCTCGAATTGACCACTGCGATTGGAGGCAAACGCCAGGGACTGGCCGTTCGGCGACCAGGCCGGGTGGAGGTCTTGCGCATCGCTGAGCAACAGTTGCCGCGCTTTGCCGGTACTCAAGTCCATACGCCACAGGCTTTGCGTGACCTGGACGCCGCCCCGGCGCAAGCCGACGGTGCCTGAAACGGTATAGGCCAGATAGCGACGGTTGGGACTGAGATCGGGGTAATCCAGGCTGCCGGTCTGGGTGATCAGTGGAGTGACGATTTGGCGCGCTGGGTCAATGAGGTAGAGTTCTGAGTCTTCGCCGTTGGCGTCGGTGCGGTAGTGGGCGTAGGCGATCTGGCCGGTGTTGTCCCACCAGGTAGGGCGAGCGCCGTCACCGGCGGGGAGTGGGAGTTTGGCGCAATCCTGATCGGTTTGCACAGGGCAGGTATACAGGCCAGCGCTTTGTATTTCGAAGACGATGGTTTGGTTATCGGGGCTGAGGCTGGGGGCGCTGGCGTCGCCTTGAATGGGTTTAGGGATTGGTCGCGGTGGGGCATCCGGCGTGTCTTGGTAGTAAACCGTCCAAGTCTGATCTTGATCCAGGGCGACAAACGCGATGCCAGCTTGGGCGGGGGACGCAACAACCAAGAGTGTTGCCGCAGCGAATAACCAAGCTAGGCGAATCTTGGCGCGGGGGTTTTCTAGGTTTTGGGGCATCGTTTACGTTGCTTTTTGTTCTGATCGGTGATTGGGTTCATCACAACAAAAAGTGGAAGTACCGCAAGGCGATTAAATCGGCTCATTCATCCGGTTAGACAGGTTACGTTCGGCTAATCATCCTTGTTTCTACATGCTAGCCCAATCTGGTTCAGGAACATCCAGCTTCTCCATTGAAAAGCCAGGTTCGAAAGGGATATCGGTTTCCAGCATTTCCTTGGCTCCAATTTTTAGTGACGCAAGCAACGCCTCACGAGTTTTTTCCTGAGCGTTAACGCCTGGCACGTCGACCAGCCAGCCAATCCACCAGCCTTCCGTTTGTTTGATCACCGCTCTAAATTGCATTGTTCACCTCACAAAAGGAATCCCCAGATCTTTGCAGATCTTTCGAGCCAATTCATCGACAATTTCAGTATGTCGGGGTACCTGCGTTTTATTGCGCCCTAACTGATAAATACTATGACCACTACCCTCACGAAGCAGAAACGCCCCATGAGCGTTCAAGTGTTTGATCAGTTGATTTCTTTTCATAATTCAGGTTATTAGAGCATCGAACGGGCGGCGGGTTACGCTGCGCTAGCCCGCCCTACGTACTATGCACTCTGAATGATGATCAGGCCATCGCGTATTCTGGCACATCCCGTAACCGCATCAACCGACTGGCTGGGACGGGGAGCAGGGCATAAGTTCGCCCATCAGGATCGGCAAACTCGACTTCAAAAGCGTTTTCGTCGTAGGTCATCACGATGGTGCCGATCTGACCGCGACGGAGCAGTAACGGCTGATCGGTTTCAAAGTGCTTGGCCGGTAAATCTTCAAGCAAAGCAACGACATCATGCAGATGAAGTTTTTTATTCATAAAATTAAACGATATAACAAGTCATTAACCGGGGAAAGTCCTCGCCGTGGCGGATGATCCAGGCTGACAACACGGTTGCCGCGCCTTTTGTCGTAGCGAGTGGGAATCGAAGAACATAGATCATTCCAAAGCCATTGTCGCCTTTTGACTCGACGCAGTCGGAGGAGGCTGCCGCATCGAGCAGGGCGTTTCGAAGGATTTGCGCATTGGCTTCGGTGATGCCAAGAACCGATGCAAACACATGGGCCTTATGCTGGCCTTCGCGATGCAGTGGATTCAGCACGTAGTCTTCGAGTTTGACGCCAAGATCGGCTCGTTCGCCGTTGGGAAGCTTCATGCCCGTCATTTTGCCTTATTTACCGCCCGATCAAAAGGCAAATCGTAGGTCAGGTAAAAGCGCAGCGTTATCCGACCGGTTCATGGGGTTGAAGGGCGCATCTCGGGCACGTCCATGCTCGACCTACCTGGCTGCTCAGGGGTAATGGCATTGATGATGCCTTGACAGTGGTTATAATAACCATCATGAAAAGTGCGGACCTCATCAATGAACTGGAAAAAGCCGGCTGGACGTTGCGAGCAGTCAAAGGTTCACATCACATCTACATTCATCCGACGCGCGGCGGACACCTCAGTGTGCCGCACCCGAAAAAGGACTTGGGTGCTGGATTCACGCGCAAGTTGCGCAAACAGGCTGGTTTGATTTGAAAGGCAGGAACGGGTTATGAAATTTATCATCGCTATCGAACCGGGTGACGATACGCACGCTTTTGGCGTGGTCGTCCCCGATTTGCCGGGTTGCTTTTCGGCAGGCGATACGCTGGACGAGGCGGTTGATCAGGCTAGGGAAGCCATCGATTTTCACTGCCAGGCTTTGATCGAGGATGGCGGGACCATCCCGACGGCGCATAACTTGACCGAGCATCAAGCGGATCCCGAGTTCGCCGGCTGGATTTGGGCCGTCGTCGAAGTGCCGGTCGAGCGGTATTTCGGTCCGGCCGAAAAAATCAACATCACATTGCCTCGCTTGCTGCTGGCCAGGATCGACGACCATGTCCGCGCTCGGGGCGAAACCCGCTCCGGCTTTTTGGCGGAAGCGGCGCGAGCGGCAATGCGCTAGATTTAGCTCATTGTAGGGCGGGTTAGGGCGTCCGCCCGTAACCCGCCATTGGGTGGGACGGCCAAGCGGGTTACGCCACGCTAACCCGCCCTTGTATTGTGTTTTGCGGGGGATCGTTCATGTTGGGACGGTCCCCCGGAAGACCGGATGCCGTACCCGCCCTGGAGCGATCGATCTCGCGCAGTAGATGATGCACCGGTCTTCACTCTAGGATGCCGGCTTTGCCGAACTCCAGGCGTGGTTGGTTCCTCACGACAAGACCACCCTGCATGTTTGCATGGAAGCCACGGGTATTGATTGGGAAGCCGTGGCCGAAACGCTGACCGATACCGGCTACCCGGTGAGCGTGGGCAATCCGGCCCGGATCAAGGCCTGTGGTGCCGCCCGGCAGGTGCGCACTAAAACGGACGCCGTGGACGCTCGACTGATCGCCGATTTCTGTGCCCGCCAACACCCACCCGCCTGGACCCCACCGCCCCTGGCCCCGCGCGAACTGCGGGCCTTGGTCGCTCGCCGCGAGGCGTTGGTCGTCATGCGCACCCAAGAACAAAACCGGCTGCCAGCGGCCCACCCCAGCGTGCGCCCGGGCATCGAGGCCATGATCGCGCATCTGGATCAGGCCATCGCCGAGGTCGAGGCCGCCATCCGCCGACGGATCGACGATGATCCGACGATCCAGCACCCGCGTGACCTGCTCGACTCCATCCCCGGCTTGGGGGACAAAACCATCCCGGTTCTCCTGTCGTTCTACGGCGGGCCAGAGCGGTTCGACCACGCCCGCCAAGCCGCCGCCTTCGCCGGCCTCGACCCGCGCCAGCACGAATCGGGGAGCAGCGTGCGCGGCAAACCCCGCCTCTCGAAAATGGGACACGCTGGCCTGCGCAAGGCGCTGTACGTGCCCGCACTGGTCACCTTGCACAAGACCGCTTGGGGTCGGGCCTTCCGGGATCGCCTCGCCGCCGTCGGCAAGGCCCCCATGGTCATCATCGGCGCCATGATGCGCAAACTCGTTCATGTCGCCTTCGGCGTCCTCAAATCAGGACAACCCTTCAATCCAGCTCTTCATGGTGCTTGACCGCGATAACAGTATCTACGGGTTATCCGGTTGATAAATCGGCTAACGCTTTGGTGAGCGTTTCCTCGGATACACCCTGCGCCTTCAGGTTTTCCAACAGGCGGGTCATGGGGGCATCTTCCAGGCGGGCCAGATCGGTGCGCAACCCTTGGCCGATATAAGCGCGGATCAAAGGCTGGTAGCCGGAATAACCCAAGAGAGGCGCAACGCGCTTGAGATCGTCGATCACGTCTTCTGGCATACGCAGGGTAACGGTCGTCATCGGACGATCTTTACGTAGTCGTTGTTTCAGATCAGCCATTTTCATAGAGCCGGTGCTCCTCACGGGTTGCTCTGCGAGCGGAAATCAAGCGGATGCACTCGTCTTCAAACAGCAGATGAACGACGAATAGAAGACGTCCGGTGTCATCGCAACCGATCAGTGCGTCGCGAGTCTCGTCTTGTCGACTGGCGTCAATGATTTTCAGGAACGGATCGAAGAAGGCTTCCGCCGCTTGCTCGAAGGACACGCCATGCTTACGCGGGTTGTTTCGCGCCTTGTCACGGTTGGCGACAAAACGAATACCGTGCCGCATGAATTCAATGTCCATGCAAAAAGCTTAACGAAGCATATTGACGTTATCAATACGCTCTTAAGGATCGGTAAAGGAAGAAGCGTAGGTCGGGCAAAAGCGCCGCGTTGCCCGACAGGTTCATGGAGTTGGCAGGCGCATGTCGGGCACGCCTGGTGCCTGACATGCCAGGCTACCGAGCCACAACCTCGATCAATTCAATGTCTTTTTTAAGCATGTCATTAACCATCTCATCGAGCGGTAATCCTTTCGCCGCCGCTCGCGCTTCAAGATAGGCCAGCACATCGGCGCGCAGAGTGACGGCAACCGCCCTCCGTCCTGCAAAGCGATTGGGTTGCGCTTGCGAATAATCGAAGTCGTACTCCGGCAACAGATCATCTGGCGTTTCGTTCATAGTCTCGTTGCTCTTTCGGTGTCGCTACGCGGGCGCTGATGATGCGTAGGCGATCTTCGCCAATTTCAGTAAAAACGACCAAACACAACCGACGATCTCGCAAATATCCAATGATGATTTCGCGCGACTCATCTTCCGAGTGCCAAGTATCCGGGAAAATTTTGGCCAACGGATCGTCGAAAACGGCAATGGGTACGCATCGCGTACTGGCTATCCAAAGCAAAGTAGGTCGGGCAAAAGCGGAGCGTTGCCCGACAGATTCATGGAGTTGACAGGTGCATGTCGGGCACGTCCTGTGCCCGACCTACCTGGCTTGATTGATTCTCGTTCGGGATACATACCCCGCAGCTTGCTGCGTAGTATCGTCTTTTAATACCCCGCAGCTTGCTGCGGGGTCGTTTATTCTCTACTTGTCTTCATCAGCGGTTATCATCAGGCAGCGGCTTCCTGATGAGAGTGATGTTCCAGTTGATTCCAGTACAAGTCGATGATTGGAAAGCAAAGATCATAGTCACCCCAAACCAGGTCACCGTATTCGATACGAAAAGTGGAAAACTGGGCTGGATCGAGATAGCTCCGAAGATCAGGATGGTGGGCATGGGTCAAAAAGGGTTTGAAATCGACCGTCTGTTCCATGCCATCATCGAATAGGAGGCGCAGGCGGTAATCACTGACCGATTCAGCGGCAACGATGTTAATGGAGGGCTGGCTCATGGGAGTCTCCCGGTAATGCGTTCTGGTTTAATGGACTTGTGCAGGACAAAGAAATCAATCCACTTTTGAACGATGTCGTTGGCTCGTGCGCTCACCAGTTCCTGAAAATCCAGCATTTCGGTTGAAATTGAGTCCTAATTCTTGGATGGAGGCTCTTCTGGTCAAAATGCCAGATTCAATTTTATCCGAAACGCTGGAATACTTCATTTCACGAACCTCCAACAGCGCTCGTCCGGCGACTGCCGAGTAACGAATCTCGGTGACTATGCCATTCACGACAATGATCTCCGCTTTGGATTCGCGCCCCTGACACTTTCCATGAACATGGACCGGCTCGTGTTCATTGGCGTAGAACATTACAATGAGACCAAAGTACTCGTACAGTTTGGGCATGAAGAAGATTGATTGGAGAAAAATGTCGTTTCCAACGTGGGGTGCGCACCACGTATTGGCTAGCCACGCCCGTAACTCAGAATCATAACGACATGCAACGCCGATAGCGGCAACCGTAGGGTACGCAATGCGTACCTACCTGGCTCATTGTAGGGCGGGTTAGGGCGTTAGCCCGTAACCCGCCTCGCCTTGTGGGAGGTCCCACGGAAGCGGCGGGTTACGCTGCGCTAACCTGCCCTACGCGCTTCAAATCGACCCGGCTGACCTTGATCAGGCGATGACCCACCATATCAACCGCCGCCTGCGCCTGTTCTAAAGGAATGTAACCGACCAACGGTTCGTAAGCGCCATCTTCGGGTTGCATATCAATGAATAATACCTCGGTTAAAATCGGACGGAAGCGCGCCATACGCAACAACACTGGACCACAGATTAGCCCTTGAATGACGCTTTGGTTGGCTGTTTCGACTTCAACAGTGTCGAGTTCAGTGAGCCTTCCAAGCCGATCACGCCAAGCATTCGGCAATGTCAGGTAGGCGGCGCCTGTATCGACCAAGGCGTCGCAATGAATGGTGTGGCTAGGATCCAGCGCATTTTCAAGAGTCGTTTCAACGACGATTCGGCCCATACTGACAACTCCCCCGCAAGATATTGTCAGGAAGTGTACCATGAGGCGGTAGGGCTGGTTAGGGCGTTAGCCCGTAACCCGCCTTGGGGGAAGTGCGACGGAATCGGCGGGTTACGCTTCGCTAACCCGCCCTACGTGCTACGTGCTACATGCTAATCCGTCGTATCGAGGTAACCCGCCGTACCGTGGTACGGGCTGATAATTTTTCCCGTTTTGTCATGAGTACCGATGGCAAGATGAGGGTTAACTATATGATGACTCGCCATTTCAGCGGTGTCGGATGATGGAAAAGGTGGGCGATGCTCACTCTATCTGGCTCGTTGTAGCTCATTGTAGGGCGGGTTAGGGCGTCAGCCCGTAACCCGCCTTTAGGGGAAGTTCCACAGAATCGGCGGGTTACGCTGCGCTAACCCGCCCTACGCGCTGAAAATACTTCATTTCACGAACCTCCAACAGCGCTCGTCCAGCGGCTGCCGAGTAGCGAATCTCGGTGACTATGCCATTCACGGCAATAATCTCCGCTTTGGATTCGCGTCCCTGACACTTTCCATGCACATGGACCGGCTCATGTTCATTAGCGTAGAACATCACAATGAGACCAAAGTACTCGTACAGTTTGGGCATGAAGAAGATTGATTGCAGAAGAATGACGTTTCCAGCGTAGGGTACGCACCGCGTACCAGCCAACGGCCACATCCGAATAAGGTACGCCATGCGAACCCTACCGGGTTATGGGTCATGCGAGTTCCACCATTGGCTGGGCGGATGGCGGTGCAGGCTCAAAGTGCAACACTATCAGTTGATCCGCACGTAATCCGATGGATTCGTAGGTGCGCCCTTCACGGTCACAGAATTCAACCTCGAAGGCTTGTCCGTTGGCTAGGAGGTCGACCACGGTGCCCACTTGGCCGCGATGCAGGCCATATTCTGGGATGCTGGCGGTCAGCGCGACCACGTCCAGCAGTTGAATGACATCGCTCATCATCGTGCTCCTTTCAACGTGGATAACAGGTGGTGAGACGGGGGATGGTTGACCCGTGCTCGATGATCCATCCGCTTCGCAAGATAGTCCGGCGATCACGCCAATCGAATACGAAATCGATTTGATAGCGTTGTCCATAGGCATCGCATCGTCTGACGATTGCGTCGTGGGACTTGACCACTTGCAGCAAGGCGTCGCGCAGCGGTTCGGCATCCACGTCCGTCATGCCGAGCGCCGCCGCGAATAACCGCGCCTTGTGTTTACCTTCAGGATGCAGTGGGTTCATGCAGTAGTCACGCAGCTTGCGAATATCAATCATCGCGTTCTCTGCATAAGGGATGCGCATAAGAACCCTTGCGAATACAAAATGGTTAGTACGACTTCAGGGTATTTGCGCGTAATCAGCAGATTACGCTCCGTTAACCCGCCCTACAGGCTACCATGCTGTTCACCCGTAGGGTACGCATCGCGCACCGGCCAATGGCCGCGCCCTGGAATAAGGTACGCCATGCGTACCCTACCTGGCTGCTGGCTAAACCCCCATCAGTACATCCCAAAACGAAATATTCCGTTCGCTATAATCTTTTTTGAATTCCATCTTTACTGGAATTGGCAAGCCGATCAATCTACATTGATTTTCAAACGAATAAAAGAACTCTAGCTGATGATCTGCGTACTCAATATCTAAATTTTTGTAGCTTATGCTAGCAATAAAAGTACCATCTGACTTCTGTCGAAAAGAAGCATGACCAGTTTTAGGAACAGGGACAAACTTATCCGCCTCTAAGTTATTCAGTGTGATCGAATTTAGACTAAGCGTACAACCTATTATATTTTCTGCATCCTCAATGGAAAACCATATTAACATTTCATAAGGCGCATGATTAACACTAGTATTTTTATTTAAATTATCCATAGTTCCGCGCAATTTTGCATGGATCACACCGGCATCAAAGCGAAACTCGGGTGATGTAAATGCGAAATCTTTATGATTTTTCATGCCACACCCTGAATGTACTAATATTGTACTGATTAAAAAAATCAGTACTCTGAGTTTCATCATTACAATCTCACTTTGTTAGATGATCATATGTGGTAGTAAATCTTTGTGGATTAAACATATCAAAAGGTGATGTACCAAATATGTAGTATGGTATAACGTCAGTTATCGCATGTGGAACACCACCCAAAAATCTTGGCCCAAAGTAATTGTATGTTCCTGCATTAGCTGGATCAGTCACCAAATTATTGTTACAGTCAAAAACAGCTTCGCTGCGTCCATCTGGTGAGACAAACTTTCGGTTGCTCTCATTACCAGGACCCATTCTATGATAAATGGATTCGTCAGGTGTTAATTCTGTCCAGTCATTTACATCATGGATATCCTTAACAGGTTCATTCCAATAATTCCTTGTCCAATTGACTATCGCAGTAGCACTGCCCACAAAAATTATTCCAACACATACACCGCCACAGACAATAAGTCCCTGTGAGTCCGTGTATATTAGCGGGTTGCCGCCCACATAGGTGTAGGTATTAATGCCCCCAACCAATCCAATCGGATCACTCTGCACATACCGTCCTAGCGCCGGATCGTAGTCGCGGAAATAGTTGTAATGCCGCTCGGTCTCGGCGTCGAAATACTGTCCCGGAAAGCGCAGATTAAAGGCAAAGAAAACGCCATCGCCATCCGGATTCTCGTTCGGCATCGCTTCGCCGAACGGGTCACTCGTCCAGCGCCAGATCACAGTTTGGTTCTGATCGCTGACCAGCCGTGGAGTGCCTAGATGATCGGTATGGACGTAGTAAAGAGTGCTCTCGCGAACGGTGGCGACGGGCATCATGTTGAAATAGACAATCTCCTCAATCGCTGCCCCAGTCGCGCCATCGTAGACGCCCAGCAGTTGACCATCGCGCCCATAGACAAAGTGGTGGGTCTGTCCTCCCGTGGTCTTAGCGACCCGCTGACCCTCGGCGTTGTAAAAGTAACGGGCGACCGTGGTTCCACCTTGTCGAACTTCGGCGAGACGATTAGCCTGGTTATACAGGTACGTATACCGGCCATCCTGGATCAGGTTGCCAGCGGCATCGTAGCTGAACGTATCGGCTTCAACGCCCGTGGTGCTTTGAAGGCGGTGGCTGTCAATGGCGTAGGCATAGGACGTTAGAGCGACATCGACCGTCTTGGACAGCCGGTTGCCGACTGGATCGTAGCTAAACGCTATATCGCCGTAGGAACTCTCGGCGTCAGTCAGGCGATCAAGGGCGTCATAGCCGAAACGCTGGGTGCGTGAGCCTTCAAGGACATCAGTCCAGTCGGTGATATTGTTCGCGGCATCATAGAGGTAGCCCACATCCTGAAGAGCGCCGACGGTGATGCCGGTTGGACGATAATCGGTATCAAAGGTTTTGGCGTGGCTGAGTCCTGAACCGTCAGTCCAGGTCGTGGCCGGACCCAACGGCAGGTAAGCGATGCTGCTCGCCACCGATTGACCACGGGCTGTGATGTCCTGCACCCGGCCTTGGCTATCGTAGCCGTAAGCAACATTCAGTCCGCCCGGATAGGTCAAGGCGGTTGGACGGTCAGCGCCATCATAGCCGTAGCTTAGGGTGTAAGTGCGGCCCTGAATGTTGCGCGTTTCAGCCAGGAGATTGCCCCGCGTATCGTAGGTAAAGCGGGTTGAACCGCTCTCATCGTCGTAGCCGGTCAGTCGGCCAACGCCATTGCTGCCTTGATCGTAGAGATAGGCGCGATTCTCGCCAGAGGTAGGGAACGTGGTTGCCGTGCGCCGGTCGAGGGCGTCGTAGACATGGGTGGCGGTGACGCCGCGACTGTCGGTGCGCTGGATCAGGTTGCCGTTGGCGTCATAGACCGCATCGGCAGCGCCAGTGTCAGGACTATCAACCTGATCCTGGCGGTTGAGCGCGTCATAACGATAGCCGGTGACGAGACCCTTGGGATCGGTCAGGGCGGCTAGATTGCCAACGCGATCATAGGCGTATTGGGTGACGCCATTGGCGGCGTCGGTGAGTTGAGCAGTGCGGTCCAAAGGATCGTAAGCACGGCTGGTAATCCGGCCGAGTGGATCCGTGACCGTACTGAGATTGCCGCTGGCGTCGTAGCTCAGACGAGTGGTCTGGCCCATACCCGCGACGTGCTGGATCAGTTGCGAGAGCGCGTCATAGGCGCGGGTCTCGGTGTAGAAAACCTGATCCGCCCCATTCTTGCGCTGCGTGGCCGTCCGGTTGCCTCGCCTATCATAAGCATAGGTCTCCTGATCACCATTGTCGTACACGTTAGCGGTGAGGCGATCAACGGCATCGAAGGTCCGGGCCATCCGGACGCCCGTAGGATCAACGACCGCGGTCTGATTGCCCGCAGCGTCGTATTCATAGCGATATTGCGCGCTGCCCGGACGGGTTTCAGTGAGGCGCTGGTCGGCGTTATCGTAGGCATACGTGGTGGTGTTGCCCGCCACGGTGCGCAGCGACGTCAGATTGTCGTTGCGGTCGTAGGCGCGTTGCTCGACTTGGCCCAACGCATTGGTCATGCTCGTCAGACGATTTCGATTGTCATAACTGTATGTAGTAGTTTCGCCACGCGGATTGGTAACAGCCGTGACATTGTTATTGGGATCGTAGGTAATCGTTGTCACGCCGCCTGCTGCATCAATCGCCTTGGTGCGGCGATTCAGTGCGTCATACTCGAAGCGCGTGGTGCGCCCCTCGGCATCGGTGATAGCCGTCAGATTGCCGACCGCATCGTAAGTCATTTGGGCGGCATTACCGGCGGCGTCGGTGACCCGGATCAGATTGCCAGCGGCATCGAAGTCGTAACGGGTCGTGTTGTTGCGCGGATCGGTAGCCGACGTGAGCCGGCCCTGGGCATCGTAGGTCAGTACCGCCTGGTTGCCGTTGGCGTCAATGATCTTGGTCAAATTGCCGTTCGCATCGTGCTCGAAGCGCGTGACATGACCCTCGGCATCGGTCTCGCTGGCAACCTGGTTGAAGGTCGGCTCGAAGGTATAGGCCATCACCTGCCCCAGCGCATCGGTCTGCTGGGTCAGGTTGCCGTTAGCATCATAGGCATAGGTCGTCGTGTGGCCATTGCCATCGATACGACTCAGGCGGTTGTAATTAGCATCCCACGTCGAATGGGTTATACGTCCGAGGGGGTCCTGAATCTCGATCGGCTGCCCGGTGCTATTGAAGGTGTAGAGCGTTTGCAAGCTACGCGGATTCGTCACCCGCGTCTGGGTATCGCTGAGATAGTTGAACCGATAGGTGGCCCCATCCGCGAGCACTTCTGTGAGAACGCGATCCTGGTCATCGTAAGTCAAGGTGATCGCCGTATTGCCACGGGCATCGACGACAGTACTGAGATTGTCGTTATCGTCATAGGTGTAGCGCGTCTCACCACCCACGGGGTCTACAACCCGGCTCACACGGCCCTGGTCATCGTAAAAATACTGGAAGCGGCGACCGAGCGGATCGGCAACGCTGGCAATGCGCCCATCCGCGCCTTTGGTGAAGGTCAGCGTGCGGCCACTGGCGGCCGTAGCAGTGGCGATAACGCCCTGAGCGTCATAGGTCAGGGTCAGCGCGTTGGCGTTCCGGTCCTGAATGCGCGTCAGGCGACCCGAAGAATCAAAGGAACGGACCGCGCCATCCTTATCGCGCAATTGGGCGCTGCTGTCGGCAGCGACGGTCAGCGTTTGAAAAGTACCGGCGGCGCTGGCCCAACTCCCATCCAGTTGTTGCACGAATCGCTTACGCTTGCCATCGCCCTGGACGACGATGGCGGTGTTCGTTGCTCCATCGTTAGCCAAGACCAACCGCTCGGTCAGGTTGCTATGCCACCCGAAACCGAAAGGACCATTGGACAAATCCTGCGAATGGTAAGACCGTATCAATGCCAGTTGCGGCCCGAATCCAGGGAGGATGAAATCGACGCTGCTCTCGATTTTGTCGCCCGCGCCAATATCGACCGGGTGAGGCGTGTTACAGCGATTGTCCTCATAGGGACACTGCGGTTTATCGGTAGGCTGGTTTGGTTTGAAAGTATCATGCCCCTGATCCCAGGGGAAATGAAACGCCCACACGGGTTCCCAACTTTGTAGAAAAACACACAAAAGCGCGCCCAGTAGCGCCGTCCAAAAACCCTTCATTTTATTCATGGCTGCTGCCCCCTTGCAGTCCCTGTGCTGGCGTCCATCCGCTGAATGGAGGATTTGATGTCCGAACTCAGTTGCTCAATTTTGGCATTGATCTCGGGATTCGCCGCCAGGTAATCGTGAAGGGCTTGCTGATGCCGGCTTGCGAATGCGAGATACTCTTCTTCGGTCACCCCATACTGCTTCATCAGCGGCGCTAAATCTTCCGCCCCAGGCGGCTTGATTTGGCTATTGGTCGCTCTCGTTACTTGTCGCGCCCAAACATCCCTGACGATTTGCAGACGGCCCAAGGTCAGCGCCAGGTAGGTCTGGAGCGTCAGTTCTTCCGCATGCGCCTGTTGTTGCATAGGCGGCAGCCACGCGCTGGCCAAGATGGCTAAAATCGCAATGATCGAGCGTTTCATTAGTAAAAGACCTTCATCAGGGCATAACGGGTCATTGAGGCGCTGCCTGTGGAATCAACCGCGCTCAACGCCAATCGATAGTCTCCAGCGTCGGCAAGCAAACCGTTTTCGGCTCGACCATCCCAAACGATGGTCTTGCCTGCGCCTGGCGCGACGTTGAGTTGCTGGATGCGGCGCAGCACCTTTCCCGTGGTAAGGTTGGTTACCGTAAGCTCAACATCGGCGGTCTTGTCGAGGTCGTATGTCAAGGTTGCTGTTGCTGGATGGCCTGACGTCGAAGGATCGAAGAAATTCGGATCGACCCGAACATTGGAGACCACCGGAGCCGCCTTGAGAAACAGTCCATTGTCCGGCAAGGTGTAACCAAAAATTCCGAACAAGAACGAATCTCCAGGAGGGGGTACGGCAAAAGAACCATCCGGGTTGAGGCCGTCCCAATAAATCGTGTGCGCGCCCGCCCCAAGCGGCGTCTGCTCCAGGAGCGTAATAACGCGCGTATCCGTATTATACAAACCGACAAACGCCAATATCTCCGAGGCTCCTCTACTCTCTGGAATCGTAAAGGTGATCCTGAGTGGATCGTTCTCAAAGGGTCTGAATGTATTCGGAAAGGAGTTCCGAGAGGGGTTATAGCGAACGCCACCCGTAGTATCGGTCAAGTCGAACGCCCGCGTTCCACCGCCGAAATCATATTCCAAAACCGCGTAATACGGGCCTTCGGGCAGCAGATTACCGGCACCATCGCGACCATCCCAAGTATCCGTATAACTCCCCGCTGTTCTGAGGCCCTCCGCCAATTGACGCACGACAACGCCATCGCGATTTTTCAACAACAGGCGAACCGGGAGCGTCACGTTAAGCGTGGTATGGATCGCAACCGATTCGCCAAGAGATGGCTCGAAGGTGTCATCCGGGATCGACAACCCAACATTGACGCCGACCACGATCTCAATGTTATCGATGCCTATTTTCCCGTCATTATCGGTCGCCCGTAACGTAGCGCCAAAAACACCAGCTTGATCATAAGTAAGGCTTGTGGAGGGTGACGTCGCCGAGGTGAAGTCGTAAACCCCATTGCCGTCAAAATCCCACTCCCACCTGACGATAGCGCCGTCGTCGGTGGCTGCGCCATTCAGCGCAACCGTCAATGGTCCATCGCCACTCGTCGGCGAAGCGCTGGCCAACACGCTGGGGGATCCCGGTTCCCCCGGTCGAATGACCGTCATTGTTGTGCGGGCCAAGCCGGTCAAACCTTCGTTGTCCGTTACCCGGCACAAAGCCGTAAATTGACCCACCTGACTGTAAATTTGCCTGGCGCTGCCGGTGGTGGGGGAACTGAAATCAAATGTGCCGTCACCGTCGAAGTCCCACTCATATAAAACGATGGCTCCATCTGAATCATTACCCGAGCAAGTGAAATTCACCGTTAATGGAATCGGGCCATTGGAAGGACTCGCGTTGGCCATTGCGGTCGGCGGACTGTTATCGACCTGGAGGGTGCAGGTATCCGTTGCGGTGTCGCCCAGATTATTCGTGACCTGCAATACCGGACTAAAAGCGCCGGCCTCGGTAAAAGTCCGCGTATAGTCGTTTGGCACCGCATCGCTGGTGTCGAACGTCCCGTCTCCCTCAAAATCCCATCGGTACCTCACGATACTACCGCCAGAGAATACTCCTTGACTGCGAAACCGGACTGTCAGTGGCGAGGGGCCACCGGTAGGCGCGCAGTCCGCAATCGCCTGAAAGATTGGGCCTCCTGAATTCACCGTGACGGTGACTTCGTCTGTCGCTGTTAACGCGCCATCATTCGCCGTCAGACGCAAAACGTAAGTTCCCGCGCCGGGGAACGTCGCAGTCGTACTGGCCACTGCGGCGTTGGCAAACGTCACGCCCGCCAGACCGCTGATTTGGCTCCAACCCACCGTCACCGCGCCGGGAGGATTGGGCAGTCCATCATCGGTGACCGTACCGCTGAGGGTCACGGTGTTGGTCGGTAGAATGAGGGTTTGGTCCGCTCCGGCATTGACTTGTGGGGCCTGGTTGACGGGAGCGCCACCGCCACCGCCACCACCGCCACCGCCACCATCGCTACCGGCGTTCACGATGACGGTGACGTCGTCGGTAGCGGTTACCGCGCCATCCTCGGCGGTCAGACGCAAGACATAGGCGCCCGCTGTGGAGAATGTGGCGGTGGTCGTCGCATTAGCCGCATTGGAAAAGGTCACCGTGCCAGGACCGCTCACTTTCGTCCAGGTCACCGTGACCGTGCCCGGCGGTTTCGGTAATCCGTCATCGGTGACTGTCCCCTGAAGCGTCGCCGTCGCGGGCAACGTGATCGTTTGATCTGCTCCCGCGCTGACCGTAGGTGGTTGATTCACAGCGGCCTGGACGGTGATCGTGACCTCGTCGTGGGCGCTCTGTTCGCTATCGTCAGCGGCTAGGCGCAGGATATAGGTCCCGGTTGCGGAGAACGTGGCGGTGGTCGTCGCGGCTGTGGCCTCGGCAAAGGTGACTGTGCCGGGACCGCTGATTTTCGTCCAGGTCACCGTGACCGCGCCCGGCGGTTCCGGTAATCCGTCATCAGTGATCGTCCCTTGGAGCGTTACGGTTGCGGGGAGCGTGATCGTCTGATCCGCACCGGCGTCGACCACCGGCGGTTGATTGACGCAGGGCGGTGTCGGAACGTCCGGCCCGGCATAAACGCTCGAGTTCAACAAAGCGTTGATCAGCGCTTCCAACGGCTGATTGCGCCCGGCCTGAAGCTCAGCGGGCGTAGGTGGCCGACCGATCAGCCCTTCATAGAGCAGGGTGACTTGAATTTCAGCCGCGGTCTTAGCGCGATTTTCCGGCGACTCTGAAAAACCCAGCAACACTTGTCCCCGAGTCATGCGGCCCGCGGTCAGCGCCGCCACCCAAAAGGCTCGGCCTTGGGCATCCGCTACCCGGCCCAGGACATTCTGATACAACACGTCGACAAACGCAGCCTCGCTTAAGCCTGCGCCGTAACGATTCACAAATTCCACCGATTCGACAAAAAAGGCGGCAATCGCCGTGAGACTCGAACCCGCGCGATTCCGACGCACCCAGAAATCCAGTCCTGCGCCATCGGGTATACGGTTAAAGGCTGCAAAATACAGCCGCGCCGTCGGCGCCACCACCTCGGCAAACTCCGCCGCCTGGAAGAAGTCCATCACCACTGCGGCTGGGGTGAGGGCGCAGGCGTCGATTTGATCGGCCCAGAACGCAATGCCTTCAGCATCCCCATCTCGGCCATAAAATTGCGTGTAAAGCGCGCTCGCGAACGCGGTGCTGGCCGCACTACTGGCCACAGCAAGACGTGTGGTAATAGAACGGGTTTGCAGCGCCTCCACCATCGTCACCGCCGCTGGCAAAGGCAACCAATGCCGGGTCGGATCGGCGGGGTCTTCCGCCGCCCACACCACGCGCTGCCACTGCCCGGCGGTATCCTGCGCCTCGCCAAGAATCCGGCCCTCGGTGGTGATCGTCCACGCCCGGCTGGCCGCGCCGCCCAGCGTCCCCAAGTCGCGCAAGCCCGTCGCCCGCTCCCACAGGAAGGCATGCGCCGCCGCACCGGTGTGCGCTTCGCCCACCACTTGACCGATGTCATTCAGATCGGAAGCCCAGCTCTGGCGTCCGCCGAGCGTTCCCAAATCGTGCAGACCAGGCACCGGCTCCCACAGGAAGGCATGCCACGCGCCTTCGGCGGTTTGCGCTTCACCGGCGATTTGACCCGCAGCATTGATTGCCAGCGCCCGGCTGGCCTCGCCGCCGAGCGTCCCCAAGTTGTACAGGCCCTTCACGTCCCACAACACCGCGCGCCACGCACCTTCAGTGGTCTGCGCCTCCCCCACGATCTGCCCGGCGGCGTTGATCGCCAGCGCCCGGCTGCTCTGACCGCCGAGGGTCGCCAACTCCTCCATGCCGGTCGTGTGTGTCCAACGGAAGCCACGCCAAATTCCCTCAGCGGTTTGCGCCACCCCGACGACTTCGCCGACGTCATTCAGCGCCAAGGCTTCGCTCTCCGCACCACCCAGGGTTCCGAGCAAGGTCAACGCGCCGTCAGCATCCCAAAACGCGGCTTGGCGTTGACCCGTCGTGGAGAGCAGGTGACCGGCCTGTTGACCGTGGACATTCGTCGCCGCGATCCGGGGAATGCCGGCAATGAGAGAGGATCCTGTTAAAGCGCCATCACTCCAGGCCCGCTCGGGAACCGCGCCACTCGATACGAACAACATCATCACAACGCTGAGTGTCCAACCGATACGGGTTATGTGTCCAACCAGACTTTGCGAGGCGCTCATGTTATTGTCTCTTCAATCTTTATAGGGTCTAATTCTCCGCAGCTTGCTGCGCGATGTTTCATGTTACTATTTAAAATTCTAATGCTCTACACTGCCCATGCGATTGCGAAGAACACCCTAAAGCTTATCGAAGGATCGTTTCTTTTACAATGGAGAATGTAAAAGAAAATGTAGCATGAGACAGTATTGTTGTAAGGAGTCCTCGATTTTCGTCAGTCAGTGGATGAAAAAGTAGGTTTTTAATCCGCGGGCGTGGGAGGATCCAGGCGCAGGGACACCGTCTGCCAGACCACCCGCTCCAGGCCGACACCGACGACCGCATACAAGCGCAGGTCAACCAAGTCGTAGCGCTCCGTCAACGCCGCCCCATAGCGCCGAGCTTGCTTGGCCGCCGCTCGTAATTCTGTTTTCACCGCTGGCAGCGCCGCCAATTCCGCCATCGACTTCGCCTGCACCTGCTCCCCGGTCAATTTCAGATCCTTGAGACTGACGTATTTGAACTCCAGCAGCAGATCAAGGGCCTGATAACGCCGCATGTCCAGGCGCACGATCAGGCTCAAATCAACATAGCCATGGTCGATCTCGGTTTCCGAGACCATCATGTATAACCGGTCGTCGAACAGCAGAGTTAAAAAGGCGATTTTGACCATCAACTCGTTGTTCCAGCGATAATCCCGATTCGACAGGATCGGGAAGTAATGCTGTTCGATGAATGCGACTAGCGGCGCCAAATCGCCAGTCTGACAGAAATGTTTGCGCACTTGGGGAATGCGGGTCTTGTCCTCATACGTCTCCAGCCACCTTTCTTGCAGGCGCTCCACATACAGCGACCGGGCGATCAGATTGGGAATGTTCAGGATCAGTTCCAGAAAGTCGGTCTGGCCGGTTAGGGTCAGGATACCGAAATAGTAGAGTAAAGACGCCATGAACGGCTGATCCTTGACGGCGGTCAGCACGTCGGCCACGCTAAAGCGCTTGGCCAGGCGGGGAATGAAGAGACCGGCCTCGCCATTGAGCGCCTGGGCCAACACATCCTCCCCGTGCGGCAACTCGGCGATATAGCGCAGTTTGCTCCGGTCCATCGCCAGATTCTCATCGAGCATCTCTTCTGGATAGGCTCCCTCGGTTTGGAGCGCTTTCAGAAAATACAGGCTCAGGGTCGGATTGTAGAGCCGCTCGCGGGCTTTCGTAGCGAAGCAGTAGCCATTATAGAAGGTGCGCATCAGCTCTAAGGCTTCCGCCGGCGACCAAGAGCCGCCTTCCTGAGCCAGCCGCTCCAGCACGGTGGCGATGTCCGTCTCGGTGAAGCCGCATAGATCGTTGAAGGCGGCTTTCAAATAAATATCCTCGCCGACGTTGTAGCCGCTGGTCATATCGCTCAACACAATCGGCGAAACCCCGGTGATGAAGACCCGGTCGATGCCCCGGACGCTGCCTTTCACGGCCTTGAACAAGGTCTTGAGCACCCCTTCGCCATACAGCAACCCTTCGTAAAATTCCTGTCGGCGTCCAGTCATCAAGACCTCGTTGGCGAAGTTGTCGTATTCGTCAATCAACAGGTAAAGAGGGTGCGGCGTTTCGGCGAGGGCAGTGATTGCCGATTCCAAGGACGACACGGCGTTGGTGGGATGAATGGCAATCGGGGCGTTCATATGGTCGGCGTAAGCGCGCTGAAAGCGGATGATCCGGTCATTGACATGTTGATACAGCGCCCTTTCGATGTCTCTCAGATCACCTTGGGCTTTCACCAACGAGAAGTCCCATTTCATGATAAGGTACTGATTGTGCAACGGCGTGGGATTTTGGCCGATGGCCAGGTGGCCGAACAGGGTATTGAATTGGTCGGCGCGGTTCACGTCGTAGTAATGCTCCAGCATAGAGAGCAGCAGGCTTTTGCCGAAGCGGCGCGGGCGGATGAAAATCAGTTGCCGTCCGGCGTCCTCCAGTTGCGGAATGCGATCGGTGCGGTCCTGATAGAAATAACCTTCGCGGATTAGTGTGCCGAAGTCGTTTAAGGCATAGGGAAATTTCATGACAGTAGACTTTCACGGAAACGCTCAGAATGCCCCGCTGGTAACCGTTCAGTCCCCCCCTTTGGCAAAGGGGGGCTAGGGGGGATTCTGGCCCCAGCGACCATGCGAAATTTCCCCCGACCCCCCTTTTTCAAAGGGGGGAGGTGAATGCTTACCCCCGCTGCTTGCGACGGGGTTCTTTACTCATCAATCTTCCCGCGTGACCCGCACCAGTTCCGCCAACGCGGTATCGCCGGCCAGCACCCGGCGGCAGCCATCGTCACGAATGCTGCGGCTGGACAAGCGGGCATGACGCTCCATCTCCTGCTCGCCCTTGCCTTCGTGAATCAGGGTTTGCATCGCTTCATCCACCGTCACCAGCTCGAAAATTCCGGTGCGGCCCCGATAGCCGGATTGATTGCAGCGTTCGCAGCCAGCGGGAAGAGAAAGCGTGGGCGGCGAGGCGGTCGGAGCGATGTCCAGCGTTTGGAGATCGGAGGCCGTAGCGAGATGCGGTTGCTTGCAATGCGGGCAGAGCCTGCGCACCAGTCGTTGCGCCAACACCCCGATCAATGAAGAAGATAACAGGAATGGCTCCACGCCCATGTCGCGCAGTCGAGTAATAGCGCCCACTGCGCTGTTAGTGTGCAGGGTCGACAGCACCAGATGACCGGTCAGTGAAGCCTGCACAGCAATTTCAGCCGTTTCCAGATCGCGGATTTCACCGACCATCACCACATCCGGGTCCTGGCGCAGAATGGCGCGCAACCCTCGGGCAAAGGTCATTTCCACTTTCGTATTGACCTGGGTCTGGCTGATTCCGTCCAGGTAATACTCGATGGGATCCTCAACCGTCATGATATTGCGCTTGCGGTCATTCAGTTGAATGAGTCCCGCGTACAGCGTCGTGGTTTTACCGGAACCGGTGGGGCCGGTCACCAGCAGAATGCCGTGCGGGCGATGGATCAACCGCAACAGGCGCGTCTCATCGCCCGGCTCCATGCCCAGATGTTGTAGATCCAGCCGCCCTTCCCGCTTGTCTAACAGACGCAATACCACCCGCTCGCCGTGACCGGTCGGCAGGGTCGATACCCGCACATCCACCGGTCGCCCGGCGACTTTCAGGGAAATCCGCCCATCCTGCGGCAAGCGCTTCTCGGCGATGTCCAGATGCGCCATGACCTTGACGCGGGACACCAGCAGCGGTCCCAGGGCGCGCGGCGGTTGCAATGCCTCGCGCAACACCCCGTCTACCCGGAACCGCACCAGCAAGCGGTTCTCAAAGGACTCGATATGAATGTCCGAAGCATTCTCCTTGATCGCTTCAGTCAGCAAGGCATTGATTAAACGAATGATCGGCGCGTCATCGGCGCTTTCCAGCAGATCCTCCGGCTCCGGCAAACTCAGCGCGACCTGATTGAGGTCAATATCCTCGCCAAAATCTTCCATCATTCGCGCCGCGCCATTGCTGTCACCCTCGTAGGCGTCCTGCAGCAGGCGTTCGAATTGCTCCGCCGGAACCGGGACTGGACGGAGCGGCGCGTTCAAATGACGTCGCAACTCAGCCAGACTGCGGATGCTCACGCCGGGACGGCAGGCAATGCCGACGCCGCCTTCACGCGCATCAAGTACGAGTACGCCATGCCGCTTGGCAAAGGCATAAGGCAGGCGTTGATGGGAAACGCGGGATGACTCGCTGCTCGGGGTAACCGGCACGGGTTCAACACTCATGGTCACTTGTTGCCAAATCCAAATTCCGCTGGCGGCTCCACCGGTGGGGGAGGCGGGGGAGGCGAGGGAGGCATCTCGGCGGGCGTCATATTGAGAATGGTTCCCTGCTGTTTGACCTCTTCCGGGGGCTTCAACAGCGGCGGTTGCACATCGGGCAATAGGTAATCGGTTTTCTCTCGGGCGGCCAATTGCTGTTCACGGATATAGCTATACTTGTCACTGGTGTACAAGGTTCCTTGGGCTGGATCCCGTAAAATGATCGGATGCAGGAACACCATCAAATTGCGTTTCAGCTTATTCGTATCCCGATAGCGAAACAGATTCCCCAGGAGTGGCACATCGCCGAGCAAGGGCACTTTCTGCGCGCTTTCGGTTAATTGATCGTCGATCAGTCCGCCCAGCACCAGAATCTGGTTGTTCTCGACCATCACAATGGTCTTAATCGATCGCTTGTTGGTCGTCGGCCCCTGAGTCGCGGCATTGGCCGAAGGCACCACGCTGGAAACTTCCTGCGAAATTTCTAGCTTAACCGCATTGCCTTCATTGATCTGCGGTTTCACCTTGAGCTTGATGCCGACATCATCGCGCTGAATGGTCTGAAAGGGATTGCCGACCTGGGTGCTGGTGCTGCTGCCCGAAGAAGTCGTCGTCGTGTAACTGCCGGTCACGAAGGGCACATTCTGACCCACAATAATCTCCGCCTCTTCATTATCCATGGTCACCACCGTGGGGGTGGACAGCACGTTGGTGTCGGCGTCCTTGGCCAGAGCGCTGATCAATGCGCCGAACCGGTTGGTTCCCGTGAAATCGCCAACCCCCAATTGAATGCCCTGTGGAACCTGCGAAGCCTGAATCGACGAAGTACTGCCTTCATCAATCTGCGCAGCCAGACTGACCATATTGGCGAGACTGGAAGCGCCAGCGTCGAAATTGGTAAAACCCACCAAGCCCTGTTCGCTGGAATCGACGGCCCATTGCACCCCCAGTTGCGCGGTCTTTTCCGCGGAAATCTCGGCAATAACCGCCTCGACCAGCACCTGCGCCCGGCGAATATCCAGTTGAGCGATGACCGAACGCAGCGAACGGATGATATCGGGCGGCGCGGTCACGACCAGGGCATTGGTCGCTTCATCGGCCTGGATATCGACCAGATTGCTCCCGCTGCTGCTGCTGACGCTACCGCCGGGGGCGCCGCCCGGTTGTCCGGGAATCGGGGCATTACGGGCGACTTCATTGCTTAAATTCTTGCTAACGCCCTGGAGTACAGTCACCAAATCCTTAGCCTTGGCGTAGCGCAGATAAATGACCTGGGTATTGCCGCCGGCATCCACCGGGGTGTCCAGATGAGCAATCAGGGTCCGTAGCCGCACCCGCGAGGTCTGATCGCCGCTCAGCAGAATACTGTTGGTGCGTTCATCCGCCACCATGCGCGTGGGCGCCCCCACGCCGGCAGTCGGATCGGTTCGCGCTTTCCCCTGTTCCAGCGCGGTCAGCACCCGCACGATGTCGGTGGCCGACGCATGCTGCAAAGCCACGATTTCGACTTCCTCGTTACTGGCCAGATCGATGCGGCTGATAATGCTGGCGATGCGCTCGACATTGGATGCATTGTCGGAAATGATCAGTACATTAGTCGGCGTGTACGCAGCTAAATGGCCCTGTGGAGGAATCAGGGGACGCAGAATCGGCACAATTTGTGCAGCAGACACGTTCTGAACCTGGATCACCCGGGTCACCACTTGATCCGGCGCAATCCCGCGTGTCTGGTCCACCGTAGGTACGCTTTCCTGCTTGGCACCCGCCGCTGGGACGATTTTAATCACCTTGTCACCTGGCACCGCCGCGAAGCCATGTACACCCAGCACCGCCAGGAATACTTCGTAAAGTTCCTTCTCGTCCATCGGTTTGGACGAGATAATCGTCACCCGGCCCTTGACGCGGGGATCAACAATGAAATTCTTGCCGGTGAGCACAGACATGCTTTCAACCAGCGCATTGATGTCGGCATCCTTGAGATTCAGGGTCACCGGCGCGGCCAGCGCTGGCAATGCCAGGAACCCGCCCAGCAATGCCGCCAGGATTTGGCGGCGCAAGGCATACCATTGGGAAGTCAGCCGTTTGTTAAGCCAATGAGTCATGGTTATCTTCAAAAAAATCAGTAGACACGGTAGCCAGTGCAACCGTTCCCCAGCGAGGTCCCCGGTTACGAGCCATCCAGGGTAAAGGTCAGAGGAACTTCGGCGCCATTGCGCAACACCCGAACGTCAATTTGGCTGGCGTTTATCAATTCTTGCAGGAGCGCCAGGCCCTGGGCCGGGCTGCTCAGGCGCATCCCGTTGATCTCGGTCAGTACGTCGCCGCCGTTTAAACCGAGTTGCTGGAAAATGCGCCGGTCGCGGCCTGGACGCAACCGGAAGCCAACAAACCGGCCATTTTGCACATAAGGACTGGCAAAGGCGATATCCTCCAACGCCTGGGACCGACTTGACGCTTCGCCACGCAATCGTCCAGCAATGTCACTGGCGTCAATCGCCTGGGGCGCATTAAACGTCGTCGGCCCCGGTTCTTCCACCGGCATCGGTGGTTCCGGTGGTTCGGGCGCGACTACCGGACGATTGGGATCATCCAGCTTCGGTAGCTTGATCAGTTCCTCCCGACCATTGCGGGACACCACGACCTGGTCGCGCTCAATCCGTTCCAGCCTTGCGCCTCCGGGCAAGGGATCGCCAATTCGATAACCCCGCTCCAGACTGTTGCCATCGGCAATGAGCGCCAGCGCTGAACCCTGGTTGCGTTCGGTGAAAAAAACGCCTACCAGGCGCAGATTCAGTGGCGTGACCGGCACAACAACCGGCGGCGGAGCTACTGGCCGATGGGTTTCAACCTTGCCGAAGAGATGCCACGCGCGGATAGCGGCGACATCCGCCGGTTGCTGGGAAGTAGAGCCTTCGCCGGTCGCCAATCCCGCTGCTGGCTCTGTTGTAATCTGAATCGGGGATGACGATTGGCCGGTCAGCATCGCCAAAGTCAACCTGGCCAGCGTGTGCGCCAGGGCGATCACCAGTAGCATGTTGACAGCAATCACGGCCGCCCGCGACCCGGTTTCGGAACGGGGCAGTATTCGCGGCAGGAATTGCGCGATTATCCGCAGTATGTGCGGCGTGGCCTTCACAAGAGACAACTTCATGGGAGGATCACAACATCATGCTCCCAGCATAACAAAAAAACGATCTCGATTGGCCCCGACTTTCCATGATCGGACAGTCAACGCTGGCCTCGGGACAATGCCAGGGAAGGCGTAATTGCTGTAACTCCAGCAACTGCGGGTTTAGCGCGCACGCCGATGACCCGACCTGACTGTAGAGGTCGCGGCAACTGAAGGTGTTGAGTCATCAGGTCGCCCAGCCGGTTGAGTACAGGCAGGGGCATCGTCGCGCTATGCCGTTCAGCCAGGTCTACATGAATCACGATGAGTTCTGTGGTCGCTGACAGGAATCCGCGCGTGGCATGGTAGAGACGGTGAAAATAGTGAATGCGCTTGCTGTCGAAACCCAGCAATTGCGTGGTGATGCGCATGGGATCGCCCGCAACGAGTTCGCGTTGATAGTTGACATGGCTTTCCACCACGAAAGCGGAGCATTGCTGGCTTTCACGGTAGTCCTGACCCATGCCCAAATAATCCATGAGGGCATCGGTCGCATGGTCAAAGGCCAGAACGTAATAAGCTACGTTCATGTGGCCATTATAATCGATCCATTCGGGAGGTACGATGCCGGTGTACAAGCTCAGGGGGGATTCGATCCGCATGTTTATAATCGTCATATTCCGTGAAAGCGCGGTACGCTACCTGCTTTTGCCACATTACGCAATGGCTTGGATTCTTGCAGCCGCCAGCAGATTCTGAAACCAGGATTTCAGCAACCAATCGGATAGCATCGGCAAGTCGTCGTGAATCGTGTTGGAAAGCGCTCGCGCCCAGAGTAACCCGATGCGGGCCAACTGGCGTAAGACCAATCCGAAAACCAGCCAGATGAGCCAAATCGGAATGACCGTCAGAATGCCAGTGACCAGATACCGTTGCGTGCGCGGTGGCAACTTGTGATGATGTGGGTTATTCGCCATATTGAAAGTCTCGATAAGCCTTTTCAGGAGTATGCCTGTTATGTCCTCTGCAACCTGCTTGCCCGCGTTGATTGAGCCGGAGTCGTTGCAAACCCATCTGGCCGATCCGGCGGTTTTAATCGTTGATCTCTGCGATCCGGCCAGTTACGCCGCCGGCCATATTCCGGGCGCGGTTCACCTGGCGTACTCGGAGCTGATTCGGATCAAACCGCCGGCAATGGGTCTATTGCCCGCGGAGAGTGACTTGAGCCAAGTGTTCTCACGGCTTGGGTTGATTCCGGAGCAGCAGGTGGTTGCTTATGACGAGGAGGGCAACGGCCGCGCGGGCCGGTTGCTGTGGACGCTGGCGGCGCTGGGGCACGAGCGGCTGTCCATGCTCAACGGCGGCATTCATGCCTGGGACGCCGTCGGCGGGGCGCTGGAAGCCCAGTTTCGCCATCCAGAACGCCGCACGTATCAAGCCCAGTTCGTAAACCCAGAGGCCGTTGCCGACCGTGATTATATTCTATCGCGACTGGGCCAAGCGGATGTGGCGTTGCTGGATACCCGCACCGCCGCTGAATACGCCGGGGCGGATGTGCGGGCGGTCCGCGGCGGCCACATCCCCGGCGCGGTGAATCTGAACTGGACCGACGCCATGGATTCGCAACGGCAATTACGTTTCCAACCCGATCCGGTTTTGCGTGAAATGCTGGAAATTCGCGGCGTCACTCCGGACAAAGAAGTGATTGTGTATTGTCAAACGCATCACCGTTCGGCGCATACCTACTGGGTGTTGCGTCACCTGGGTTATTCACGGCTGCGCGGCTATCCGGGCGCTTGGTCGGAATGGGGCAACGATCCGGCTTTGCCGATCGAAACCTGAGATTGCTTCAGCTTCCGTCTGGCGCTGCGACAAACAATCGTTCCCGATAAAATCTGAGTTCTTCAATCGAATCGCGAACATCCTGGAGCGCCAAATGGGTCGAGGACTTGTTAAAGCCCTTGATCCGTTCGGGATACCAGCGCCGCCCCAACTCCTTCACCGTGCTCACATCCAGATTGCGGTAATGGAACCAGGCTTCCAGTTCCGGCATCCAGCGCGCCAGAAAGCGCCGGTCCTGACAAATGCTGTTGCCGCACATCGGCGATTTATCGCGGGGAACGAGCGGGCGCAAAAATTCCAGAGTGCGCAATTCAGCCTCGCGCTCGTCAATGCGGCTGGCGCGGACCCGGGCAATCAACCCGGATTCGCCATGCTGTTTCTGATTCCAGTCATCCATTGCTGCCAGCACGGCATCGCTTTGATGGATCGCCAGCACCGGCCCCTCGGCGAGAATATTGAGTTGGCTGTCGGTCACGATGGTGGCGATTTCGATAATGTAGTCTGTCTGGGGCGCCAGGCCGGTCATTTCCAAATCGATCCAGATCAGGTTTTCGGGAGACATGAATTGGGTTCTCTTCACTTTTTCCAGGTTTGGCCATCAGGTCTCAGGTTCTTATCCCTTGATCCCGCCCAGCATGATTCCGGCGATGTAGTAGCGTTGCAAGACCACGAACAATAACATGACCGGCAACACGGTCAGCACCGAACCGGCCATCATCAATTCGGTATCCTGCACATGCTCGCCCAGCAGATTGGCTAACGCAACCGGCAGAGTCTGCATTGCGCTGTCGGTCAGCACGATCAGCGGCCACATAAAATCATTCCACGTCCCCATGAAAGTAAAAATCCCTAGCGTGACCAGGATCGGTCGGCACAACGGCAGCACCAGCGACCAGTAGATGCGAAATTCGCTGGCGCCATCCATGCGCGCTGCATCCAGCAGGCTATCGGGAATCGCCAGTAAATATTGGCGGATCAGAAAGATGCCGAAAATGCTGGCCATGCCGGGAATAATCACCCCCCCGTAAGTATTAATTAATCCGAACTGCTTGAGCAGCAAGAACAGCGGCAGCATCGCTACCTGGGCGGGAATGACCAGCGCCGCCAGCAAACTCTGAAACAACCGGTCGCGGCCCCGGAAGCGGAACTTGGCGAAAGCGTAACCGGCCATGGAGTTAATGAGCAGTGAAATTAGAGTCACTGCGCTGGCCAGCAGCGTACTGTTCAACAGATACCGGGCGAGATCAAGGCGCGTGAACAGCGCTCTGTAATGTTCAAAAGTCATCGCGCTCGGCCACAGGCGCGGCGGATAGCTGGTCGCTTCGCCGGGCGGCATCAGCGACGCCGCGATCATCCACCACAACGGGGTCAGCGTCAGTAACAAGCCCAGCGCTAGCAGGCTGTACCACAAAGCCGGCAGCAAACGATTGATCAATCGATTCACGAGGGTTCTCTCTGCCGCAGCTTCAATTGCAGCAGCGTTCCAGCCAGAATCAGCGCGAACAATACAAACGCCACTGCCGAAGCGTAACCCATGTTCCACCAGCGGAAGCCCTCTTCATACATCAGCAGCACCACGCTCAAGGTGCGATTCGCCGGTCCGCCCTGGGTCATCACATAAGGTTCCGCAAACACCTGAAAATAGCCGATCATGGTCATTAAGGCCACGAACAGAAAGGTCGGTCCTAACAACGGCAGGGTGATGTAGCGAAACTGCCGCCAAGCGCCTGCGCCATCAATGCGCGCCGCCTCGTAAAGTTGCGTCGGAATATTCTGCAAACCGGCGATAAAGATAATCATGTTGAAACCGAAATTCTTCCAGACCGCCATCAGGATGATCGCCGGCATCGCCCAATCCGGGTCACCCAGCCAATCGATGGGATCGACACCTGCCAGACTCAGCAGATAATTCAGCAATCCATAGCGGGGATGGTAGAGATAACGCCAAACCACCGCCACCGCCACCAGCGTAGTGACTACCGGCAGGAAGAACGCGGCGCGGAAGAAGCCGGGAAAGCGGGTTAGCGGCGCATTCACCAGCAGCGCCGCACCCAGGGAAACCGCCACTGACAGTGGTCCGCCAACAATGACAAAATAAAAGGTATTGCCGAGCGCCGTCCAGAACAGCGGACTTTGCAGAAGTTGCAGATAGTTGCTAAAGCCGATAAAGCGCAAGCGGTCGAGATCGCCCAGCGCATAAATGTCGAAATCGGTAAAACTCAACAATAATGCCGCAAATATGGGCAGAAAGAAGAACACGGCAATCAATAACAAGGCCGGCGCTAGAAAAGCCCAGGCGCTGGAAATGCGTAAATGCGGGTGATAAATCATGGCGTTAGACCCTGCTCCAGCAACCACCGGCGCTTCTCAAGAATTTGGTCGACATCTCGATCCAGCGCGGTTAGCGCTTCATCGACCGACATTTCCTGACGCACCGCCAATTCGGCGTAATAGGCAATGCGATTGGCGATGCGCTCCCATTCCGGAATCGGCGGCGTGGGTTGAACCTGCTGCAATTGCTGGCGGAAGGCTTGGGCGTAGCGGTTGCTCGCCAACACCGGAGCGCTCCAAGCCGACTGTCGGGCCGGCAGATCGCCGGTCAATTGGTAAAATCGCGCTTGTTGTTCGGGCTGCGCGAGATACTCCAGCAGTTTCCATGCAGCCTCCTGACGTGGCGACGTTCGGCTCAGCGCCAGGCTGGCGCCGCCGGCCAGCGATGCGCCCGGCAACGCCGCTGTTATCCACTTCCCTTGCATCGCCACGGGCAACCGCCGTCCAAACTCGCCGATATTCCACGGCCCGCTGACATAAACGGCGAAAGCGCCATTAGCGAATTCCTGATAGATGTTGGTCATCTGGCTATGGCTGACCGGCGGCGCCAGCCCCTCGTCAAACAGACTGAGATAAAAGGTAAACGCCTCACGGAAGCGGGGATCTTGAAAATGGCCGTACTGGTTTCGGTCGCGCAGCAAGTCCGCGCCGTGTTGCAGGGCGAGAATGACTGGCAACTGCCATTCATTAATCGGCAGCAGGATCGCGTAGCGTTCGGCGCCACTCAGGGTTTTAAGCCGGGCCATGGCTTGCAGCCAGTCATCCCAAGTCGCCGGTGGTTCGTTGAAACCCACTTCTGCGAGTAAATCGGTTCGATAAAAAAACAACCGGGTATCGACGTACCAGGGCAAAGCCCAGGTCTGATTGTCCAAGCGGTTAGTGGCGAGAATGCCGGGGAAATAATCGGCCAGTGCGGCATCCGGCCAGGTTTTCAGTCGCTCGTCCAACGGCGCAACGGCGCGCAGGGCCACAAATTCGGGAATCCAGGTATTGCCCAGTTGGAACAAGTCGGGCATCGCGTCACCGGCGTAAGCGGTCAACAGTTTTTCATGCGCTGCGCTCCAGGGAATTTGTTGCACCCGCACCCGGATGTCGGGATAACGACGTTCAAATCCGGGCAATAACGCCTTGACTTGTTCGCCTTCCTGACCCATCGCCCAGAATTCCACCACGACCGGTCGGTCAACAGCGGAGCCACAGCCGATTAGCCACAGGGTGACGAACAGGAGCAGGGATAACCTGGACAATATCAATATCCTCGCTAACTTCGAGATCTTCCAGGGTGGGCAGAAAAAACAGCCAGCGCTGGAACAGCTTGATCAGAAATCCGGGACTACCGGTCTCGAACCAGTCATTGCGGTAGACACGACCCTTGTCAATGAACAGCAGGATGTCGAAAGAGTTGTAGACCAGTTCCCCAGGAAAGTCGTAGTCGTTGTACCAGCGTTTCAGCTTATCCTGTTTTCGATGATGCTTTACAGACTGCAGATGCCAATCAGCAAGGGCGCGTGTGGGTCGGTCATGATGTGGAATCAGTCGGGTTGGTCAATAGTGTAAGTGTAGTGTCTGCATCAATTCAATTGATTTATCATGTTTTCTGGCAACCGACGCTGAAGCTGTCCGAATACCCAAATGAACCCTAATTCTCATGAAAACCGATTCCTCGATTTACGAATTTCTGGCGACGGGCGCTGAGGCGTTCCGGGTGCTGACCGGTGGCATGACCCTGACCGGGGCCTACCGCTTTAATGCGAATTAAGAGCTTCATCCTCAACTCGTTGAAAACCCGATTTCTGGATTTTCGTCAGCAATTCGATGAGTAACGTAACGTATTTATATTTAAGGATATTAGTTAGCTCTTAATTCGCATTTTACCTCACTGACCCTGAAAGGCATCGAACGGCGGCTAGACGGCATCTACGAACCGGATGGGCATGACGGACCCGTCTATGTCATCGAATTCCAGGGGCAAGCCTGGGCACCGGCCCGGTATAACCTGCTGGCCAAAATCGGACTCTACGGCGAGTTGCACCCGGAGCGGGATGTGCGCGGGCTGTTGATTTTTCTCCACAAGGGCGACGATGCCGGCGCGCCGCCCGTCGCGGTTGAATCGTTGTTCACCGTCGCCTATCTAGACGAGATTCTGCCGGCGTGGCGGGCGCGGGAACCGGACAATCCCTTTGTCGCGGTTTTTACACCGCTCCTGGTCAAAGCGGATGATGAGCTGTGGACCTGCGCACCCCACGCCTGGCAAACCATTCAGACCGCGCCCCTGAAACCCGCGACACGCATCACCCTGGAGCGGATTCTGGAATTCTGGTTGTTTGAACGATTTCCTTTCTTGACGATGAAGGAGTTGCGAACCATGTTGAGCGTACTATTGTCCTGCTAATAGAGAAATTCACTAAAATATTCGTCATATAATTGATTTTTATAAATTATTAAAAAATACATCCCTTGGAATGTAGGGATCACTGCTAGCGAGACTATAACACCGCTTGAACAAACCGTGATCTATAAAGAGATTTTTGCCGAGGGCGAGGCCAAGGGCAAAGCCGAGGGCGAGGCCAGGGGCGAGGCCAGAGGCGAGGCCAGAGGCGAGGTCAAGGGTAAAGCCGAGGGTCTGAAACGGTTGCTGACCCGGCGGTTTGGCCGGGTGCCCCGCTGGGCGATCCAGCGCTTGGACACGGCGGCGATGGAACAACTGGATGCCTGGTTGGAGGGGATTTTCGACGCCCGCAGTCTGGAGGAGCTAATCGGCCCTAAACCGAAGAAGAGTGTGAAGCCGTCTGCTGACGTATAAATTTTGAATCATGAATTCCCCCTTTAGCAAAGGGGGAGGTAAACAAACATCCTATTCCAGAATCTTGATCTACCCGCCTCGCCCCATCGACGCATCCAGCGCCGTGACCAATGCAGAGGCCGGTCGGTCATGAAACACCCCGCACTCTGCGCCGCGCGCTGGGTCCATGCCGCGCAGGAACAGATAAAACACCCCGCCGAAATGCCGCTCATAGTCGTAATCCAGCACCCGCAACCCTAAATAACGGTGCAACGCCACGGTATAAATCAAGTATTGCAACACATACGCCTCGCGGGCCATGGCCTCTGCCAACCGCTCCGGCTGATACGCCGCCGGTTCCGGGCCAAGCCAGTTGGATTTGTAATCCACCAGATAAAACCGCCCTTCCGCTTCAAACACCAGGTCAATAAAGCCTTTCATGTAACCGCGCAGGGGACTGAACTCCAGATTTTCGATCATTTCCGCAAACGGACCCGCCGCGTACCCATGCCGTTCCAGCACCCGTCGCAACGCCTCGGGACGCAGGTGCGCCAGCGGGTAATAAAACTCCAGTTCGTTCAACCGTCGATCCAGCGTTACCGCCTCCAAGCGCAATTCACTGCCATCCAGCGGCGTCGCCAGCACCCGTTCCACCCAGTTGGCAACGACCGGCGTCCATTCCTCCGCTTCCAGACCATGCCCGGTCAAGGTGCGCTCCACCAGTTTCTCCAATCGCTCCCGATCCTGTTGACTGAAATCCAGCCGCTCAAAAATGGCGTGCAAACAAGTTCCTGCCCGTGCGCCGCGTGGGAAGCTGAAGAGGTCCAGACGTGGCGTGGCTAACCACTCGGGTTCGGCCATCGGCGCAACGGTGGTCATGTCATAGTCCGGCATTTCCGCCGACAGCCCCACCGTGAGCGAGGTAAAACTGCCCACGCGCCAAAACTCAGCCAGCGAGCCGGTGAACGTGCGCGCCCGTAACACCGGTTCTTCTACCGTCGGCGGTTGATAACGGCTGCCGGTTTCCTCGGGCAAGGGCGTGATCGCCACCGTGTCCCCCGCTGGGGCAAAGGCGCTCTGCAAGTCACCGAGAAAGGCAGCGGGCGTGAGGCTGTCAAACCGCTGTCGGGTGACATCCAGCGCATCCTGCGTAGGCCCGACGGCTGCGGGATGATGCAACAACCAAGCAGGCGGCGCGGTGTCCGCCTCTTTAATCTTGCCCCAAACCAGGTAGCAACGCTGCTTGGCGCGGGTCAACGCAACGTAGAACAAGCGCAGACTCTCGGCCATTTCCTCCCGCCGGGCCAGTCGAATTGCCGGGTCATCGTCCTCAACGCCAATCGCCAGAACAGAACGGCGCAAATCCGCCGGGTCGTGATACAGCACTCGATCCTCTTCGCCAGTGCGCAACCGACCATCCCACAGGAACGGACAGAACACGATTTCATATTCCAGTCCCTTGCTCTTGTGGACGGTGACAATCCGCACCAGATTTTCATCGCTTTCCAGGCGCAATTGCTGCTCTTCGTCCTTATTCGCCGGCAGGCGGCGGCTGTCGCCCAGCCATTTGAGTAATCCGGCCATGCCCGGATGGGCGCGACTGGCGATGTGCAGCAATTCCGCCAGATGCAGCACATTGGTCAAACGCCGCTCGCCGTCGCGGAAGGCCAGCAGGCGTTGCGGCACGCCTTCGTGGATCAGCCAGACGCGGAAGAAACGCATGAAGCTGTGCTCCTGCCACAATTGCCGGTAATCCTGGAATTTCTCCAACCAACGCGCCCAAGTCTGCTCCTCTTCATGCAACTGATGCAGGGTTTCGCCGCTTAACCCGAACAGCGCGGACGCCAGCGCAGTGCGCACCCGGCCCTCATGACCGGGTTCAGCAATCGCCGCCAGCAACCATTCCAGTTGTCGCGCTTCGTCGGAGAGAAACACGCTGTCATCAGCGTGCTGGACGCTGGGCACGTTCAGTTGCAACAACTGTCGGCGGATTAGGCGTCCCTGCCAATGGCTGCGCACCAACACCGCAATATCGCCGCCGGCCAGCGGTCGTTCGCCGATGTGCGCCTGATGGCGCGCACCCAGATTCAGCAACCGGGCGATTTCCGCCGCAGTGGCTTGAGCCGCTTGCTTGCCCGCTACGCCCTTGTTGATCGGCTTGCCGGAGGCGTCGGATTCGACCTGCCAGAGATGCAAGGGCGGCTCCAACTGGCCCTGAATACGCAAGGGGGGGTGTTGCTTGCGCTCTGCGGGAATCGCCGGATGGAAGGGAATACCCTCGAACAGAAAGGGCTGATCCTTGACCGCGCCGAACACCGCGTTCAACGCCGTCAACAGACGCGGATCGGAGCGCCAATTTACATCGAGAGTATGCTGTTGCTGCGTGTCGCTACGAGCGGTCAGGTAGGCAAAAATGTCCGCGCCACGAAAGCTGTAGATGGCCTGTTTCGGATCGCCGACCAGGAACACCGGCTTGCCGGTTCCGACATAGATACGCCGAAAAATCTCGTACTGCACCGGATCGGTGTCCTGAAATTCGTCAATCAGCGCCGCCGCATAGCGGTTACGTAAGGTTTCAATCAGCGCCGCGCCCCGGTGGGCGTCGTGCAGGGCGCTATGCAAATCTAACAGCAAGTCGTCGTAGGACTGTAGTTGTTGCCGCCGCTTGCGCAGCGCCAGTTCCCGGTTGCAGTATTCCAGCAATTGCACCGGAATTTGGTAACGACAGTAATCCGCCAGCGCCTCACAGGCGGTGTTCAGCGCGTCGCAGGCGTCGAAAAAAATATGGTGCGGCGCGGTTTGGCCTTTCTTCAGCGAAACATGCAGTTTGGACATCGTAAACTGTTCAAACTTATTGAACAACATCAGTTTTGGCGGATCGGCGCTGAGATAGGCATCCATCGTCTCCAGCCAGCCGGGAATGGATTTCAGGTTATATTTCTGCCGGTTCAAAGCCGGCGAATTGAGTAGCAAATCCTCGATGGCGGCCCGATCCTGTCGCCATACATCACGCGCTTTTTGAAAGGCGGCGATGAACGCCTGCTCCAGCGCCGCGCCGTTGGCATCGCCGTTCGGCGTCATGATATGCAGATACGGTTTGCCAAGATGCGGTTCGACCTGTTTCAGCAAGGTTTGCGGGCTGTCGCCCCGATCCAGGAAATATTGCACCACTAGGGGCGAACCGGGATAGAACTGCCGACGCCAGAAATCTTCAACAATCTCTTGCAACAACTCACGGGTATCGGCCATCAGTTCGGTATCGAACGACAGACCGCTCTCAAACGCATTGTCGCCCAGCACCCGTTTGCAAAACCCGTGAATGGTGAAAATGGCGGCTTCATCGAAACCACGCAAGGCGTTGCTCAGGCGGCGAATCGCCAGTTCCCGATCCGGGGCCAAATCCAGTAAGCGCATCCCCAGTTCATCCTCATCATCCGCGCGGCCCCGGAGAAAGGCGTGGCGGATTTGCGCCAAGCGGCCTCGAATGCGGTCGCGCAGTTCCTTGGTGGCGGCGTTGGTGTAGGTCACTACCAGAATGCGGTTCACCGGAATATGCCCCTCAACCACCAGGCGCACATAGAGCGCGGTGATGGTGTAGGTCTTGCCGGTGCCGGCGCTGGCTTCGATCAGGTTGAAGCCGCTCAGAGGCGTGTAGAGCGGGTCGAGACGTTGCATGGTGCTGAATCTGCTGCGTTGAGAAGGTAGCGTTGAAGGCGTTCCCCATGGTCAAGACCAAAATCCTATGAAACTTAATGAGCCCTGTTCAAATTTGAGTTTAGCCGGATGCGCCAAAAAATATCATGCAGGCGCACAGTCTTCAGCCAGTCAGCTTTGCCAACGGCTCCCCCATGCGCACAATGGCGTCGCGCTGCATTTCACGCTCCCAACGAACTTTCTGTGGGCTGAACAACAGGATGACGGTGGAACCCATGTTGAAACGGCCCATTTCTGCCCCCTGATCCAACTGCACCGCGCCGTCGCCCTGCAATGGATAGCTCCAGTGGCGGATCGTTGTTCCCAAGGGCGGGGTTATCGCCCCGGCCCACACGGTTTCGATGGACGCCACATTGATCGCCCCAACCAGCACCAGCGCCATCGGTCCCGCCGCCGTATCGAATAATGTGACCACCCGTTCGTTGCGTGCGAACAGATTCGGGATCATCCGGGTGGTCAACGGCGAGACACTGAACAGCTTGCCGGGAATGTGCGTCATCTCGCGTAGCTGGCCTGCCAGCGGGATATGAATGCGATGATAATCGCGCGGCGACAGATACAAGGTCGCAAACGCGCCATTCTGAAAGAGTCTAGCCCGTTCCGCATCGCCCAGCAGTTCGGCGAGCGAAAAAGATCGTCCCTTGGCTTGCAGCAGAGTGTCTTCATGCGCCATGCCGATCTGACTGATCGCGCCATCTACCGGGCAGCATACGATTCGGTCGCCATGGGCGATGGGTCGCGCGCCGGGCTGGAGCGCCCGGGTAAAAAAGGTATTAAAATCTGGATAGGCGCGAGGATCAGTCTCCAGCGCTTCAGCCAGATTCACCCGGAAATGTCGCGCGAATTGGTGGATCAGCCAATTTTTAAACCAGGGCGTCCGCCTCCGCGTCGCCCAATAGGTTAACCGGGTTAGCCACCGTTGCGGCCACAGGTGTTGCGGGAAATTACGGAGATGATCGCTCAACGTTGCGGATATTGGAGAGTCTTGCAGGTTGGACATGGCTAGGCCAATTCGGTCAGTGTGGAGTCTTAAAGTAAGACCAGCATATCGGGCGGGCGGTTAAAACGATAGAATTCACTGGCCATTTGTTGGCTTCGCCGCGTCCGCCCACTCTCCATCGTATTGCACGCTAACCCCATGATGATCAACCACGATGATGTTCTCTCCTCCCTTCATACCCTCCGCGACTTTATTCGCTGGGGCGCCAGCCAGATGAATGAAGCCGGTTTGCATTTCGGTCACGGCACTGACAATGCGCTGGATGAAGCGGCAGCGCTGGTGTTGCACGCGCTGCACCTGCCCCCTGATTTGCATACGGAATATTTACAATCATCCTTGACCTTCTTGGAGAAGCAGGCGGTCTTGCGCCTGCTGGAACGGCGTCTTGTCGAACGCAAGCCGGCGGCTTATTTAACCCAGCGCGCCTGGTTCATGGGCCTGCCGTTTTATGTCGATGAACGGGTGCTGATCCCCCGTTCGCCTCTGGCCGAGTTGATTGAACGGCAGTTCGCGCCCTGGTTGCCGGATAGCCGCGAAATGGAGCATATCCTGGATTTGGGAACCGGCAGTGGTTGCCTGGGCATCGCTTGCGCCTATGCTTTCCCCGATGCGCAAGTGGATCTGGCCGATGTCTCCGCCGATGCGCTGGACGTTGCGCGGCGCAATGTCGCCGAGCATGGCCTGGAAGACCAGGTCGAAGTGATCCAGTCCGATTTGTTCTCAGCGCTGAAGGGTCGCCGGTACGATTTGATCATTAGCAATCCGCCTTATGTGGCGCTGGAAGAACTGGACGCCTTACCAGCTGAATATCACCATGAACCGCGTCTGGGTCTGGCTGCTGGTGTGGCAGGACTGGACGTGGTGTTGGAAATTTTGCAACAGGCTGCGGATTTTCTGAAACGCGACGGTTTACTGGTGGTCGAGGTGGGTAATGCCCAGTACGCTTTGTGCGAAGCCTTGCCTGATGTACCGTTCACCTGGCTGGAATTCGAGCGCGGCGGCCAAGGCGTGTTTTTATTGAACGCCGCGCAAGTTCGCCGTTTGTGACACGGTGCGGAGCCTCTTATGGATACCACGCTGATTTTCGATCCGACCCTGATTGGCAAATACGACAAAGCCGGTCCCCGCTATACTTCCTACCCGACCGCCGTGCAGTTCCACGAAGATTTTGGCGAGGCGGAATACCGTGAGCAAGCGTTGGCCAGCAATGCCAGCAGTCAGCCTCTGTCGCTGTACCTTCATATTCCCTTCTGCGACACGGTTTGCTTCTACTGCGCCTGCAATAAGATCGTCACCAAAAACCGCCGACACACCGCGCCCTATCTCGACCATCTCTACCGGGAGATCGCCTTGCAAGGCGCGTTGTTCGACCACTCTCGCCCGGTGACACAACTGCATTGGGGCGGCGGCACCCCGACCTTTATTAGCGCCGATGAGATGCGCGAACTGATGCGGGTCACCGGCGAATATTTCCAGTTGCTCACCGATGATCGCGGCGAGTATTCCATCGAAGTCGACCCGCGCGAGACCGATGACGGCACGATCGCCCGGTTGCGGGAACTGGGGTTCAACCGCTTGAGTCTGGGCGTGCAGGATTTCGATCCCCAGGTGCAGCAGGCAGTCAACCGCATTCAGTCCTGCGAGATGACGCTAAAGGTGATGGACGCCGCGCGCCGTGAGGGCTTTCACTCCATCAGCGTGGACTTGATGTATGGGTTGCCTTTGCAGAGCGTAGCCAGTTTTAGGCGCACGGTGGATGAGATCATCGCCCAGAACCCGGATCGCATCTCGGTCTTCAACTATGCGCACTTGCCGGACTTGTTCAAGACCCAGCGGCAGATCGATCCCAGCGCCCTGCCATCGCCGGCGGTCAAGCTGGAAATTCTGCAAACGGTCATCGACCGGTTGACCGCAGCGGGTTATATCTATATCGGCATGGATCATTTTGCGAAACCGGAGGATGAGCTGGCGCGGGCGCAACAGGCCGGGACGCTGTATCGCAATTTCCAGGGCTATAGCACCCACGCCAATTGTGACCTGATCGGTCTCGGCGCCACCTCGATTGGCATGGTCGGCGAGAGTTATAGCCAAAATCTGAAAGGATTGGAGGCGTATTACGCACGGATTGACGAGGGCCGGTTAGGGGTATTCCGGGGCGTGCGCCTGAATGCTGATGATCGGTTGCGACGGTCGGTGATCACCGCGCTGATTTGTCACTTCGAGCTGGAGTTCGCCGCTATCGAGCGTCAGTACGGTATTGCTTTCAGCGACTACTTCGCGGTGGAATTGGCGGAATTGGCCGGGATGGAGGCGGATGGCCTGCTGGCGCTATTCACAACGGGAATCCGGGTTCTGCCCCCGGGCCGGTTGCTGATCCGTAATATCTGCATGACGTTCGACCGGTATTTGCGGGCGCAAAAGCAACAGCGCTTTTCCAGGGTGATTTGAATGCCTGGTGGGAACTACCCAACCGCTTCCCACCGCACCCGCGCCTTCACCCCGCATAATAAGGTGTAGGCGATCGTACCTGCTGCTTCGGCGATGCGCTCCACCGGCAAGCCCTCGCCCCACAGCACCACTGGATCGCCGATACGCGCTTCGGGATGCTGGCGTAAATCCAGCGTGATCATATCCATCGATACCCGGCCCACCAACGGCGCCTCCTGGCCATTGACCAGCACCGGCGTCCCGGACGGCGCATGGCGCGGATAACCATCGCCATAACCCACCGCCGCAACCCCCACATCCATGTCTTCAGGGCAAATCCAGGTTCCGCCATAGCCGATCGGCTCCCCCCGACGCAGGCGCTTGATGGAAATCAGCCGGGTGTGAAAAGTCATGACGGGCTGCAAACTTTCGTCAGAGGCGAGACTGTCCACGAACGGCGACACGCCATACAGCATGATGCCAGGCCGCACCCAGTCAAAATGGGTCTGTGGCCAACCGAGGACACCCGCGGAATTCGCCAGGGAGCGCTCGCCGGGCAAGCCGTTGGTAGCGGTCTCAAAAACGTTGAGTTGCCGGAGCGTATCCTTGCAATCCCGCTCATCGGCCCGCGCCAAATGGCTCATTAGGCCCATGTCCAGGACCACTGCCGGACAGTCACTCAGACGCTGGAACATCGCCGGAACCGTTTCCGGCTCCAGCCCTAGCCGATGCATCCCGGTATCAATTTTCAACCAGACCCGGAGCGGTCGCTTCAGCCGGGCGATTTCCAGCATACGGACTTGTTCGGGATGATGGATGGCGATTTCCAAACCGTGATGAGCGCACAGCGGTAATTCCGCCGCTGCAAATACGCCTTCCAAAAGCAGAATTGGCCGGCTGACACCTGCCTCGCGCAGGATCAGCGCCTCCTCGATACAGGCCACGGCAAATGCATCGGCATTTAGCGTACGGGCGACCCACAGTAGGCCATGACCGTAGCCATCAGCTTTAACGGCGGCCGCCACCCGACGGCCCGGAGCGACTGCCCGGACCCGTTGCAGATTGTGAACCAGCGCCCCCGGATCGAGGCGCACTGTGGTTGCTCGACTCATAATTTGATGAATAGGATTGAGAAGCGTGACTCTCAAAACGGGTGAATTGCCCCAGGAAAGTCAGGCGAACTGTACCAATGGGACCATTGCGCTGCTTACCGATGATGATTTCAGCAACGCCCTTTTCGGGACTCTCGGGATTGTAAACTTCATCGCGGTAAATGAAGCAAATCAGATCCGCATCCTGTTCTATGGCGCCTGATTCACGCAAATCTGACATAATGGGTCGTTTCTCGCCGCGTTGCTCCAGCGTGCGATTCAACTGCGACAACGCCACCACTGGCACCGACAATTCCTTGGCCAGCGCCTTGAGCGAACGCGAAATCTCCGAAACTTCGGTCGCTCGGTTCTCATTACTGCCCGGCACCTGCATCAACTGGAGATAGTCGACCACGATCAGGCCCAACTGCCCCTCCTGACGGTGCAACCGCCGCGCCCGTGCCCGCAATTCATTCGGACTCAGGTTGGAGCTGTCATCAATAAACAAACGCGCACCCGACAGCAGCGCCACTGCCGACGTCACGCGCGGCCAATCATCTTCCTCCAGCTGCCCCGTGCGAATGCGATGCTGATCAATCCGCCCCAGCGATGATATCAACCGCATGAGCAGACTCTCGCAGGGCATTTCCATGCTGAAAACCGCTACCGCGCACTTCAGTTGAATCGCCGCGTATTCAACGATGTTCATCGCCAGGCTGGTCTTGCCCATCGATGGCCGGCCTGCAATTACAATCAGTTCGCCCGGCTGCAACCCCGCCGTTTTCTCATCAAAATCCGGCCAGCCCGTCGCCAGGCCGGTAATCGCATTATCACTTTGGAACAGCAGGTCGATCCGCTCCACCGTGCGCGCCAGCATGTCCTTGATATTGAAAAATCCTTCGCGGGTGCGCAGACCTCGTTCAGCGATGGCGAAAATTCTTTTTTCGGCATCGTCCAACAGATCCTTGCTATTCAAACCCTTGGGATCGTAAGCGCTGTCGGCAATCTCCGCTGCAATGCGCACCAAGCCGCGCCGGATCGCCCGCTCCCGGATAATATCGGCATAAGCGCGGACATTCGCAGCGCTCGGCGTATCGTTGGCCAGCGCTAATAGATAAGGAAGACCACCGGCTTCCTCCAACTGATTATTATCATCGAGTTCGTCAGAGAGCGTGACCGGATCAAAAGGCTTGCCCTCTTCCGCCAGATGGCGAATGGCGCGAAAAATCAACTGGTGATCATGCCGATAAAAATCACTGTCGCTCAGCCGGTCGGCAATCTGATCCCAAGTCGTGTTGGCAATAATCAGCCCACCCAACACCGCCTGTTCCGCTTCCAGCGAATGCGGCGGTATCCGCAACGACTCGGCAGCGACATCCTTACGATGGGGAAACGGGGAGACAGGCTGCATGGCGGATAGGCGGCAGGTGGTTTGATACGGCAGGTATCAGCGATCGGGCGTCAGGATTCCAGTATAGACGACGCGTAGTTAAGCCGGTACCAATTTGGGCTGCCGTCATTTTGACGGCCCAACCGAAATCAACTCCAGCGCCATGATTAATTCTAGTTCAACTCGCCGATCATAGCGACCGCCACTCAAGCCTCGGCAATGACGTTGACTCGAATCTGCGTCTTGATCTCCGGATGCAAATGCAGATCTACATCATATTCGCCAATCTGGCGAATCGAACCATCGGTCAACCGGACTTCCTGCTTCTGCAACTCGATGCCGGCGGCGGAAACCGCATTGGCAATATCAGCGGAACCGACCGAACCGAACAACCGCCCTTCACTGCCGCTTTTCACCGACAAGGTCACAATCAGCTCAGCCAATTGCTCGGCGCGCGCCTTGGCCTTGGCCAGTGCCCCGGCGGCGATCCGCTCCAGTTCAGCGCGGCGCGCTTCGAAGCGCGCAATATTCTTTGGGGTCGCTTCGGTAGCCTTCCCTTTGGGAATGAGAAAATTGCGCGCATAGCCTGATTTCACCTTGACTCGGTCACCCAGTACGCCCAAGTCAGCAACTCTTTCCAACAGAATGATTTCCATCGTTAGACTCCAAATACTCACTTATTCAATAGACAAAATCACGATAGACAGGAGAATGTTCAGCGCGGGTCCGACCGCGACCGGATGCGGTTCCGAAAATCGGCCCAGGCATCGATCACTCCCAACGCCATTACCATCTGCGACAGAAATGGAATCAATAGCAGGTAGAACAGCACCAGCCAGGCTGGAGATAATCGCCGCTTGAACACCATCGCATGGACCAAAGCGACCCCTTGCACCGTGTACGGCATACCCAACGCCAGTAACCCATTCGCTAATGGCGGCCAGCCCAATAACAACGTCGAGCCGAACAACGCCAGAGTAAACGCCGCCAGCGGTTGGCCCAGCCGCAACTCGTGAAATTCGGGACGAAAGCCACCGGGATTGAACAGCAACGCCTGCTGCCAGCGCCCCAGCAACAACGCCAGCAGTACGACCATCAGTACTGCGCTCACCACTTGTCCTGGCAACCAGGGCGCCCACGCCTTGAGTAGCTCTAGCCATTGCCCCAACAGCGCTTGGTCACCCGCCGGTACGGATGACGCCAACGCAGCCAATTCCCGTTGAAAATGATCCAGTACGGCGCTCCACCAGATCGCTGGGTCGCCTAACGCCAGGTAAAAACCGGCGACGCCCAACAAACTCAACAGAGCTGCCGCCTGCAGGGTCCGTGACAGCGAAATAGTAGCGCGCAACGCCAGAGCCAACAGCCAAACTGGCAACCAGGTTGCCAGCAGGACATCCAGCATGGGCTGCGGATCGCCTAAAACCGGCCAAATCAAGCCAGCGGCGGCTATCCCCGCCAGCGCCATGATCAACGCGCCTTCAACACCGCCTCGGCGCAGAGTAACCAGCGCCACCACCGCCCCGGACAGGATCAACAGAGGCGGGAACAGCCAGAAAGACGCGGCAGCGACCGATGCGATCAACGCCGCCGACCATCGGCTGCGCATGATGAAAGCGGCGAGCGATTTCACGCCGGACGCGCCAATCGTGTCCGCGCCTGTGTTTTAATGACGGTCGCAGTACGGCAACAGAGCCAGGAACCGGGCGCGCTTGATTGCTACCGACAACTGCCGCTGGTAACGGGCCTTGGTTCCGGTGATCCGACTAGGCACAATCTTACCGGTCTCGGTAATGTAGTTCTTCAGAACAGTAATGTCCTTATAATCGATTTCCTTGACGCCTTCGGCGGTGAAACGGCAAAATTTCTTACGGCGGAAAAATCGCGACATGGAATTAGTCCTCGAATGATTCAGTATTCAAAACGTCAATATGCGCGGCGTGCAGCACTAAGCGGTACTCGCCCTCGCGGGAGTTGGCGCGACTGATGAAGCCTTGCACGCGCACGGGCATGCCTGGCAATAGTCGCCGCGCCGCGTCAGCCAGTGACTCGCCACAAGCGATCACCGGAATTCGGCAACGCGCCTCGCGTGGAAAGCCCGCTTCGATTTGTCCAGAGTGATGGTCCAGCAAAAAGCGGCCAATCAATACGCCAGCGGGCGAAGCGCGTACTTCGCCCGCTCCGACCGCCTGACCGGCAATGGTCAACCAATTGTCGGCGGGAGCAACCGCGCTCATGACCGATGTAGTCAAATGTGCCGTCAACGTAGATCAGGGAGTCTCGTCGTCCGCATCAATCTCGTCATCGGACGCCCCATGATCGGCATCATCGCCCCGATCTTCACGGTCTTCCCGATCATCGTGATCCTCTTCCTGGTCATCGACATCATCCCGATCGTCACGCTCGGCGCGTTCGTCGCGCGATTTGACCAGCGGCGAGGGTTCGGTCTCTGGGCTATCCCGCTGGATAATGAGATTGCGAATCACGGCGTCGTTGAAGCGAAACGCTCTCTGGATCTCATCGAGCACCGTTTGGCTGCATTCGATGTTCATCAACACATAATGCGCCTTGTGAATTTTATTAATGGGATAGGCCAACTGGCGCCGACCCCAGTCTTCGAGACGATGAATCTGACCGCCATCTTCGGCTATCAAGGTGCGATAACGCTCAATCATGGCGGGAACTTGTTCACTCTGGTCAGGATGGACCATGAACACGATTTCGTAATGTCGCATACTGGCTCCTTACGGATCAGGACAGCCTCCCGTAAAAGGGTGAGGCAAGGAGTCGCGGCCCGGGTGGGTCGCAGGGGGAAGGTATCTTAGAGACAAAACCCGAGATGCGCAACGATTCCTCAGCGCCGATTCAACGCCAGTTTGCCTAAAGGAGAGCGAAACGTCAGGTTGCGCTATACTCTTTCGCCCCTGCCGCCAGACCTTGAACGAGCGGCGATCTTGCGACAATAACCTGGACTGAAAGGCTATGGCGGTTTGGCAACGTCTGCGTGAAGACATTACCTGTGTGTTCGATCGTGACCCGGCGGCGCGCAGCGTCTTTGAAATTCTCACGGCGTATCCTGGCATTCACGCCGTCCTGTTGCACCGGATCAATCACGCCCTGTGGAAACTGGGCCTGAAATGGCTGGCGCGTTTCCTGTCTTCCACAACCCGGTTTCTGACCGGCATTGAAATCCACCCAGGGGCTGCAATTGGCCGGCGCTTCTTCATCGACCACGGCATGGGCATCGTCATTGGCGAAACCGCCGAGATCGGCGACGATTGCACCCTTTACCAAGGGGTCACCCTGGGCGGCACCAGTTGGAACCAGGGCAAGCGTCATCCGACTTTGGGCAATAATGTCGTGATTGGCGCTGGAGCGAAGGTGCTGGGGCCTTTCAAGGTCGGCGATCATGCGCGCATCGGTTCAAATTCGGTCGTGATCAAGGAAGTCCCCCCTGGCGCCACGGTGGTCGGCGTGCCGGGCCGGGTCGTGGAAGCCGGCAGTTCCAGTTCCACCGAGAGTGTGCGCCGGGAAATCGCCCGCAAACTGGGATTCGACGCCTACGGCGCTACGCCCGACCTGCCTGATCCCGAGGCCCACGCCATTAATCAGATGCTGGACCATATCCACAGTCTCGACCGCACGGTTCGCCAGTTGTGCCGGGCGCTTCAGAAAGCCGGGATTGAACCGGGCGAACTGTGCCTGCCCGATTTGCAAGGTTGCGAGTTACATTCGGCTGCCAGTCAGGAGGGTTGGGCCAAGCAAAACCGCCCAGATGCAGCTCGTCAAGAAGACCCGAATACCGAAACATCGGTTTGATCTACACTCATGCGCGAATTAAGCTTGGCGGCCTGGGAACACTTTAAACATCCCTGTCATGTCGGCAGTTTCGATTCTCAACAACCGGATGTAGCGGCGGCGTGCGTTGACAGTCCGGTCGGCGGAGAAATCCTGCAACTGCATTTGCGGATCGATGAGCAAGGCGTCATCAATGCGGTTCGGTTTAAAACCTATGGTTGCGGCTGGATGATCGCTTGCGGTTCGCTGCTGGCCGAGACCCTCATCGGGCAAACATTGATGGAGGCTGCACAATTTCGGCATCATCAACTGATCGAACAACTGGCGGCGCCGCCGGAGAAATTGCATTGCGCGGCGCTCACTGAAACTGCATTGAAAGTTGCGCTGCATAATTATGCAGCAAGGCGGAACTTTGCCGCCCTTCCTGTTTCTTCAAATAGAGAACCCTAGAACTCGACCTTTTCCAAAGGAGTGTATGACATGGCGATTACCTTGACTGAAAAAGCGGCTGACCGCGCCCGCGCCTATCTGGCTAAGAAGGAACAGGCGGAAGGTTTGCGGCTGGGCGTGCGCAACACCGGTTGTTCCGGCTATATGTATGTTGTGCAACTGGCTGAACAGATTGATCCTGATGATCAGGTCTTCGAGTCGCAAGGCGTCAAGGTCGTGGTGAGCGCCAGGAATCTGCCGTATCTGGATGGCATGGAGGTGGATTACGCCAAGTCAGGACTCAATGAAGGCTTCCGCTTCAACAATCCCAACGTCAAGGATGCCTGTGGCTGCGGCGAGAGCTTCAGCGTTTAAGCAACACTCCCCGCATCCGCTCCAGGCCCTCGGCTAGCCGGGCGCGGGGGCAAGCGAAATTCACTCGCACAAATCCTTCGCCGCCCGGCCCAAAGGTTGCGCCATCGTTTAGGGCCACGCCGGCCTGTTCAAGAAAGAAGCGCTGAGGATTGCCGGGAATACCTGCATCCCGGCAATCCAGCCAGGCCAGATAGGTCGCTTCTGGAACGGTCGCCTGGATGCCAGGCAGAGCGCGAATCACGGTATCCGCCAGATAATCCCGGTTAGCAGTCAGATACAGCAACAGTTCCCGCAACCAGTCACCGCCGTGTTGATAGGCAGCCAGCGCCGCGGTCAAGCCAAGAATATTCACATCTGGAACGATGCCGCGCAGCGCCTGTTTGAAACGCTGTCTGAGTTGCGGATTCTGGATAATGGCAAAACTGGCGCCCAGTCCTGGAATATTGAAGGTCTTGCTGGGCGCCATTAGCGTAATGCAGCGGCGGGCAATTTCCGGACTCAACGTCGCCAGTGGCGTATGCCGCCGCCCGTCCAGCAGCAGATCGCAGTGAATCTCGTCCGAGCAGACGGTCAGATCGTGGTGTTCGCAAAGATCCGCCAGCCGGGTCAGTTCTTCATTATTGAACGCCCGTCCGACCGGGTTATGCGGATGGCAGAGGATGAACAGCCGGGTGTGTGCGCTAATCGCCGCAGCAAGCACGGTGTCGTCAAAGGTGTAGTAAAGCCGCTTGCCGTCGGTTTCCAAAGTTAATTCGGCGGTGACCAGCCGTCGCTCCTGATAGCCTGGCGCGGCCAGGAACGGTGGATAGACCGGGGTTTGCACCAGCACTTCATCGCCCGGTTCGCCAACCGCCCGGCATACCACGTTCAAGCCGCACACTAGCCCCGGCAAATAGATGATTTGCTCGGGGGTAACCGTCCACTGATAGAGATCGGCCATCCGTGCGCACAGGGTTTCGGTCAATGCCTCCGGCGGCGCTCCGTAACCGAACACGCCGTGCGCGACTCGTTCGCGCAACGCTGCTAACACCGATTCGGGAGCGGGAAAATCCATGTCGGCGACCCACAGTGGCAAGGCATCGCCGTAACGCTGCCATTTCAGGCTGTCAGTTCCTTGCCGGCAAGGCGACTGGTCAAAATTGTGATGCATCATCATCGATCCCGTACGGAGGTCATCGGCGTAGCCCGCCTGCCGGGATCGCCAGCGCCAGCGTCCTGTCCGACATCGACCATCCCCCTGCTATTGTCCCGCTAATAGCTAAAATCGTTAAATATTTATCAAAAAGTTGATTTATATATATTTTATAAAAAACTTCTGGTTCTTCGAGGGGGCTTGCGGAACAACCCGACTGGAGATATTCATGCTGGGCGCGCCTGTCAAGCTTTTTGCTCCATCATTGATGACAATATCCCGATAACTCTGCCTGGATTATCCTCAATGCTATAATCTTTAAGATCAATGTAAACAGTATTATCTGCTAATTTTAGGAATTTCCAAAATATTCCAGTTGTAACCGCACCATAGGTTATGGGTATATTGTTACCTTCTTTTCCATTAAATATTTTAGCGGCTACCATTTCAGCAATGCATTGACCCAATCCACTCATAATGTTTTCATTCTTTGCCTCTACAAGAGCAATCACTGGCGATTTTATAAATAGCTGCTCTGGAGATAAGCTAACTATGAAATCACAATAACCATTCAAGCCTCTATCTTTATCAATATTAAATTCTATTCCCGAGAAAAAACTGATCTTTCGATTAAATTTTTTTCTTACTTCAATTAGTACATCTGAAACAATTAGCTCAGATTTCGCCTTTTCTGTATTTATAGCAACAGCTAATGGCAGATTTTCTTCAAGAGTTTTAGAGAAATAGTCACTGATTTGAGAACTTTCAATGTTTGAAAAAATACCTAAACCTTCGACTATCTCTAACCCAAAGTCATCCTGGGTTTTTTTAATGCTAAAATCGCTGTATGACATGGTTAGTCCATTTATAGAGGTTCCAGGCATCAAGAACGGAAACAGGGTTCTTTCCCTCCAAAAACAGGAGGGAGTTTAAAGAGCAACCGTTCAGTTCCCCCCTTTAGCAAAGGGGGTGAGGGGGGATTTTGGCCTCGTCGCCCGTGCGAAATCCTCCCCGGCCCCCTTCAGCAAAGGGGGGAGATGAATGCTTATTTAGAGACATCACCTAATCGTAATGAACCTGCCGGTAGGACAACGCAATGGGTTGTCCCGACAGTAATTCGTTAATAAAGGTCCAGATGGTGTCCGCCGATGGTGGGCAACCGGGCAGAGAGTAGTCAATCTTTACCACTTCATGGATCGGATGCACTTTATTCAGCAACAGTGGAATTTCCGGATCGCTGGGAATTTGCGCATTGACCAAGCCAATCCCGCGCACGTAGGACTCGTCCAGGCATTCCTTGAGATCATATTGATTGCGCATAGCCGGAACGCCGCCATTCAGCGCGCAGGCGCCGATCGCCACCAGAATTTTGCAACGCGAACGAAACTCGATAAGAGTGTGAACATTTTCCGCGTTGCACACCCCGCCCTCAATCAAGCCAACATCGCAATCCCCTAGTTCCTTGATATCGGTCAGAGGACTGCGATCCAGCTCCACACGTTCGGCCAGATCAAACAACCGCTCGTCCAGATCGAGCAACGACATGTGACAACCAAAACATCCGGCTAGCGAACAGGTCGCAATTTTCAGTTTGGCTTCAATCATGGCGGCGCCCTCCCAAACTTTCCGACAACTGCGCCACATCGCCGACGACGTTGATCGGCTTGCGATCATAAAGCCGTTGCCCAATCGGAATATTATAACCCTGATGCTTGGTCAGAATCGAGCCGGTGGGACAGACTTGAGCCGCTTTGTCGTGAATGCTGAAATTTGTTGCGCCCAATTGTCCGGAAGGGGTGTTGACCACTAGGTGAGCCTGGATGCCGCGCCCTTCGACCGCGAAGATATTTTTACCATCCACATCCCGGCTGGCCCGGACGCAGAGTTCACAGAGAATGCAGCGGTTAAAGTCGATCACCGCCTCGGGATGCGAGGCATCCACTGGCCGGCGCGGGTAGAAATGCTTGAAGTGTGGCGCCAGCATCCCGACGTAGTAGGCGACCGCCTGCAATTGGCACGCCCCGCTTTTCTCGCAGGCCGGACAGACATGATTACCTTCGACGAACAGCATTTGCAAAATGCCGCGCCGAATGTCCCGCACTTCATCGGTCTCGCTTTGCACGGTCTGCCCGTCCGCCGCTGGCGTAGTGCAGGCCGCCTGCATGCGGTTGTTGACCTTGACCAGACAAACCCGGCAACTGCCATGCGGGGTAAATTCCGGGTTAAAACACAGGTGCGGAATATAGACGCCAGCCTCCAGCGCGGCTTGCATGACCGTCTGACCGTCCTGAAAGGGAATGCGCCGCCCGTCTAGGGTAAAGCTGTGTTCTTCGCTCATGGCATCACCCCTACCAGTAAATCTTCTTCGTTTAGGTATGCACCCGGATCATGCCGACCGGTCAACTGGCGGGCCTCTTCCAATGCCGCATTCAAATTGAAAGCTGGCTCATAGGCGGTAGAACGCAGGCGTCGTTCGTAGGCTTCCGTGAACTGCTCCAGGCTGTCCAGCACCGGATTGGGCGCGGTCTGGCCCAACCCACAATGGCAACTAACCTGCATGATCCGCCCCAGTTTGCGCATTTCTTCCAGATCATACAACGTGCCGTGACCGGTATGGACTTTTTCGACCAGATCGCGCATCAATGATGTGCCGACTCGACATGGCGTGCAGAATCCGCAGCTTTCATGAACAAAGAAATGGGCGAAATTACGCACCCCGTCCAGGATATCCCGTTTCTGATCAAAGACCATGAATGACCCGCCGGTCGCCAGATCCTCAAAGCAGATGCGTCGATCAAATTGCTTCTCGGAAATCATGTGCCCGGCCGGACCAGCCATCTGAATACCCTGTGCGTCATGCGCTCCGCAGTCTTCCAGCACTCGTCTGACGGTAACACCGAAGGGATATTCGTAGATACCCGGTCGCTCGCAGTCACCGCTAACGCTCAACAGCTTGGTGCCCTTGGAATGGGCGGTGCCGCGACTGGCGAACCAGTCACCGCCATCGACCGCAATTTTCGCGGCGGTCGCAAAGGTTTCGACATTGTTGACCACCGTGGGTTTATTCAAATAGCCATGTGTTGTTGGAAAGGGCGGACGGATACGCGGCACGCCGTGCTTACCTTCCAGCGACTCGATCAGCGCCGATTCTTCGCCACAAACATAAGCGCCTGCGCCGAGATGAATTTCAATATCGAAATTGAAGGAAGGGTCGCCAAGAATCCCCTCGCCCAGCAATCCCGCCTCGCGGCGCTGCTGGAGGGTAGCCTTGAGCGCGTTCAATAGATAACGATATTCGCCGCGCAGGTAAACAAACCCCTGACGCGCGCCGATGATTCGGCCACACAGGGTCATGCCCTCGAAAACGAGATCAGCGAAATCCTGCATCAACACCCGGTCCTTGAACGTGCCGGGTTCGCCTTCATCGGCGTTGCAGACCACGTATTTCATATCGCCCGGCGCATTGCGACAGGAGAGCCACTTGTTCGCCGAACCGAAACCGGCGCCGCCCTGACCGCGCAAGCCGGATTTGACCATTTCCTCCATGATGGCGTCCGGCCCCCGCTTCTGCGCCGCGCGCAGGGCTGAACCATCGGCGAAGTGTCGGCCCAGCAGAATATCAGCGCGGCGAATGTTGCTGTACACCTCGAAAAACTCGCGCGGCCATTCTGTCAGCGGAATGCGGCTTTCGACCAGATTAGCGATACGATCCAGGCGAGGTTTATCCAGGTGGGTCAGCGTATAGCCATTGACCAGCGCCGCCGGTCCCTGGTCGCACATACCGGTGCAGGACGTTGCGCCGACCGTGACCAGGCTATCAGCTCGGGTTTCGTTAACGCCAACTTTCAACCGTTCGCACAGATAATGTAACAGTTCACGGTTGCCCAGCATCCGGTCAGTAATGTTGTCGCTGAACAAAATGTCGTAGCGCCCACGTGGAGCCGTGTAGAGGAAGGAATAGAATTCGGCCACGCTGCGCACCTTGTCGGGTGAAATACCGAGTTCCTCGGCAACTCCCTCCAGGGTTTCGGGTGACAGCCAGGTTAAACGATCTTGTATGTCGCGCAGAATTTGCAGCAACCGGGTCGGCATGCCGCCGTGGCGCTGGACGATGTCGCGAATCGCCCCGGTCAGCGTACTGGATTCCGCCATGGCCACCTCCATTATTTAAACGCCGATCCGCCGGCGTCGGGGTGTGCGGATGGCGCATGATTTTATCGGACAGGCTTTGAACCTGGGTGTTATCAAGGATACCGCAATCGCATAATAAAAGCCCTTTTTTACCAATATTGACTTGACGCCTGTTCAGTTAATTTCAAACCATTCGCGCCTGCGCGGTTGAAGATTGTCTTGAACGTTATCAGGAGGATCTGTATGCGCATAGCCACGTCTACAGATTTAACCAATCGATCACGGTCAGGTCCAGGGGTAGCTCGCGGATGTGTCGACTCGGAGGCTGGACCGGTACGATCATCGCAGGCTGGCCGGTTTCCTCCGCATGATCGAAATCCGCCGTGCCGGCCTCATCTACGCCAGTGATTCGGAAGCGGCTGAACACATAGGGCAGTCCATTGGCCACCAGGCCGGAGGGCGCATCCATGACCTGCAAATGCAAATGGGGGGCAATGGAGTTGCCGGAGTTTCCGACCCGACCCAGTACCTGACCGCGCTGCACTCGATCCCCGGCGCGAACTTGAACGCTACCCGGCTGTAAATGGGCGTACAGCACATAAGCGCCTCGACCAAGATCAAGGATGATGTGGTTACCATCGGCCTCGGCTAAGGGGAGGTTCTCGGGAAACGCGCCCGGCGTCGCTTCCAGAAGACCATCCACCGCCACCGCTACGCGCGCTGGGGCGACCGCCAGAACCGGCTGCCCGTAGATGAAATAACTGTGCGGGTCATCGCGTGGTCCCTCGTAAATGCGATTCAGTCTGTCCAGTTTTTCCCAGTCGATGGCGAAGCGCTGACTGAGTCGGTACTCGCCATTCAAGGGCAACAGAGCGCGCAGATGGCGCGTCGAAGCACAACAGCCATCTGCGGCGATGTAACCCGCGCCCTGGAGCGGCGGCCCCAGCACTACCGTCGGCGATGATCCGACCTCGCTCGGCTCCCCCCTGGAAAGGCTCCGTTCCTGCCCAGGAGGCACGGCTGTCAACTGGGCGGTGACCCAGTGTTCCAGGGCGCCAGGCACGGATTCACGATCTGGAAAGCTCAAATGCAGGTACAGGATGCCAAACTGAGCGGCTTCCAGCAGGGCGGTGGTGACGCGCTGACCGGCGATCTGAAATTGCTCGGTGAGGCGTTCCCCGGAAAAGGCTTCCAGGACCACCAGGCGCTCGGCATCGCGCACCTCGACCTGCTCCAGCACCGCCGGGCCTGCCGTGGTGTTGCGTAACTCCAGCTCATAGACCAGATGCCAGCGCCGATCCGAGCCGAGAACCGCCTGCGGCTCGGCTAACACCCGCGTGAGAATCGGCGTGAAAACCGGTTCAACCGGTGGCGTTCGCGCAGCGATTTCGGTACCCGAGGCGACGCCCCCGATTAAACCCCACCCGAGCAGTAAACATAAAGCCAGGGTCAGTAAGTTCTTGTCCGATGTTTGCATGGAGTGCTCCCCGATTTTCAATCGATCCGAATGTCTGCTTAAATGTTTGTAGGTGATCCGGCCCGAAGAACAGGCCGCCGAGCATCTGGCGTGCTTTCGTCATTTTGAGTTGCGCGCTCCGGGAAACCTCAGTCCGGCTCAAGGTCTTCATAACACGCAGGAGTAAAACGCGGGGTACAGATCGCCAGAAAAATCAGATCGACAGCACCAATATTAGTGAGGCGTTGACGAGTTTCCGGCGGAATCACCACCACCGCTCCTGGTTCCACGGCTTCCGGCGGTAAGTCACCCACTTCAACCTGTCCCTGTCCTTCCAGAATCAGGTAGCGTTCGGTGACGCTCCGCAGGCGATGCCAGCGCGTAGTCATGCCCGCTTCCACCCGCGCGCGCGCCACCGAGACCGCATTATCTGTAGGCGCATTCCACCACTCGGTGATGAAACACCCCTCTGCAAAGTAATACTCGGCAGCCGGACTGTGATGAATCCAGGGTATCAGGGACTTCATACGGATAATGCCCAAAAGAAAATTACTGGTCCGATCCACCCCACAACGGAATCAGCGGCCACAACTCCTACGAACGCAGCGCCGCGACCAAATCCTGCACCGTCTCGGTCATGCAAGCCACCGCCTCAGCGGGTAAGGTCCACGGTAAATCGCCCACTTCCCAGTATTCAATAATCGACGCATAGGTCGGAAAGCGTTCAGTCACCATCGGCGCATGCTCCTGGCGACTCAACGCAATGATCCGCTGCGCCTGAGCGAAATCCTCCGATTGCGCAGACAACGGAGGGCGCAACGCGGACTCCAACGCCACCCCCAGGGCGGTCAATGCCTGATGGGTATGCGGCGACAGCGGCCCCGGATTGCGAAATACCGTAATGTCCGGCGCCAACCCCCGCGAATCCGCTCGCCAGGTAAGCGCGCGTTGCATGGCCAAATGGTTGAAATAGGCTTCACAGAACCGGCTACGATAATAGTTGCCGGTGCAAAGAAAGAGCACCTTGCGCATCAACACACATCGACCTCATTGGTTTTTAGCCTCCAGGGGAACATCACCATGACGCTGACGCTCATTTCTCCGGCCTTTGCCGAAGGCCAGACCATTCCCGCTCAGTATACCTGTCAAGGCCAAGATATTTCGCCACCCTTGCAATGGACGGGCCTTCCCGAAAAGACCCGCAGTCTGGTTTTGATCGTGGATGATCCCGATGCGCCCGACCCAAAGGCCCCGAAAATGACCTGGGTGCATTGGGTGCTGTACAACCTGCCGCCCGAAGCGTCCGGATTGACCGAAGGCATCGCCACCGCCCAGTTACCCCTGGGGACGGAGGAAGGTCTGAACGACTGGAAACACACTGGATATGGCGGACCTTGCCCGCCCATCGGTCGTCACCGCTATTTCCATAAACTCTATGCGCTGGATACCCATTTGGCAGGCCTGAGTAAACCCACTAAGGCCCAAGTAGAAGCCGCGATGCAGGGGCATCTCCTCGCGCAAGCGGTGTTGATCGGAACCTATCAGAAATAAGATGCTGTTCCGAAAACCGACCGAGCCTCACCCGTCGGCATGGCCCTTATTGGCGATGCCGCCCACCGGGCCACCCGGAATGCACTCGCATCCGCCAAGGTTAGGCGTACCGCCGCCCAGTATTACGCCAGTCACTGATTTTGAACAGAATTCGCGGTGCAATGGCCTTTCCTAATCAAAAATCTTCCCTGGATTCATAATTCCATTCGGATCAAATACTTGCTTGATCGCCCGCAGGTAACCGATTTCAGTTTCATCCCGGGTATAGCGCAGATAAGGCTTTTTCAGCAGACCGACCCCATGTTCGGCAGAAATGCTGCCGCCATGTTGTTGCAACACCGTGAAGAGATGCTCGCTGACATTCCCGCATTTTTTCGCAAACGCCGCCGCGTCCAGATCAGCGGGTTTGAGAATGTTGATGTGTACGTTGCCGTCGCCAATATGGCCATACCAGAGCACCTCGAAATCCGGGTATTCCCGAGTTAACAGGGCGTCAGCCTCACTCAGAAAAACGGGTACGCGCGAAATACGCAGGGCGATGTCATTTTTATAGGGTTGATAACCCGCGATGGATTCGCTGATATCTTCGCGCAGTCGCCACAACTCCTGGGCCTGTGCTTCACTCTGGCTAATCACGCCATCGGTCAACCAGCCTTGCTCGGCGCAATGTTCAAACAGATTTAAGGCCGTGTCCGTCTGTAATCCGTCTGCGTTCTCAAATTCAATGAGCACATAATAGTCCGTCTGCGCCTCGAAAGGCCGGTGCAGACCCCGGGCTAGCACGTGGCGTAACGCCTTTTCCGAGAAGAATTCGAAAGCGCTCAACTCCAACTTGTTGCGAAAGATGTGATACAGCGACATGATGCTGTCCAGATTCGGCACACCCAGCACCATCACGCTTGGTTCGCGCAGAGAGCGGGTCAGTTTTAGCGTCGCCTCGACGATGAGGCCCAGGGTGCCTTCGCTGCCGATGAACAGATGCCGCAGGTCGTAACCGCTGGCGTTTTTAATCAAGCCCCGATTGAGGTCCAGCAAGTCGCCGCGCCCCGTGACGACTTTCAGTCCGGTGACCCAGTCGCGGGTCAAGCCATAGCGAATCACCTTGATGCCGCCAGCGTTGGTGGCGATGTTGCCGCCAATCTGGCTGGAGCCGCGCGATGCGAAATCGACCGGATAGTACAAACCATGTTCACGAGCAAAGTTTTGCAGAACCTCGGTGATCACTCCAGCTTCGCAGGTCACGCTGCGGTCGGTGGGGTCGAAGTTGAGAATCCGGTTCATGCGCTCCATCGAAATCACGATTTCCCCCTGGCAGGCGACGGCTCCGCCGCTCAGGCCAGTGCGTCCTCCGGATGGAACCAGCGCCAGTTGATGCGCATTAGCGTAACGGACCAGCGCTTGCGCCTCTTCAATCGTTCCCGGCAAAACTATGGCCAGCGGATTGGGCGTGTGCAGTCGCGTCCAGTCGCGACCATAGTTCAGGCAACAGTCGGGATCGCTGCGCACATAAGCAGGTTCGATGAGGGTTTGCAGGCCGTCCAGCAGGGCGGCGGCATTCGGGTCATGCAAGGTCATCGGCGGTTGGCGCTCCGAGGTAAAAGTACTGAATTGACCAATCCCAGCCAAAATGGCTCTGTTTGAATCCGTTAAAATTTAACCCTTCAGCTTCTCCATCAACAATTCGTTCACCTGCTGCGGATTGGCTTTGCCCTTGGACAGCTTCATTACCTGGCCGACGAAGAAGCCAAACAGCTTGTCCTTGCCGGCGCGGTACTGAGCGAGCTGATCCGGATTCGCGGCAATCACATCATCAATCACTTTTTCAATCGCCGATGTGTCGGTAATCTGCCGCAGACCGCGTTTTTCAATGACCGCGTCCGCATCGCTCTCGCCAGCCCACATCGCTTCGAAGACTTCTTTAGCGATCTTGCCGGAGATGGTGCGGTCCTGGATCCGGCGCAGTAAGCCCGCCAATTGCGCGGCGTTGACCGGACTGTCGGCAATCTCCCGGTTCTCCTTGTTCAGGAACGCCGAAAAATCGCCCATGACCCAATTGGCGCACAGTTTCGGCTCACCGCCCAAAGCCGCGACCGTCGCTTCGTAATAACCCGCCAATTCACGACTCACGGTCAATACAGCAGCGTCATACGCCGATAAGCCATACTGCTCCATGAACCGCTGTTTTTTGACATCCGGCAGTTCCGGCAAGTCGGCGCGAGCAACATCGATAAACGCCTCGTCCAGCGCCAGCGGCAACAGATCGGGGTCGGGAAAATAACGGTAGTCATTCGCTTCCTCCTTGCTGCGCATGGAGCGGGTTTCGCCCTGGTCTGGATCATACAGCCGGGTTTCCTGCACGACCTTGCCGCCGGATTCGATCAGATCAATCTGCCGCTCGATCTCGAATTCAATCGCTCGTTCCACAAAACGAAACGAATTCAGATTCTTGATCTCGGCGCGGGTGCCGAACTTGGGATCGCCCTTAGGTCGCACCGAAACATTCGCGTCGCAACGGAACGAGCCTTCCTGCATATTGCCGTCGCAGATACCCAGATAGACCACCAACTGATGCAGCTTCTTCATGTAGGCTACGGCTTCCTTCGCCGAACGCAAATCCGGCTCGGAAACGATTTCCAGCAACGGCGTCCCGGCGCGGTTCAGGTCAATCCCGGACTGGCCGTGGAAGTCTTCGTGCAGCGACTTGCCGGCGTCCTCTTCCAGATGCGCGCGCGTGACGCCGATGACCTTGCTGACGCCCTCTTCCAGGTCGATGACCAGTTGGCCTTTCTGCACCACTGGTAATTCATACTGGCTGATCTGATAACCCTTGGGCAAATCAGGATAGAAATAATTCTTGCGAGCGAAGATCGACCGGCGGGCGACTTCCGCACCGATCGCCAACCCGAACATGGCCGCCATGCGCACCGCTTCCCAATTCAGAACCGGCAACACGCCTGGCATCCCGAGATCAATCGCGCAGGCTTGCGTATTTGGTTCTGCGCCATAAGCCGTTGCAGCGCTGGAGAAGATTTTGCTTTTGGTAGCAAGTTGGGCATGGATTTCCAGCCCAATCACGGTTTCCCATTCCATATCGTTGACCCTTTAAAAACCCGCTGGAGTGCGTGCGTGCCAATCGGTCACCTGCTGATAGCGATGCGCAATGTTCAGTAGTCGGTCCTCGGCGAAGTAGCGACCAATCACTTGCAGGCCAACCGGACGCGCGCCGATAAAACCTACTGGCAGCGATAACCCCGGCAATCCAGCCAGATTTACGGCAATCGTGTAAATATCTGACAGATACATAGTGATTGGATCATCCGCCTTCTCGCCGAGATTGAACGCCACGGTCGGCGAAGTCGGTCCCATAATCACGTCGACCTGTTCAAACGCCCGCCGGAAGTCATCACTGATCAAGCGGCGAATCTGCTGCGCTTTCAGATAGTAGGCATCGTAATAGCCGGCGGAGAGCGCGAAAGTCCCCACTAGAATCCGGCGCGTGACTTCAGGGCCGAAGCCTTCGCCGCGCGAACGGGTGTACAAATCCAAAAGGTCCTTGGGATTTTTGCAACGATGACCGTAGCGCACCCCGTCAAACCGCGCCAGATTAGAGGAGCATTCAGCCGGGGCGACCACGTAATAGGCAGGGATCGCCAACTGACTGTTCGGCAGGCTGATCTCTATCGTTTCCGCGCCCAGTTTCCGGTATTCGGCAATCGCTGCTTCAACGACTTGCGCGACCGCGTTGTCCAGTCCCTCACCGAAATATTCTTTGGGCAGACCGATTTTCAGTCCCGCCAAAGGCGGGTCGAGAGCGGCGGCGTAGTCTGGGACAGGGCGGTCGACGCTGGTGGAATCGCGGGGATCGAACCCCGCCATCGCGCCCAACAACAACGCGCAATCTTCAGCAGTGCGCGCCATGGGTCCGCCCTGATCGAGACTGGAAGCATAGGCAATCATGCCCCAGCGCGACACCCGGCCATAGGTCGGTTTAAGACCGGTAATGCCACACAACGCGGCGGGCTGGCGAATCGAGCCGCCTGTGTCCGTACCTGTTGCGCCCGGCGTTAAACGCGCCGCCACCGCGGCGGCGGAACCCCCGGAGGAGCCGCCGGGCACCGCATCCAGATCCCAGGGATTGCGCACCGGGCCGTAGAAGCTGGTCTCATTGGACGAACCCATGGCGAATTCGTCCATGTTAGTCTTGCCGAGCATCACTGCGCCCGCGGCGTTCAGCTTTTCAACGACAGTGGCGTTATACGGTGCGATAAAGTTGTCCAGCATCCGGGAACCGCAGGAAGTGCGAACGCCGTCGGTGCAGAAAATGTCCTTCTGCGCGATGGGAACGCCGGTTAAGGGTCCGGCCTCGCCCCGTTGCCGGCGTTCGTCAGCAGCGCGCGCCTGATCCAGTGCGGATTCAGCGGTCAGGGTGATAAAGGCGTTGAGTTGCGGATTGAATCGCTCGATGCGCTCCAGTAAAGCGCGGGTCAATTCTTCACTGCTGAATTCGCCGGCGGCGAGACTGGCGCTGAGTTGGGCAATCGTTTTGTCGTGCATAGCGGCGGATAGCAAAATAGTTATTCAATAACCTTCGGCACCAGATACAACCCGGCCTCGGTCAAGGGAGCGATGGACTGGAAATGTTCGCGCTGATTGACTTCGTTGACTTCATCGGCGCGCAGACGTTGCGCCATGTCGTCCAGCGGATGGGCCATGGGCGTGACGCCGGTTGTATCCACGGCGTTCATTTGCTCTACCAGTTCCAGAATAGCCGACAGGTTGCGGGCATAGGCGGGTGCATTTTCTTCATGAATGGCCAGTCGCGCCAGATGCGCGATTTTAGCAACTTCGGCAGTTCCCAAAGGCGTCATGCGCATTTTCTCCTTAGCAATGGATTCGGACGCGCAACCCTATCATAATCAGGACTATCGCGCCATGTGGAAGGTTAATCATCTCACCACCTATCAGTTCCGCATCAGTAGATGTTGTAGCCTGGATTCCGCTTCGCTTCATCCAGGCTACGAGTTACGAGCTGCAAGCTATCGATCTGTCCGCGATGAGGAACTGATAGGTGGTAAGGGTTAACCATAGCGATGGCGGTGAACTACGGTAGCTTGCCCTTTGCCGAGGTGCTGGCCTTCTTCCGCCATAAGCTCAACCTGCCTACCCAGCAGTGGGACGATCTGCTCGGCGCGGCGCAGGATCGCGCCTTCGTCGTTGTCGGGGCGATGCAGGCGGATTTATTGCAGTATTTAACGTGAGTTATTCCTTTACTAATACCATTTACTGAAAGATTCTGTTATTTAATGGCATTAAGAGTAAAATTATAGCCTGTCAGGGAGGCGAGTTCATTTTGAGTAATAGACTGAATGATCTTATCAACCTCGCGGCGCAGATCATCAATACTTTTTGAACCAACTCAGTTTTTCTTTAAAAAATTGCCAAGCTCTCTCAATAGGATTGAGTTCCGGACTATAGGGCAGCTGAAAGATAAGAATAATATTTTTAGGAATCTCAATTTTTTTCGCTAAATGAAATCGCCCATTATCGAATTGAACCACATTTAAATTGTTCGGATAAGTCGATGTAGGGTACGCACCGCGTACCTTGGAGTGCAGGCTAAACAGGTTGCCAGACTACAGGAGTATTTATACCAATTACCGTTAGGTTTAACTCGAAAAATGGAGGGGCCGCTAGGGTTACCCAGGGAAAGAAAGATTCAGAATCTATCGGTAAACGGTATTACGTCGTCAGGGCGGGTTTGGATGCAGCGCCACTGAGCCTTTGCTACACTTCGTCAACTTCTTCCAATCTCCGTCAAAAATGGCGTGTCCTGCATGTGTGGCCGGTTTATCCAATCCTCGTCCAGCGACCGGCTGGCCGAACGGTTCCATCTGCCGGCGATCCCGGCCCGGACGCCGCGCTATAATCTCGCGCCAAGCCAGTCCATCCTGGCCATCCGTATGGCCGAATCGGGGCAGCGGGAAGCCGTGGCCTTGCGCTGGGGCTTGGTGCCAGCCTGGTCGCCAGAACCGCGCACGGCGTACAGCACCATCAATGCCCGCGCCGAGACCGTGGCCGAGAAGCTGACCTATCGCCAGGCGTTTCGGCAACGGCGCTGTCTGATCCCCGCCGATGGGTTCTATGAATGGCGTAAAGAGGGTTCGCGCAAACAGCCGTACTGTATTGCCCCGACCGATGGCCAGCTCCTGACCTTTGCCGGTTTATGGGAACACTGGGAACGGGAGGGGCAGTTGGTGGAGTCCTGCACGATTCTGGTCACTGCGGCCAATGCTCTGATTGCCCCGATTCATGACCGGATGCCGGTAATTCTCGCTCCCGAGGACGAAGCCCGCTGGCTGGATCCAGCGCTCACCGATCCTGCCGTCCTGAAACCGCTGCTCCGTCCTTGTCACCCGGCGCGGTTGCGCGTCTGGCCAGTGAGCACCGCCGTCAACGCGCCCGGCCACGACGGGCCGGAACTGATGGCGCCACTGCGAGCCAGCTTGAACCTGTAAGCCGCCTGATCTCCCTGGATCACCGTCTCATCTGCAATCAATTCTGTTACGCCTTTGCACCGCTTTCCCGGAAAGCATGTTGAAGAGTTAGGCTACACGAAACCCCGGAATAAGGCGGTTCTTGCTCTAACATGATTACACTTTATTAATCATGAAGTTATTGTCTTCTCTTTTCCGTTCTCGTCTGCCATACTCAAAGAAAACCCGAGAACGAAAATGCTAAATTCACCCACACTTCCCAGGCGAGGCAGGCCGTACGCTTCCAGCAATGATCCGATGGCGTGACTGCCAGGAGCCAATGTCGACTTTTACAGCTACCCGATCGACCGATTATTAAGTGTGGGAGGCGGCAAGCTTGTCGCCCCTGATTTCTCCGGTTAGCGCGGGTACAGTGGTGGTTGATCCTCGTGTTATCAGGAGTCCGCTGCTATGAACCCGCAAGATTATCCCCGCCGTATTTTGTTATGTGTCACCGGCCTGTCGCCGCAGATCGTAACCGAAACCGTCTATGCGCTCACGATGATCAGTGAGCCGCGTTTTATCCCGACCGAAATCCATGTGCTAACCACGGCCGAAGGCGCCGAACGGGCGCGGTTGACGCTGCTTAGTGAGGATCCGGGCTGGTTCCATCGGTTACGCGGAGATTATGGCCTACCGGACATCGACTTTACGCATCATCATCTGCATATCCTACGCGACGCTGAAGGCCGGTTGCTCAACGACATTCGCGGCGTGAGCGATAATGAAGCGATTGCCGACGCCATCACTGCCCAAGTCAGGGAACTCACCGCCGATCCGGAGAGCGCCGTCCATGCCTCGATCGCCGGGGGACGCAAGACCATGGGCTTTTATCTCGGCTATGCCCTGTCGCTGTTTGGGCGGTCCCAGGATCGCCTTTCCCATGTCCTGGTTTCGAGTCCCTTTGAGACCAACGCCAACTTTTTCTACCCCAGTCCCACGCCAAAAGTCATCTTTGCCAATCCGCCGGATCAACGGCCGCTGGATGCCAACTCCGCCGAAATTACCTTGGCCGATATTCCCTTTGTGCGGTTGCGCGATGGTTTGCAAGAGCATCTCCTGGAACCCGGCGCCAGCTTCAGCGCGGTGGTGGCTCAGGCGCAACGTAATCTGGCCGCGCCTCATCTGACATTAAACCCGGCACGCTGTCAGGTGCGCTTTGGCGAGACGGCATTGACATTGCCCCCCGTGGATTTCGCTTTTTATGCCTGGTTGGCGCGGCGGTCCCTTGCGGGACAACCCGGTGTTTGCCGTGGCCGAATCAGTGCGGCGGATACCCTTGAGTTTCTCAAAGAATACCAAGGGTTGCGCGGCGATCTGGATCAGGAAATAGAGCGTGTAGCGCAAGCGCTACGTAACGGTATGGATCCCAGCTACTTCGATAACCGTTTGACGAACCTGCATCGAAAACTGGTGCGGGCGCTGGGCAAACCCGGCGCACACGCTTATTTCATTCACAGCGATAAGCAGCGTCCTTTATCGCGCTATGCCTTGACCTTGCCACCGGGACAGATTTGTTTTGTCGCGATGGCGAATGACAAGCTTGTCACCGGCGATGAATCGCTCTGATGTCCTGCATACTCGACTCGATCGCTACAACAACCGGCTCGACTGAAGATCGGGCGTCTTACGGAGAATATGAATGGCGCATACGCTGATTTCTTTCCTGGGTCGGGTCCCGAAGGGTGAAAACGGTTACCGGACAACCCGCTATAGCTTCGATGATCAATTGGCGGAACCAACGGCGTTTATTGGCTGGACCTTGCGTCAGCGACTGGCGCCGGATCGGCTGGTGATTCTGGGTACGGCCGGCAGCATGTGGGATCACTTGTTTGAAAGGGATATCAATTTTGGCGTTGTGGCGGAGGATGAACGCCTGGCGTTGCAGGAGGCAACCGAGACTAAAACGGTCACGGAAGCATTATTGGAACCCTTAATGCCCTTGCTGGAAAAGGAATTCGGTTGCGAGGTGCGCCTGGTCTTGATTCCCTATTGCCGCAATGAAGCGGAGCAACTGGAGTTGTTGCGTCTGATGGCGGCGGAAGTGAACGCTGGCGATCAGGTCAGTCTCGATGTGACTCACGGTTTTCGACATTTGCCCATGTTGGCCCTGCTCAGCGCCATGCATTTGCAAGCCGTGCGTAACGCGACCGTTGAAGGTATCTATTACGGTGCTTACGATCATGATTCCGGCGAGGCGCCGGTCTATAACCTCGCTGGTTTGCTCCGCATCGCCCGTTGGTTAAATGCACTGAATACTTACGACAAGGATGGCGACTATGGCGCATTTTCCGAATTACTTGGACCCGCCGGCGCGCAATTGGCAAAAGCCGCTTTCTTCGAGCGCACCAGCAACCCCGTCAAGGCGCGTGAAGCGCTTACCGCCTGGATCAATCGCGATGATCGCTATCCAGACCATGATCCGGCGACCTTCCTTTTTCGTGATCAGTTAGAACAGCGTATCCGCTGGTTTCGTTTTCCCAGTCGGCCTGATTGGGAGAAAACCCTGGCTTGGGAGTACCTGGAGCGTGGTGATTATGTGCGCGCCGCCATCTACGGTTTGGAAGCGGTGATTTCCCAGGAGATCATTGAACGCGGTCAGGATGCTGGTGATTTCGACTGCCGCGATGCGTTGCGTAACGAGCTAAGGGATACACGGGAGGGCTTCAAAACCTTGGGGCGGATGCGCAATGCATTCGCCCACGGAGTGCGTCCTTTCAACCGGGATGCGGAATGGGCGATTAGCAGCCCTACCAATTTACGCAATACCCTGAAAAGTCTTTTCATGCAATTGCTCGGCCCGCAGTAAAGCCCATGACCACCTACTTTGTAACGCGCCACCCTGGCGCAGTGGATTGGGCCGCTACGGAAGGACTCATCGTTGATATACAGGCAGCCCATCTCGATCCGCAAATTATCCAGGCGGGCGATACGGTGATCGGGACGCTGCCGATTCACCTGGCCGCGCAAGTTTGCGCGCGGGGTGGACGCTATCTGCATTTAAGTATGGAGATACCAGAAGAGGCGCGGGGTCGTGAATTAACCGTCGCTGATTTACGTCAGTTTGGGGCGCGGCTGGAGGCTTATCAGGTTATTCCGGCCAGTACGGATTAAGCAGTTCAAAGTTCTATGACATTTTCCAATCGACCTCTGAATCGTGAGGATCGCTATGAGTGTATTGACGGCAACATACCGCATCGTGACACCGATGTTTATCGGCAATGCGGAGCAAAAAGCGGATAGTGTGCGACCGCCCTCGATCAAGGGCGCGTTGCGTTTCTGGTGGCGCGCGTTGAACTGGGGGCGCTTTCTCCGGGAAGACGGAACTGTGACGGTAGCCCTCAAACATTTGCATCAAAAGGAGGCTTATTTGTTTGGCAGCGCTGCCGATGAACCGGGTTCCGGACAGGGGCGGTTCTTACTCCGGGTCAGCCACCAAGCGCGCATCGCCCTGGAAACCGTCTGGCCACAAAACAATACCGGCAGTGGTTATCTGGGCTATGGACTCATGGCGACTAACGATAAACCGCACCGTGAAGGCTTAAAGGAAGGAACCGATTTCTGCCTGGAGCTACGTTTCAAACCGGGAACGCCGCCAGCGGACATCGATGCGCTAACGGCAACTTTGCGAACCTGGAGCCTCTTTGGCGGCTTGGGGAGTCGGGCGCGGCGCGGATTTGGTTCGGTGACGCTGCTGAAACTGAACGATCAGGATGAACGACTGGATCAGTCCGCCTATGAAGCAGCGGCCCGGCGCATTCTGACGACCGCCGCCGAGGTTGAAGCCTTTCCACCCTATACTGCTTTCAACCGCCACGCCCAATTCGGCATTCTGGCAAACGGTCGCGAGGCGCGCGAAACGCATAACCAGGCCGGATTACAGTACAAAAACCACCGTGGCCAGCCGAGCGCTTTGCGCGGCGCGGCCAAAATTCCCTTCGGTTTGCCGTTGCCGCTACAAGGGATTGATCTGGAAAGCCGCCGCGCCAGTCCGTTGTTTTTTCATATTCATGCTCTCCCGGATGGCGGTTTCACGGCCGCCGTGCTGTATCTGCCTGCCGAATTTCACTGTGAACCCCGTCATCAACCGGCGGATCTGGCGGGATTTTACCGTGAAGTAGCTCGCTTTGTGCCTGCAGAGGCCCAGCCATGACCGACCGTACTTTTCACTTCACGCTCGGTCCCGTGCAGGGCTTTGTGGCCCAGGCCCGGCGCACCCGCGATTTTTGGGCGGGTTCGTTCCTGTTGTCATGGCTGGCCGGCGCAGCCATGCAAACGGTGATCGTTCAAGATAGAACCATCGTCTTTCCGACCGCTGACCAAGACTATCTCGCCTGGTTACGGGGTGAAAGAAAAGGCAAACGCCCGCGTCAAGGTGGGATTCCCAACCGTTTTAAAGTCACTGTGAATGATCAGTTCCAGCCAGCGCTGGTTGAACAGGCGGTGCGCAAGGCGTGGCGGGCGGTTGCCGAGAAAGTCTGGGAAAAAGATTTAAAGCGACATTGCGAGCGCTATCCCGACAGTCGGGTGATCTGGGACCGGCAGATTAACGGTTTTTGGGAAATCGCCTGGTGCATCGGTGACGATGATTCGCTGCTGGATCGCCGCAAGAACTGGCGAACTCAGATCCCGCCCGCCGAGGCAGGCGTCAAGTGTTCGGTGATAGCCGGCTGGCAGGAGTTGTCCGGTTTGCCGGCGAAGACATTGGAGACGTTCTGGAAACCGCTACGTCAGGACTGCGGACGTGATTTCGCTGACGATGAAGCGTTATGCGCGATAGCCTTCGTCAAGCGCCGCTTTCCTCATTATTTCGAGCAGGTTGAGGCAAAAATGCCCGGTGGCTGGACGCTGCATGGTTGGTCGGTGAATCCACGCACGCCTTCGACGCTCGATCTGGCGGCGGCTCCTTGGTTGGCGCAGGCCGTCCGCCATGAGTCGGAAGCCGCGTTACTACGGTTGCATGAGGCTGCCAAGTCTTTGTTTTCCGAGGGAGACAGTGGTATTGACCGGCTGCGTTGCGTCAAGGACGCCTACCGGGAGCGCAGTGGCCTGACGCGGTTGAACAGCAGCGCACTGTTCGCTCATGTCCTCGATAACAAAAAAGAATGTCCTGACCAAACCGCCGTGCGGGAGATGAAAAAAGCGCTTAAGGCCCTGCAACGTCAGGAATCGCCAACGCCGTTTTACGCCATTTTGTTGATGGATGGCGACAGTCTGGGCGCACTGCTGCGCAATCAGGATCACCAACTGAAAATTCCAAAGGCGCTGGAGCATTTTACCCGTGCGGTTCCCGACATCGTCGACCGGTACAACGGCTTTCTGATTTACGCGGGTGGTGATGATGTGCTGGCGCTGTTGCCGTTGGAGGATGCGTTGCAATGCGCAGCGGCAGTGCGCCAAGTCTATCTCGATGCGTTCGGCGCTCAAGGCTTGCAATCCACGATCTCGGCGGCGGTGGAATACGCCCATGTCAAGATGCCGCTGACCCGAATTCTCGGCGATGCGCACAAGCTGCTGGATGAAGTCGCCAAAGACGAGCGGGGGCGCGACGCTCTTGCCGTGCGTGTGTGGAAACCGGGCGGTAAAGCGCTGGAATGGGCGATGCCGTGGGAATGGGCGCTGGACGGCGCGGAGGTAAAACTGAGTCAGTTAGCCGCACAATTTGCCCGCGACGATGCCACCGTCAAAGGCAAGGAAGCCGACCGTTTCAGCAGCAAGTTCTTCTATAAAATCCGCGAGCGCTTCGATTTGCTCAATCCACCGCGTTGCAAATCCGGGCAACCGGAAGAATCAGCCATCTTCAACGAAAGTGATGCGTTATCCCTATTGGCAGTGGATTACCTGGCATCTGGGGTCAACGAGGGTCGTGAGCCTAAGCTCAAGATCAAGGATGCTGAGGAAATCTTACGTCCCCTGTTGCAGCAGTGCCGCCCAGTGACCCGCGATCCTGAAGAACAGGATGAAAACAAGAAGTTTACGTCAAGCCAGCGGCTGGAAGTAGACGGCGCACTACTGATTCGATTTTTAGCGCATAAAGGAGTGGAACGCTCATGAACAATGGCAAGGAATGGCGGTTCGAGTCTTTGGATAGCTGGTTTTTCCGCGAGGCGCGGCCATTTAACGTCGCAACAAGCAACGAGTTGAGTAGCGTCTTTCCTCCGCCCGCCCGTGCTGTGGCAGGGGCCGTGCGCACGCTGATCGGCGAAACGCAGGGTGTGGATTGGGAACGGTTCGCACGGGACGGTGAGTATGCTGAATTAAAGCGCTGGATCGGTGCGTGTGACGATCTCGGCGATTTGAAAATCACTGGACCTTATCCGTTGTGGGAAGGAAAACGACTGTACCCCGCACCACTGCATCTGTTAGCCAAAGGATCGGAATACGTTTTTCTGCAACCGGGCGCTCCCGTCGAATGTGATTTGAGCCTGGACTCCCCTCGCTCTCTGGGAGAGGGGCCAGGGGTGAGGGCTAAAAAACTGGTACGCCTGCCAACGCTGGAAAAGTCGCTGCCCGGTGCAAAACCCCTGGAAAACGCCTGGCTGAATAGCGCTAATTTACAACAGGTTCTATGCAGCCAGTGCCCCGAAAAAATTATTCGCTCCAGCACATTGTATGACGAAGAACCCCGGCTGGGCATCGCCCGCAACAACGCCAAACGCACCGTCGCCGACGGCTTGCTGTACCAAACTCGACATCATCGACCACGTCCCGGACTCGGTATTGGCGTCACAGTAAGCGGTATTCCCTCAGAGCAGCATCCAGAACACGGCATCATTCGCTTTGGGGGCGAAGGCCGACCCAGTGCCGTAACCGTGGATAGTGCGCCGCCAAGGTTGGCGACGCCAATAGCCAATGGCCCTAACGTGCTGCTGGTGCTGTTGACGCCTGCCGATTTCGGCGGTGATGAGTGGTTGCTCCCGGGTTTCAAGCCGGACATGCAAGGCGATGTAAAGGTCTGGCGCGGGCAACTGAATGGCGTTGATTTGGTACTGCATTGCGCCGTGTTGGGCAAGGCGGTGCGCGAGGGAGGCTGGGACTTGCTCCATCAACGCCCGCGTCCGGTCAGAAGCCTGATTCCGGCGGGCAGCGTGTACTTCTGCACCGTCCAGGGCAATTACCAAGGCGCTATTGATGCGCTGCACGGTCAGCACATTGGTCACGATACCGCGCTGGGACGGGGCGAGTTGGCCATCGGCTCTTGGAAATCCTGAGAATTTTGGAGAGATGAAGAATGAACAACAATACCGCTTTACTCGGCTTGTTGGCCGAAACCTCCATCCATGCCGGTGCGGGACAAATGGCCGGGGTGATTGACCTGCCCATCCAGCGCGAGGCGCATACCGACTGGCCGGTGGTGTTCGGTTCCGCAGTCAAAGGGGCGCTGCGCACCCTGGCGGATGAGCAAAAAGCGCCGTGGCTTAACGCCGTATTTGGGCCGGAAACCGCGAATGCGTCTGACCATGCTGGCGCGCTGCTGGTCAGTGACGCCCGTTTATTGTTGCTGCCGGTGCGCTCATTGACCAGTCATTTCAAGTGGGTGACCTGTCCAGCCCTGTTAAAACGCTTTCAGACCGATATGGAGCGCCTGGGATTAGGGAATACCGCCTTTGCAGTCCCTGAAGTGACGGATCCGAACTAGTGGGCTGACACAGAAGTTTTGACAGGTAGCGGTGGGTGCCCTATGGTTGAGATCAACAGGAGGAATCACCATGGCCCACAAGTATCTGGTTGATCTAACTGAAGAGGAGCGGGAAGACCTGCTGAAGGTCATTCATAAAGGCAAGGCAGCGGCGCGCAAGGTTGCCCGTGCCCATGTGTTGCTGCAGGCTGCGGAAGGGGCGACGGATGAGGCCATTGCCCAAAGCCTTCACTTGGGGATTTCGACCGTTCATCGTACCCGTCAACGGTTTGTCGACGAAGGGTTGCTGGCGGCGTTAAGCGAGCGGCCACGAGTCGGTTTGCCCCCGGCCTTGACCGGCAAACAGGCCGCCTTTCTGGTCGCCTTGGCCTGTAGTACCCCGCCCGCTGGCCGTTGTCAGTGGACTCTCCAATTGTTAGCGGACCGCTTCATGGAACTCCGGCCCATCGAAGCCATTTCCCGTGAGAGTGTGCGGCGCATCCTTAAAAAAACGACCTCAAACCCTGGCAACGTCAAGAATGGTGTATTCCCAGTGTCAGTCCCGATTATGTTTGGCATATGGAGGATGTGTTGGACCTGTACGCCGAACCCGATGATCCTCAATACCCCCAAGTGTGCTTCGATGAAAGTCCGGTGCAATTGACCAGCGAAACCCGCTGTCCTCAACCCGCCCGCCCGGGTCAACCGGCGCGCTATGACTGTGAATACAAACGCGAAGGCACCGCCAATTTATTTCTATTCGTACAACCCTTGCGCGGGTGGCGTCATGTTAATGTCACGAAACAGCGCACCAAACGCGATTTTGCCCAGCAAATGCAGCAACTCGTTGATGTGTACTTTCCGAAGGCGGAGCGAATCCGGTTGGTCGTGGATAACCTCAATACCCACACTCCTGCGGCCTTGTATAGTGTCTTTTCTCCAGAGGAAGCCCGCCGGATCACCCGCAAGCTCGAATTTCATTACACCCCCAAGCATGGCAGTTGGCTCAATATGGCGGAATGTGAGTTCGCTGTTCTCGCCGGCCAGTGTTTGAATCGCCGCATTGCGAACCTCGAAACTTTGCGGAAGGAAATCGCCGCTTGGCAAGGCCCACGCAACCTACGTCAGACCAAAATCCACTGGCAGTTCGGCACCGACTTGGCCCGGGTCAAACTCAAGCGCCTCTATCCTCCCTTGAAATCTTCTGAAACCCCGGTGGACCTAGAAACCTCTGAACCTGTCAAAACTTCTGTGTCAGCCCACTAGGCGCTAACCTCGGAAAGTGCAGCGAATGCCCTGTTCCTGGAAGAATTCAGATTCACGGTGAAGTCCGCCGATTTGGGCGGAGTCACTACGGCGCTGGCCCGGTTGATGGGTCGGGAGGACGCCGCCGCCGCGCTGCAACGGCAACTGGTGGTCGTGAACGATGACCGGTTCAGTCACCTGGCGCGTTTCGCCACGCCGGTGAATCCGCATGTTTGCATCAACAATCAAACCAAAACCGTCAAGCCGGGGGCGCTTTGGTACGAGGAAAGCCTGCCCTCTGACACGGTGCTGTATGTGAGCTTGTATGCACAGGCGGCGCGGGTTAAGGGCGAAACCAAGACCGCCGTGGAAGTGCTCAACCACATTACGCAGGATCTGTTCGTCCGGCCCTATCTGCAACTGGGTGGCAATGAGACGGTAGGCATGGGCTGGTGCAAAGTGACGATTTGCCGGGAGGAGGGTTGAGCGATGCCTAAAAAACACCGCAAAGAACAACGGCAAACAGCACCACAAAGTAAGGTTGAAAAAAAGTCAGCGCCTCTGACACCGCCTGAGCCAACCACCCCGGCGCCAACGTCGCCACCCCTCCTTAACCAAGAAGGGGAACAAGACACTGTGCTCCCGAACGCCACCTTGCAACAACGCCGCGCGCACTTCGCTTTACAGCGGATTCGGGCGTTGGCGGACGAGTGGAAAGACGAACTAAAGAAACAAAAGGAATTCAACAGCTACGCCAGCGCCATGCCGTTCATGATCCATGCCAATGGCTTGGGGCAAACGGCAGCGTTCTATCGGCGCAAGGGGCCAGATCACACTTATTATCGGCTTTACAAGCTGCTGGGCGACTGGCTGAGTCAAACGGATCAACCGTTTTCCGGCAAGACGGATCTGCTGGAGGGCGTTACGCAATCGGATATGGATACTTATCTCGCCGCACAGACCGAGGCGATGTTGTTTCTCGATTGGGTCAAGAAGCTGGCCAGCGCGTTTCTGGCCCGTGAAGAGGAGGCGTCTGTATGAACCTGCCTCTGTATCGACTTGACGTACCACCCGTATTAGCGACGGATGGCAACCGGGGACTCTGGTACAACCGTTTTTTCAACCGGTATAACGACGATGACTGGGAAATTCCTGAAGACGGTAAACGCCAGTGGGTCAGCGAAAACGCCCAGCGCACCGGTTCGCGTGAAGTCCTGGAAGCGCAGGCGTTACGGCATTTGGCGCTGATCACCACCCTAGGCGGACGGGGCGCCGTGTTCAAAACCGACTGGCATTTCGCTACTGGTCTGGGCCTGCCGCATCCGGTCGAGAATGGCTTGACCTGGCATCACACTCTGGGCGTTCCCTACCTGGCGGGCAGTGGCGTGAAAGGATTGGTCAAGGCCTGGGTCGAGGTTTGGGATGAGTCGCTGAACAACGAGGAAAAAGCGCGGCGACTGAACGACTGGTTTGGTACGACTGAACAGGCCGGTTGCTTTCGGTTCTTCGATGCATTGCCGGTGGAACCGGTGACGCTGGCGGCTGATGTGATGACCCCGCACATGGATCAGTGGTACGAACAAGGTGGAAAGATCGGTGAGCCTTGCCAGGAGCCGCATAGGCGCATTCCTGCCGACTGGCATAGCCCGGTGCCGGTACCGTTTCTGGTGGTGAAAGAAGCCAAGTTGCTGTTTGGCGTTGCGCCGCGCTGCCCGGAATTTGCCAATGAATTGCCCCAGGTGTTTGCGGCGCTGAAACAGGCGCTGGACTGGCTGGGGGCGGGCGCTAAAACCGCAGCCGGTTATGGGCGGATGCTGGAATACGAAAGCGCCGTGACAAGCTTGCAGAAGAAAGCGGAACAAGCGGCGGCGCAGGCTGAGGAGGCAACGCTGAGTCAGGAACAGCGGGCCTTGCGGGCGCTGCAACAGCGATTCAAGGCTGACCAGGAACACAACGTCAAGGAAGCCGGTGGTGAATTGATCAACCAAACCAACCGGTTGCTTAAAGACGGCCTGGAGTGGCTGCCAGCGGATCGGGAGGCGTTGGCGAATCTGGCCGAGAAAGTATTCAGCTATGTCGGTTGGGGCAGCGGCCCGAGGAAGAAGGAACGTAAGGAAAAAATCGCGGCATTGCGGGAGTGAATTGCAATGATTTACGGGATATCCGTGCAATCCCAGGGATTGACCGCTGATATTCCTTCAAAGTGCTTGAGATTACGGGTCGCCAAGGTTGCATGGTTTGCTAACACGATGCCGGCAATCAAAGTATCCCGAATATCGACCGGCCGCCCCGCTTTTTGTCTACCGGCTGCTAGCATCGCGGTATGGAGAGCAGCATCGCTATCGAAAGACAGCACACGATTTGCCAAGTCTTCTTCCAACACACGGATAAGCGCCGCCTCCAAAGTGCGCCGCCGTCGACCATCGGCTAACAGTGACAGACCCAGGCGCGCTTCAAACAGGGTAATACTGGTTATCCAGATGGTCTCGGCAGGCTGCTGGTTCAGCCAGCGCACGACAACCGCTTCGGGCTCGTTTGCATCAATGCAGACAAGACATTGGTATCCAGGATGATCATGGAGCAAAGTCAATGGGGTAAAGGATTTGCCCATGCAATTCGGGCAGGTCATCAGTCAACCCCGATTGGGCGAAGCGGGCGGCAATGCGTGAACCCAGGCCTTTCTGAAGCGGAATCTCTTCTTTTACTGCATCGTGCAGGATGCGTTGTATTTCTTCTTCCACACTGCAGCCATGCAGAGTTGCACGCTGCCGGAGACGTATCTCAACCTCTTCTTGTAAATGGCGAATGGTGACTTGAGCCATACCTACCCCATTAATTCATAAAACCATGATGAGGGTATTCATACCACAAGAAAGAGATTGAGTCATTCGCTCAATCGCTGGATTGAAAGCCACCGACAAGCTTGTCAGGTCGGACAAGGCGCGCTGAGCGTGACAGGCTGTATCGAATATTTGGATGTTCAGGAGACAAATACCATGTTGGAAACGATGCGGGAACTGGCGTTGTTGGAATTGAATCATCGTGCTGGGGAGAATGGCTTGGGTTTAGATGAAATTCGCGCCCGGCATGGCGAGCAACTTGCGCCACTGCTGGTAGAGGCTTCGGAGAAAATTCCCCGCGTTTATTTATTACAAGCGATACCGGATCAACCGGGCGTGGTGCGCATGTGGGTTGAAGAACTCGATGATGCTAAGCGACGGCGGTTACCGTTCAATAAACCCAGTGGCTCTCAGGCAGCAGCACTGGGGCCGGTCTTCAAACGCACCAGCATATCTAAGGAAAAACCGCCCTATGGTCCGAAGCTTAAAATCCAGAACACCACTGAAAAAGGGTTCATGGCGCAGGCCGGAAGTACTGCAACATGGAGCGGCTACTTTCAGGAAGCCTGCACCGTTCTGTTTCAAAGCCAGGCATTGGTCTACGGCGATACTGCGCATCCGGTCGGTTCCGATCAGGCGGATCCGCACACGCTGGCAGCAGCAATCCGCCTGATCCCGGAAAAGGAGACCGTATTTCTTAGCGTTGTGGACGCTGCTGGACACTGGCCGGGCGATCGTGCTGAGTATCAGGCTTACCTGGCTCATGCGTTGGCAAACATCAAATATGTCACTGGCGAAGCCGCTGCACACGACCCTGCCGATTGTCCACTTTGCGGGGCGACTGGAGTCACAGTGTATCCGAACCTGCGTGGCACTGGCCTTAATTTCGCCAATATGGATCGAGCGGGCGCATTTCCAGGACTGGATACTGGCGAAGCTTGGAAGGGCTATGGCCTGTGCCTCGATTGTGCGGATTTACTCTATGTCTTCAAGAATCATCTGCTCGGTCAATTTCTCGGCAATGTAGCCGGCGATAAAGCGCTATTGATTCCCAGTCTGCTGGGTAATCCTGACGGCAAGCGCCAGTTTCTCGAAGACTGGCGGAAATATCTGAAAATTCTGGATGGCGACAAAATTGCGCAAGCAGACCCGTTACTGGACTCACACGAAAAGGATCTGTTGGAATTCATAAAAGGGCGAAATGACGCTCAAGTCGTGCTGCACATTCTCTGGGCCACCTTCGGCCAAGTGGTTGACGAAGTGCGTGGCGTGGTCAATGACATTTTGCCGTCCCGCTTGCGTCAACTGGCGAAATACAACCAACAGGCCAATGGCTGGAATCACGCGCTCGCCCCGCGCTATCCCATCGACGATGCCCGCTTTGATTTAGGTTTGAACCTGTTATTGGTCTTGCTGAAACGTCCCGGTGGCCGGAAAGCCGCCAAAGTAAATGACAGCAGCCGTTTGTTCACGGTCAAGCGGCAATTAGCCGAGGTGATTTACCACGGCTCGCTGCTAGGCACGGCGCAGATTGGATTATGGCGCGAAATCCTGACCACCGCCCGCTGGTATCTGGACGACATCGCTGAAACCGACAATACCTGGGCTTTGCTGCATGAAGGCTATAGCGAGAAAAGCGGCAAGCAAACCCGTTACTGGACGCTGGCCGGATGGGTCCGTCACTTGGCCCGCATTCTCTATTACCTGGACCTAACTGGAGTATTACCAATGGAAACGACCGATGATCTATTTGAACCCTCTCTACCGGCGCTCAAGCCGTATTTTCAGCCCGGCTCCGGCCTGAACAGCCCGGAAAAAGCGTTCACCTTCATCCTTGGCATTTTGTACGGCAAGGTGCTGCAAGTGCAGGCAGTACGGGGTGTGAATGTTGCTTCCAATGCGCTGACTTGGCTTAAGCGACTCAACATTAATGGCCGCGACCTGCCAGAACTCTATAACAAAGTCCGCGAGAAATTACTGACCTATGAAACCGAAGCCAACGCCGATGTCCGGGTGCTAATTCAAGACTTGGGTCGGCTCGGCGGTAAGCAATTGGGCAATGCCATTACGCTGGATAACACGACTACCTGCTATTTCTTATTGCTCGGCCAGTCGGTCATGGTCGATGTACTCCCTTCCAAGCCCAGGACAAACAAGGATTAATCCATGTCTACGCTCTCTTCTCGCCGGGAACCGCTATTTATCTATGACATCCGGATGGGCAATCCGAATGGTGATCCCGATGAAAACCGTCCGCGCAGCCTGCCCGATGGCCGGTTCTACGTTACTGACGTGCGACTGAAACGCTTTGCTCGCGATTATCTCGCAGCGCAGGGCCAAGAGATTCTGGTCGGCAATATTGAGGGCCGCACCACGAATCTGACCGGGCGAGTAGCACATCATCTGGAAAAAGTCGGCAAGGCCAAAGCCAATGGCGAGGAACTGGTCAACATCCTGCTGGACGCCTTCATCGATGCTCGCTGGTTTGGCTCTTCGCTGGCGTTCAAGAAACAGGATGACTGGGAGCCGAAACCGTTGCCCAAGACCCTGACCGGGGCGGTACAGTTCAACATGGGCGAGGTGCTGCATGAGGCGGAGGAAATCCAGATTCAGGGCACCTCGGTGTTTGGTAGCGATGAGGAGAAGAAGCAGGGCACTTTTACCAACTACGCGGCGTTGCGTTATGCCCTGATCGCTTTTCACGGAATCGCCAATGAACACGCCGCGAAAAAGTCACGGATGACTGACGCTGATTACGACGCATTGCTACGGGCGCTATGGAATGGCGTTCGTTCTGCCGGCAATACCCGCACCAAGATCGGCCAGGTTCCTCGCCTGCTGCTATCAGTCGAATATCAGCCGGGTGAAGAATTTCAGTTCGGCAACCTGATGGATTACGTCAAGTTGCAAGCGGCGACGGGTAAACCAGAACGTGCTTGGGCATCACCGGATGACTACCGGGTCGATCTGTCGCGGCTATTGGAGCGATTAAACGGTCAACGCGCCCGTATTGCTCAAGTACGTTATGAGTTGTCACCCGATCTGCAATTTGTTGGTGCCGGCATTCCTGGCGACTGGCGGCCGCTTGGTTTTGATCAAGCCGTGTGAGCAGGATCATGGACATCCTTAGTTTTCGCTGGTCGGCCAAATACGGTCACTTCCTGCGCGCCGAGGCCAACGTGAACGCTCTTAGTTATCCCGCGCCGCCGCGAACAGCAGTGTTGGGCATGTTGGCGGCGATTCTCGGTTTGGAAAAGGACGCGCTTGCGATTGAATTAGCCGAAATTCGGGTCGCAGTAGGCGGCGCGGTTCCCTCGCGGTTCTGGCATCGAGTCAAATTGCGTAAAGATCCGCCGACGGCATTGCCGTGGGAGGTCAAGCGCAATCAACGGGGTACGGAGAATCCCGCCCCGGAAAAGGCGACGTTGCTGAATCAGGAATGGTTGCTCAAGCCGGATTTCCGGGTGCAGATCGCCTGGCCGGAGCAACCGGCGCGTTTTGCCGAACTGGTCGAGCGGATTCGAGAGCGACGCTGGCACTTCAGCCCGTGCATGGGTCTGTCGGAATTGCTGTGCGATGTAGAGTTTGTGGCCTGCCAGACCGCCAAGCCGTTGCCAGCCGGTCGCCATATCGTGCAGGGGTTATGCCCCGCTGAGAAGGTAGGTCTGGTCGCAACCGATGGCCTTGGTGTTCATCTCCTGAGATTGCCGCATAGCGTTAGCGCCGAGCGGGTTTTCCGCCATGTTCCTTACTATCTGGAACATCGTGGACAACCGTTTCCGGTAGAAACGGACGTTGCTTGGCAAACTGGTAACTGGACGGGATTATTCCTTTGAACGACGACCTTCTGCTTTCCCACTATCAGCCGACCCTGCAACTGCGACAACATCTCGCGCAGGTGCGGGCATCAGCAGAATTTCTGCTGGCTGGCCATTCCCAACAGACCCGCGAACGACGCCCGGAAACAGCGCCGATGCTGACTGCCTTGGCGCGCGGCCACGATCTCGGCAAGGGCAGTCCCGCGTTTCAGACCTATATCCGCAATCCACTGAAATATCGTGGTGATGCTCACGCCAAAGAACATTCGGCGTTATCGGCAGCACTGGCTACGCTGTGGGCCAAATCTCAAGGTTGGGAAGCATTGCCTACGTTGGCGCTGGTCCAGGCTATTGCCGGTCATCATGCGGGATTCGCTACGCTGGATTATTTGGAGAATCGCTTACGATTGGATGAAGACGACTTGCTGCTGGAGCAATGGGCAGGGTTGAATCGGGAGGCGCTGGGACAAGCGACTGGGCTGGCGCTGGAGGGAACAGAGGGCGAATTTGAGGATGCCCGGCGCTGGTTATTTCGGCGGCAGAAAGTTGCTGAGCGATTACAGGCGCTGACTTTGGCGGAAGCGGTGCGTTTTCGATTGTGGACGCAGTTTCTCTTTTCGTTGCTGCTGGAGGCGGATAAAGCCTTTCTGGCGCTGCGTGAGGAGAAATTGCGGCGCTATTTTCAACAACCACGCCCGGTGTTACGACCGGAGTGGGTTGATAAGCGGCTCACACAATTGCCGCAGACGCCGCTGAATGCCTTACGACGACAATTGCGTCAGCGAATCGTTGATGATGCAGAGCAGGGAGAACGCTGTTGCACACTAACCTTACCCACCGGCACCGGGAAAACACTGTTAGCGGCAACTTGGGCGCTGCGTCAACGAGAACAGTTAGCAAAGGAAGGACCACCGCCGCGCATTATTATCGCGCTGCCGTTTCTGTCCATCGTCGATCAGACCGAGCAGGAATATCGTCAATTGCTGGGACTGGATCCGGCAAGCAACGCGCAATCAGATCGACTCTTGGCCAGTCACTCACTATCGCAACGTGAATACGAGTCAGAGGATCAACCCTTGGGGTCGGGCTACACACGGTTTTATCTGGATACCTGGCGAGCCGAAGTCATTGTGACCACTTTCGATCAATTATTGCTGGCGTTGTTTGCGCCACGCACTCGGCATCAGATGCGCTTTCATGCCTTGATGGACGCACTGATTATTCTGGACGAAGTGCAAACCTTGCCATGCCGATTGTGGGATGTAGTGGATCAGGCACTGCGAGGACTAACTGAAGAGGGCAATAGCCGGGTGTTGTTGATGTCCGCAACCCAACCAGCGTTATTGACTGGAGCGCACGAACTGGTGGGCGATGCGGCGCAGGTTGCTAAAATTTTTTCAGAGTTCCGACGGTACCGGCTGGTCTTGCAGCATCTTTGCCCACGAAGCCTGGACGATTTCATCGCCGGATTGTTGCCGCGTGTACTGGACTGGCAGCAGGAAGGGCGGCGAGCATTGATTACGCTGAATACTCGTGCGTCAGCCAAAGCGGTATGGAAAGCCGTCGATGAATGTTTGCCCGAGATTCCGGTGTGGTTGATTAGCGCTGATGTGACGCCTCGCGACCGGTTGGCGAAGATTGCCGCTATCAAGACTGGACAGATGGGCGTGGTGGTGTCCACGCAGACCGTGGAGGCGGGGGTCGATATCGATATGGATATAGTGATCCGTGATTTTGCACCGTTGGATGCGTTAATCCAAGTTGCTGGGCGTTGCAATCGTCATAACCACTTGGGCGAATACGGCGGACGGGTTGAGGTAACAGCACTGTGTAACGCGACTGGACGCGATTATGCCGGAATGATCTATGATCCGGTTTTGCTGGACATAACTCGTGAAGCGCTGAGTGAGCTTGCTAAAGCGGTATCTGAAGAATCGGTGCTGACCTTGAGCCAGCGCTACTTCAATTTGGTCAAGGCCCGTAAAAACACAGGTGCAGATTTGACTGAAGCGTTTGCGCGTTGGGGAGAAATGCCGGATATGCATACGTTATTACGCGGCGGAGCTGAACAGATTGCGTTTCTGGTATTGGCTGAAGGCGAGGAATGGTTACGTGAACGGATGGAACAGGCATTAGCGGTCGCTGATCGCTGGGAACGGCGTGAATCGTTACGAGCGTTGGCCGCAGATATCCAGAAGCGGACAGTGAGTGTCTATGCAAAACGTGGCTTTCACCCAGAGGATTATGCTGAACCGCTCGGGCCATTTTGGTTATTGCGTCCTGGTTATTACGACTCCGAAAGCGGGTTGGATTTGCGGCTTGATGAGGAGGATCCCGCAACATGCATCTTTTAAAGAGAATCCCCTGCGCCCAGGTTGAGTTGTGCTGGGACCGCGAACTGAAAGGGGGAGCAGAAGGGCGCGTTCGGCAGTTACGCGGCGTGCTGGCGACGGCTTTTGCGGATGATCTGTTTCATCAGCATGATCCGGTGAGTGGCAAGCCCTTGTATCGCTATCCGCTGGTGCAGTATCGCTGGAAAGCGGGGCATGGGCTGGTGATGGGTTGGGGCGAAGCGGCCGGGCGCTTGTTGGCGTTGCCCTGGCTGGATCTCGAACTGCAATTCGGCGAGGAGACTACTTTGGTGAGCGATGCTGCGCTGACCTTACATCAGGGTCGGTTCGGGGTTAGCGAGCGACTGCTCCACTATCGGTTAGTCACGCCGACGCTGTTGCTGAACTCGGAAAACTACCGTCGCTATCAGAGCTTGGACGATGCGGGGAAACAGAAAGAGCGTGATCGGTTATTGGTCTCGAATCTGTTGACCGCGTTGCGGGGCTTGGATGTCGTGTTTCCGGAACGGCTCTATGCGACCTTTACCGACATGCGCGAACGCACCTGTCATTACAAGGGGCAGGAATTGCTGGGTTTCAGCGGGCATATGACTTGTAATGTGGCACTGCCGGATGGTTTTGCCTTCGGTCATGCCGTCAGTCATGGATTTGGGTGGCTGATGGCCGGGTAAATGCCTGATTCGTTCTTTAACAATTTGCTGAGCAGTACCTTTGGTGAGACCTCTTATTGAAGATTAAAGGGGATTCTCATGCGATAGAAACCAAAATAAATCAGGAGGGAAAAATGGACTTGATACTGACAACCTTTGGAACGTATCTCCATCGCCAAGGTGAAATGTTCCTGATCAAAGTCAAGGAACAGAAACAAGAAGTTTCTTCGAGAAAAGTGCGCTCGATTGTGATTACCACGGGAGCGAGTCTTTCGACGGATGCAATTCAATTGGCCATCGAGAAAAATATCGACATTGTGTTTCTGGATGCAGTGGGGCACCCGTATGGACGGGTCTGGCATGGACGGCCAGGGTCAACGACGGCGATTCGCCGGGAGCAGTTGCGGTTGGCAGACACGGAAAAAGGTCTGCGGCTGGCGCTGGGTTGGTTGTTGCGCAAGCTGGATAATCAGGTTGAATTTCTGCGCGAAGCGCGACAACGGCGGAGTCGCCTGTCTGCCGCTCTGACCGAGAAAATTAATGCGCTACTGGATCTGCGCCGGTCGCTGGAAGACGTGAGCGGGGAGCTGGAAACGGTGCGTGGTACGATTATGGGGTTTGAAGGGCGGGCTGGCCGCACTTATTGGGAAGCTGTCAATTTGTTGTTGCCGGAAAATTTTCAGTTTAAGGAGCGATCCCGGAATCCGGCAAAAGATGAGTTCAATTGCCTGCTGAATTATAGCTATGGGGTACTGTATGGCACGGTTGAACGCGCGTGCATTCTGGCGGGACTCGATCCGTATGTCGGTTTTATTCATACGGATCATTATCAGAAAAAATCGCTGGTTTTTGATTTGATTGAGTGTTATCGCGTGTGGGCGGATGAAACAGTGGTCGGGTTGTTCGCGGCGCGCAAGGTTAAACAGGATATGTTCGATTCATTGCAAAATGGCTTGACGCTGAATAAGGAAGGCAAGGCGGTGTTGATGACACAGTTTGGTGAATATCTTGATGAAGGGATTCGCTATCGAAATCGGAATATCAAGCGCCGGGATACGGTGCAACTGGACTGTCATCGCATGGCGAATGCGTGGATTGGGAGAGTGATGAGCGATGAAGACGACCGAGACGCTAGTGTGGATCCTGTATGACATCGTAGAGAACAGACCACGCAGCAAAATTGCAAAGCTGTGTAAGGAAGCCGGATTGTATCGCGTACAGAAGTCGGTATTTTTGGGAACGATTGAGCGCAATCGCCTGGATGAATTGCGCTTGGCGATTGAAGAGTGGTCTAATGACCAAGTCGATTCAGTGTACATCTTTCCGATGTGTGAACCGGATTTTAAGAAAGTCATTCTTCTCGGTCAGGCATTTGACAAAAAACTGGTCACTGATGAAGTAAGAGCATTGTTTTTATGAGCGAGGGTGCTTTTGATAATGAACGTACTCCGATGATCACGCCATCGGAGGTGCTTGAGCATGTTTATTGTCCGCGCTTTACCTGGTTTATGAATGTGCAGAATATTCCGCAATATGAAGAAACCCGGTTTAAGGTACTCAAGGGACGGGAGGTGCATCGGCGGCGGGCGACCGAAAATCGCGATTATCTGCGGCGAAAGATCGGCGCAGTGAAGCGCGAGATTGAAGTGTATCTGGCATCTCCGGCCTTGCGGTTGCGGGGTATTGTAGATGAGGTGCTGTGGCTGAAAGATGGAACCCTGGCGCCTTTGGATTATAAGTACACTGAGGCGCGAGACACGGTATTCAAAACGCATGAAACCCAGATTGTGATGTATGCGATGCTGATTCAAGAGGTCTATCAGCAACCGGTGACGCGCGGTTTCGTGGCTTATGTGCGGGATGGTAGCCAGTTGTTAGAGGTGGCCGTGACCGAGGAGCGCATGGCGAAGGTGCATTTGATCGTTAAGCAAATTTTCGACATAATTGCCACCGGTCGATTGCCGCAGCGAACCGCTCACCGCATCCGCTGCGAAGACTGTTGCTATAAAAATATTTGCGTCTAACAGACGGGTCTCTATAACGTATTGATTATTTGATTTGATTTTTCGAATTTTCAATGCAAGGACTTGAAAAAAATGACCAAAACGAAGGTAATGGAGGTGGAAAAATTGCGAAAAACAACTCAGATCACTGGGCCTTATGACACTGATCTGCAAAATCTTTTCCTGAAAATGCGGCCTTAATGGCTAATCCAGAACAACAAGGATTGAAACAACTGACCAAAGCGGTCAATGACTACAAGACGAAGGCCTTAATGGCTAATCCAGAACAACAAGGATTGAAACGTAAACTCATCGGGCTCTACGAAAAGAAAACCGCTGGGCCTTAATGGCTAATCCAGAACAACAAGGATTGAAACTACTGCGCAAGGGGCGCATCGCCGATGCGCGTATCGCGCCTTAATGGCTAATCCAGAACAACAAGGATTGAAACTTTAAGCCGATGATCCCACTGATATCGATGGACGTGGCCTTAATGGCTAATCCAGAACAACAAGGATTGAAACGTGTCAGGGATCGAGGTCTCTTGCAGCCCGGTGGGGAGCCTTAATGGCTAATCCAGAACAACAAGGATTGAAACATGGATATCGATTTGTGAACGCTGAGGTTCCTTCGCCTTAATGGCTAATCCAGAACAACAAGGATTGAAACGAAAGTCCGGGGCCAGCGTGGGCGCAATCACCAGCGGCCTTAATGGCTAATCCAGAACAACAAGGATTGAAACCCTTGACCTGCTCTTGCGCCAGCAGAGCATCCAGCGGGGCCTTAATGGCTAATCCAGAACAACAAGGATTGAAACATCGATTATCCACCATGTGGGGGCAAATTGTTCGCGTGCCTTAATGGCTAATCCAGAACAACAAGGATTGAAACCAATTGCAGGGGAATCAACGCGAATTGCTGGCGATGCCTTAATGGCTAATCCAGAACAACAAGGATTGAAACTATTAAAGTCCTCCAGCCAGACCGTAGTCTCTTGCGGGCCTTAATGGCTAATCCAGAACAACAAGGATTGAAACATTTTTAGTGTCGCCCCCAACGTGGGCGTGGGCGTGGGCGGCCTTAATGGCTAATCCAGAACAACAAGGATTGAAACTTTGTACGGACTTTGGCGCGAAATCGCCTGTCGCATCGCCTTAATGGCTAATCCAGAACAACAAGGATTGAAACACCCGACCGCAGGCGTGAACAGCAACTCGGCGTCCAGCCTTAATGGCTAATCCAGAACAACAAGGATTGAAACTCCTGCTGCAATTGTATCTACGGAGCCAACGCATTGCCTTAATGGCTAATCCAGAACAACAAGGATTGAAACGCCAGTGGAAAGTCGATGCCGATTTGACGCCTGCCGCCTTAATGGCTAATCCAGAACAACAAGGATTGAAACGCTTCCATGAGCGCCAAATGCGCCAAAACCGTGCTGGCCTTAATGGCTAATCCAGAACAACAAGGATTGAAACGTGAGGGTCTGGAGTTCGGCAATGGGCAGGGCGTCTTGCCTTAATGGCTAATCCAGAACAACAAGGATTGAAACTCCACGGCATTGAGTAGTTCGCGTTCTTGAAAAGCTGCCTTAATGGCTAATCCAGAACAACAAGGATTGAAACGAAAATAAGCTGATGGCCCGCTTGATTGAGGAAATGCCTTAATGGCTAATCCAGAACAACAAGGATTGAAACAGTTGCTGGCGCAAGAGTTGCGCTTTTTCATCCGCTGCCTTAATGGCTAATCCAGAACAACAAGGATTGAAACGGTTAAGACCGGCGTCAGCACCTTGCCGACCGTCTGCCTTAATGGCTAATCCAGAACAACAAGGATTGAAACTTGACCACGACCAGGGACTGCGGCCCAATCTCTTGTGCCTTAATGGCTAATCCAGAACAACAAGGATTGAAACCTGTGTAGAGCGCTTGCAATACGATCTTCGATTTTGGCCTTAATGGCTAATCCAGAACAACAAGGATTGAAACGCGTCGCTGCTAATGCCAGTCCCACCGGTGGATTTGGCCTTAATGGCTAATCCAGAACAACAAGGATTGAAACCGTTAGTTCCCGCGCCAGTCGATGGCGCTTGATGATTGCCTTAATGGCTAATCCAGAACAACAAGGATTGAAACTAAGCAGTCATAGACTGAACATCAACCCAAGTTCCAGGCCTTAATGGCTAATCCAGAACAACAAGGATTGAAACTTGTTTACGCTCACAGAGGGAGACGGAGTTGTGATTGCCTTAATGGCTAATCCAGAACAACAAGGATTGAAACTATGTGATCGTAGGATAAGCCAATGCTACTTGATTTGCCTTAATGGCTAATCCAGAACAACAAGGATTGAAACCTGGCTGACCTTCTCGGTCACCGTGCCAACAAGTTTGCCTTAATGGCTAATCCAGAACAACAAGGATTGAAACATGCCACGCGCGGCTGCTTTCAGGCGTTGCGGGTTGCCTTAATGGCTAATCCAGAACAACAAGGATTGAAACTTCAGGTAGAGTGTCTCGCGGCCACGCCGCGCAAGGGGCCTTAATGGCTAATCCAGAACAACAAGGATTGAAACCGCGAGAAGTACGGTGAGGCCGCGATGGCAGCGCTGCCTTAATGGCTAATCCAGAACAACAAGGATTGAAACTAGCGATCGCTGTATTCCAGATGATTGGCGGCGAAGGGCCTTAATGGCTAATCCAGAACAACAAGGATTGAAACGGTTGGCCCGATCCACGGTTGCCGCAAGTTTCCGAGCCTTAATGGCTAATCCAGAACAACAAGGATTGAAACATTTTATAAAGTGACACTTACCAAAGCCGCAAAACCGCCTTAATGGCTAATCCAGAACAACAAGGATTGAAACCTTCAATTGCTGGTGTCGGCAAAGGACGAAGCCAGCGCCTTAATGGCTAATCCAGAACAACAAGGATTGAAACCCCATCCTGATTGAGCGTCATCGTGATGCTTTTTGCGCGCCTTAATGGCTAATCCAGAACAACAAGGATTGTACCCGTTCACACCCCCTGCATAACGGGAGTGGGTAGAGAGGCCAAGGGGCGTCCGGCGCGGCGATCGGCAATGGCGTCACGCAGGTAGGGCCATAGGGAATGACCCCGCTGTCGACAGGTCGTGATGACACTGGCCAACACGGTGAAGGTGCGCGAACCGGTCGGGGTGCGGGTGCCGTGGCTGATTTTGCGCAGAATCACCCAGTGACGCAGCGCCCGTTCCGCCTCGTTGTTGGTCAGAGGCAACGTAGGATGGTGCAGGACCTGGAAGATCACGTCCCAATTGTGAACTTGCGGCAATATGGAGCCATTTCAATTGCGGCGTAATGGAGCCATTTCAATTGCGGCGTAATGGAGCCATTTCAATTGCGGCGTAATGGAGCCAATGGATTTTCGGTATCCAGGAGCCACTGCGTTGCTGTTTGAGGGGTTCGAACTTTCGTGAACCGGCTATCCTCCCGGCTTTTTTGTCGGGAGATCGCCATGAGTAACCGGAGGTTCGAATGTACCAATATCGACAAGTCTTGGTGCGGATGCGCCAGGGGGATTCGGATCGGGCGATCGCCCGATCGCGACTCATGGGGCGCAAGAAGGTCGCCCAGCTGCGCGCCCTGGCCCAAGAGCGAGGTTGGTTGGCGCCCGCTGCGGCCTTACCCGAAGATGCCATGCTGGCGACCTTATTCCCACGCCGGGAAGGGTTACCGAGTCAGTGCGTGTCCAGCCTGGAACCGTGGCGCGCGCAGATCATGGCCTGGCGAGAGGAAGGCATCCAGGGCACGACCATCCATACGGCCCTGGTCCGCCGCTACGGTTACACGGGGAGTTACTCCGCCGTCCATCGGTTCCTCAAGTCGTTGCCGTCGGCGGCGCCGGACGTGCCCCTGCGGCTGCGTTTCAAGCCCGGCGAGGCCGCCCAAGTGGATTTCGGCGTGGGGCCGGTGATCACCGATGTTCGCACCGGTGAGACGTTCAAGACCTGGGTGTTCGTGATGACGTTGTGTTGGTCGCGTCATCAGTACGCGGAAGTGGTGCGTAACCAAAACATCGCGACCTGGCTGGCCTGCCATCGCCACGCTTTCGAGGCGTTCGGCGGGGTGGTCGGGCGGGTGATCATCGACAACCCCAAGTGCGCCATCACCAAAGCCGGTCTCTACGATCCACAAGTCCAGCGGAGCTATGCCGATTGCGCCGAGGGGTATGCGTTCCGGATTGAACCGTGTCTACCCCGGGATCCACAAAAAAAGGGCATCGTTGAGGCCGGCGTCAAATACCTCAAGGGCGCCTTCCTACCGTTGCGCGAGTTCCGTAGTCTGGCCGACGCCAACCGGCAACTGGCCGACTGGGTGCGGGACGAAGCCGGTCAGCGTTGCCATGGCACGACGCGGGAACCACCGCTGGCGCAGTTTCTGGAAACCGAACGCGCGTTGTTGCAGCCGCTGCCGGCCACCCCGCCGGTGCTGGCGGTGTGGGCGAAAGTGAAAGTCCATCGGGACGCCCACGTCCAGTTTGCGCAGTGCTTGTACTCCGTGCCTTTCCGGTTGGTCGGCCAGACCCTCTGGCTCAAGGCCAGCGACACGCTGATCCGGCTCTACCAGGATCATGAACCGGTGGCCTGCCATCCGCGCCAGACCCGACCGGGTGATCGGGTGACTCTCCCGGATCATCTGCCCCCCGAGGCGTTGGCCTGGAGCCTCCACGATACCCAATGGTGCCTCCAGCAAGCGGAACGCATCGGTCCGAGTTGTCATACGCTCCTCCACACGCTGTTCGCGGATCGGGTGTTGGTCCATCTGCGTGCCGCCCAGGGTCTCCTCCGTCTGGAGCAATTCTACGGCGCCCCGCGCCTGGAGGCGGCCTGCGCGCGCGCCCTGGACGCGGGCAGCCCCCGTTATCGCACCGTGAAGACCATTCTGGCCAAAAACCTGGAGCAGGAACCGGCACTCGACGTGGCCACGCCACTCCCGGCGACCTACACCCAGGGCGGTCGGTTCTGCCGCAATCCCCAGACGGCGCTGCATTGAGGTTCTGTACCATGACCACCCTGCCCGAACTGAGCGGCCTGCTCAAATCCCTGCGCCTCTCCGGCATCCTCGATTCCCTGGAGGTGCGCAACCAGGAAGCCATTGATCGTCATCTGGCCTACACCGACTGCCTCGGTCTCTTGCTCCAGGACGAAGTGGCGCGCCGTGACCAGAAGAAACGGGCCCAACGCCTGCGCCGCGCCCATTTTCGCAGTCAGAAGAGCCTGGAATGTTTCGATTTTGACCGCCTGCCCACGTTGAATCGCGCCCTGGTTCACGATCTGGCCACCGGGCGCTTCATCGCCGAAAAGGTCGCCGTCCTCATTGTGGGACCTTGCGGTACGGGGAAAACCCAACCAACTGACTACCCCGATCGGTAGCAGCATTTCTTCCGAACCCACCGTCACGGTCATCGATCCTCGCCATCCGTTGTGCGGACGGACGCTGCCGCTGATTGGGATCACCCACAAACCGTACCTTGGTCGCTGTTGCGGGGTATGGCTGCGCCCGGCGGTCGAGCGCTGGGTACCGATCTCGGCCACCACGCTGGCCTTCAACCCGCACGAGTTAAGCCCGACGCCGTTGTCCATCGAAGCAATTCAACAATTGCTTCAGGTGTTCGAGGGGGTCGGCCATGCCACGAGAACCCGTTCCCACCCAGGAGCTTCTGCCGGAGGATTGCCATCTGGCGCCATGGGGTCCCCTGGCGCCCTGCCAGGTTTGGACCCGGCTGACGCCACCGCAACAACAGCAAGTTCGCCAACTGCTGGTGAATGTGTGCCAGCAGTGGCTGATGAGGCGCCCGGGCGGCGCGGTCGGAGGGCAGTCCGATGCTGACCTCATCTAACGGGCTACACCGACCGACCAAAATCACTCCCCACCATCTGGAGCGCCGGGCCATGGTGTACATTCGCCAGTCCAGCGCCAAACAGGTGCGGGATCATGTCGGCAGCCAAATCAACCAGCGCGTGCGTATTTCACTGATGCCGGCCATCCATTTCACGGGATGACGGCCGGCGAGTTCAGTCGAAGGCGGCAGCGTATTTCACTCGGTCGGAGCGCAGCGACGCAGTGGATGAGTGTTTACTGTTCCGTGATGGAGTTCGTCAAGGGGGTTTTACGTTTTCGTAAGGATTCTCCGGTCAGGTTGAGGGTGTAGGCGTTATGGACGAGCCGATCGAGGAGGGCATCAGCCAGAGTGGGTTCGTCCAGATAGGCGTGCCAGCTTGCCACGGGCAACTGGCTGGTCACGAGGGTGGATTGACGGTGATGCCGGTCATCGAGGATTTCCAGAAGATCACGGCGGCCCTCGCTGGTGAGCGGTGTTAAGCCCCAGTCATCGATGACCAACACGTGTGCTTTAGCGTACTCGCGTAGCAGCTTGGGATAGCGGCCATCGGCGCGGGCCAACGCCAGTTCAGGGAGCAAGCGGGGCAAACGGACATAGCGCGCGGTATAGCCCAGACGACACGCATGCTGAGCCAAGGCACAAGCAATCCATGTTTTCCCCACGCCGGTGGGGCCGGTAATCAGGCAGTTGAGATGCTCCACAAGCCAGCGTTCACCGAGCAGATGCTGGATGAGGGTTTTATCCAGGCCCCGGGGATGTTGGTAATCCAGGTCTTCCCGGCAGGCTTGCTGGGGCAAACGGGCTTGCTGTAAGCGGTACTGGAGGCGACGATTCGCGCGTTCGGTCAGTTCGCGATCAACCAGGAGACTCAAGCGATCCGTAAAGCTGAGCTGATCGCTATCGGGCATCTGGAGTTGCTCGTGCAAGGCCTGACGCATGCCGCTGAGTTTCAAGGTGTGCAGTTGATCGAGAAGGGGTTGTTTCAGCATGGCGGAGGCTCCTGGGTTATTGGTAATAGCGTGCGCCGCGCACGTTCGCGTGGGTCGCGGTCGAAGGGATGGGCGGTGGCGAAGTCCCCGCATCCGGGAGGCGTTGCTGGTCCAGGCCATGCTTGAGAATCGACTCGATGCTCTTGTAACTCAGTCCCCCAATGGCTAACGCGCGCTGACAGGCGGCCTCCAAGCGGTCGGCGCCATAGGCTTTGCCCAGACGCAAGATGCCCAAGCACGAGCGGTAGCCCTGCTGAGGATGGGGCCGCGTGGCCAGGATACGTTCCACTAGAGTCGCCGTGTGGGGGCCGGTCTGGTGAGCCCAGCGCACTAACCGTTCGGGCGTCCATTCGGCGTACTCCCGATGGGCTTTGGGCATGTGGGCGGTTACGGTGGTATGGCGACCAGGCTGCGGATGGCGGCGATGACAAGCCACCCGCTGACGTTGATGGAAGACCTCGACCGTGGTGGCGGTCAGGCGCACCTCCACTTCCTGGCGCACCAGGAGGTAGGGGACCGAATAGTAATGGCGCTCGATGTCAATGTGATAGTCAATGTTGACGCGCGCTTTTTTCCATTGCGCGAACACGTAGGGTTCGGCCGGTAAGGGACGCAACGCCGGTTGTTCCAGCGTTGCAAACCAATGCTGACGGGAACCGGGGAGTTTTTTGAAGGCGCGCTGATTGAGGGCGTCGCGCAGTTCGCGGATGACCGTGTTGAGTTCGTCGAGACTGAACAGAGTCCGATGGCGCAAGCGGGCCAGAATCCAGCGTTCCACCACGAGCACGCCACTTTCCGCTTTGGCTTTATCACGCGGTTTTCGGACACGCGCGGGGATCACCGCGACGCCATAATGGGCGGCTAACTCCAGATAACTGGGGTTGAGGTCGGGCTCATAGCGGTGCGGCGTCTGGACGCCGGTTTTCAAATTATCTGGAACCACAATTTCCGGGACACCGCCGAAAAATGCAAAGGCCCGGACATGCGCCATGAGCCAGTCATCCAGTCCTTGGGTCCAGGTCGCCTCCACATAGGTGTAATTGCTGGCGCCCAGCACCGCAACAAACACTTGGGCCTGGCGGAGTTCACCCGTGATGCGGTCCACGATGGGCACGGTGGGACCGGCGTAGTCCACAAACACCTTCTCACCGGCCCGATGGGTCTGGCGCATCACCACATCGGTATGCGCCACCCAAGCCCGATACTGCTGGCAGAACCAGGTGTATTGATAGCCCTGGGGATGCGTGGCTTTGTACTCTTCCCACAAGAGCCACAAGGTGACGCCGGGGCGGCGTAATTCCTGGTGGACGGTGGCCCAATCCGGTTTTCCGCGATCCGCAGACCCAGCGGCGGGGCGCGGCGGAAACAACCGTCGTTCCAATTCATCGGCCATCATGCCCTTGGGCAGGGGCCAACCCAGGCCCGCTCGTCGGGCGCGTTGCAGATACTCTCCGACCGTGCTACGGCCGATCCCGCAACTCCGGGCAATTTGTGGTTGGCTATGGCCCGCCGCCTGCAAACGAAGCACTTCTTGAATCTTGCGCATGGATAACCTCTCAGTCGGCATGAGTTCCTCCTCGGAAAAAAAGGAACCAGCCTACAAGTTGTTAACCTGCGTCGCTGCTCATTGGCGAAACAACCCGCCGCCTTCCGTGTAATGGCCTGCCGCCTTCCGTGAAACGACCTGCCGTCATCCCGTGAAACGACCTGCCGTCATCCCGTGAAACGACCTGCCGTCATCCCGTGAAACGACCTGCCGTCATCCCGTGAAATACGCAAGCGCGCCCTGGTGGAGCGCGCACAGGCGCTGGGTTGGCATCCCGAACGCATCCAGGTACTGGACGGCGACTTGGGCCAATCGGCGGCCACTGCGGCGGGGCGGGATGACTTCAAAGCGTTGGCCGCTGAGGTCGCCCTGGATCAGGTCGGGATCATCTTCGGCTGGGACGCATCCCGCCTGGCGCGCAACAACGCCGACTGGTATCAACTATTGGACTTAGCGGCTTTGTTCGGTACGCTGATTGCCGATGCCGAAAGTATCTACGATCCCCGTCTGTACAACGATCGCTTGTTGCTCGGCCTGCAAGGCACCCTGTCGGAAGCGGAACTGCACATGTTGCACCAACGCTTGAATGCCGGGCGCTTGAGCAAAGTCCAGCGGGGGGACTACGTCCAGCATTTGCCGACCGGGTTGGTGCGATTACCGGATGGACGGGTTCAGAAAGACCCCGATATCCAGGTCCGTCAAGCGATCGAGCGGGTGTTGACCCGGTTCACGGAATTAGGGACCTGTCAGCGGGTACTGCGCGACTTCAAACAGCACGGCTTGTTGTTGCCCCGGCACCAGACCGGCGGGCTACACGGCGGTGAACTGCTCTGGAAACCACCATCGGCGTCGGCGATCTACGAAATAGTCGGCAACCCCGCCTATGCCGGGGCGTTCGTGTACGGCCGCCGACCGACCGACCCCACCCGCCGTCAACCCGGCCGTCCCGCCACCGGTCATGTCCGCAAACCCCTGGCCGAGTGGCCCACCGTGATCCGCGACGCCTATCCGGCCTATATCTCTTGGGAGCAATTCTTGGCCAATCAGGCGCGCCTGCACGATAACAGCCAGCGGTATGCCGCCGGCTGCGGGCGCGGGACGCCGCGCGCGGGGGCCGCGTTGTTGCAAGGACTGGCCACCTGCGGTCAGTGCGGCCACCGCATGCGGGTGGCGTACAGGCCCGGCGTTCGCTACCTCTGTGCCGGGTTGCGCGAGGAGTTTGCCGAGCCCGGCTGCGCCTGCCTGGAGGGCGCGTCCATCGAAGCCTTCGTGGTGGCCGCGTTCTTTGAGGCCCTGCAACCGGCGCAGTTGGATGTATTGGCCGCGGTGCTGGCCGAGCGCCAACAGGAACGGGATCGGCTGGCCCAATGGCATCAGCACCAAGTCGAACGCGCCACCTATGAAGCGCAGTTGGCGCGGCGGCGCTATGGCGCGGTGGACCCGGACAACCGGTTGGTGGCCGCCGAACTGGAACGGCAATGGGAAGAAGCCCTCCTGACGTTGCGCCAGGCGCAAGAGGCCGCCGAACGCTGCGCCCGCCCGCCGGCCGAACCCCCCGTCACGCCCGAACTACGCGACCAGTGGCAGCATCTCAACCAGACGCTACCCGCCCTCTGGGCCAGCGAGCAGCTCACTTCCGAGCAGCGCAAACAACTCCTGCGCAGCCTGATCCAGCGGGTGATCCTGACGCGAACCGCACCGGATCGTGTGCAGGTGAAAATCGTCTGGGTCAGTGGGCATTTTTCCCAAGGCACAGTGATCCCCCCGATCCATCGGCAGGCTGCCGTCACCGGTTACGCGCAGATGGTCAGCCGCGCCCACGAACTCTGGCAACAGGGTCACACCGATCGCGACATCGCCCGCGTGCTCAGCACCGAGGGGTTTCGCTCCGCCCGCAGCACGGCCGTATCGCCCGCTACCGTCCTGAAAATTCGCGGGCAGCACCACTGGGTCAGCCGTTACCACGAACATCGCCTGGCGTGCCGGATCGAGGGGTGGTGGACCGTCCATGGCTTGGCCGCGGAGTTGGGCGTCGACCGCAATTGGCTCTATCGGCGCATCCAGCGCGGCATCCTCAACCCCCCGGTCGTGATCCGCCGGCAACCCTATGGTAATTTCCTCATCCAGGACGACCCCACGCTGCTCGAGTCCTTGCGCCAACAGGCCCATCCCACTCGCGGGCGGGATGGGTACACTCAAACCTAACAGGGCATTGCAATGGCTGAGATAAAAGTCACTTGGCCCAAGCCCTGGGCCATCTCGCCGTCCGCCAAGGCCATGACGTGCTGTTCACCACGCAGACTCATCTGTTGAATGGCTTACGAGAAGCCCAAGCCGTGGGGAGCTTCGCGCGCCGTTTCCATGCCCTCGTCCAGGTGCCGCTGCTTATCATCGACAATTTCGGTCTCAAACCGCTACGTCCTCCCGAAGATGAGACTTTCCATGATTTAGTCGCCGAACGCTATGAACAAACCGCGATGCTGCTTACCAGTAATCTGGACTTCGGCGAGTGGGGTGATGCGTTTCCTGCCAACAAAATGCTGGGCGCGGCCACCTTGGATCGGCTGCAGCATGGTGCCTATCGCTTGATCCTCGATGGAGCAAGTTATCGCCGTCCCCAACCCCTGTCGTCACCGGCTCCCGCGCCGGTTGCGAAAGGCGGAAAAAAACAGCCATTCTTGAGGTCCGTTCGAACCCCTGATTTCAGTACTTGGTGGTGGCACCATTACGCCGCAAATTGACACCAATCATTCAGCAATTCGATCGCCAACGCCCGGGTCTTGGCATGGGTGTGCTCTTTAAGGCCTTCACCGGTCGCTCGCAGGCGAGCCGAGGTCCTCGGCATACCGGGTCGGTAAATCCGTGGGTGGCCCTTCCCGAGCCGTGTAGGAGGGTCACCGTGGCGGCCGTGAACACCCATAACCAAGCGGTGTGCCGGCCCTCCAACCATAGCATTTCATCCACATGCCGTTGACCGCTGGCCTGCACGGCCGCGATCAATTCGGCTTCGGCGGGGAGGACCGCTGCGCCGGCTTCGTGAATCGCTTGATGGATCGTCCCGATACTCAGGTCAATCCCCAGCCAATCGTGCAGAAATTCTTGAAGGCGCGGGCGCGCCGCCCGGAAGCACAGGCTGAGCGCCATGATCAGCGCGCCCAGTCCGGGGCCGATGAAGCGCCATTCGGTCAAGGCCGGGTCCACCGTTCCCTAGCCCGGTGCTCGGTGACAATTACACATTAACATGGATGAAATTAGACCTTAACATGGCAGGCCACCTGTAAGTTGATGGCAAGCTGTGCGCTTTGGCAAGCCGGAGAGCACAGGCGTGATAACGACCGACCGACAGGTGAGAATGATCATGAAAGAGCTGAGTAAGCAGGGGAATCAGGGGAGAGCGGCGGCCAAAGCAGGTGTCTGCCGACAGACGGCAGCCAAGGATCAGCGGTTGGGAAAGTTGCCCTCAGAACTCAAAACTGGGCGGGAGTGGCGGACCCGGTCGGATCCGTTTGCGACGGTCTGGCCCGAAATTGAGGCCCGTTTGAGGGAAGCGCCGGGACTGTGGGCACGGACCCTGTTCGAGGAGTTGCAGGAGAAATACCCGGGTCAGTTCGTGCCGGGCCAGCTCCGGACGTTGCAACGGCGGGTGCAGCAGTGGCGAGTGGTGCATGGAGATGACCGGGCGGTCGAACTGTTCTTTCCGCAGCAACACCGGCCGGGGGAAGCGGCGCAGACCGATTTTACCCACACCGGCGAGTTGGGACTGACCTTGCAAGGCGCACCGTACGCGCCGTTGCTGTGTCACCTGGTGTTGCCCTACGCCAACTGGCAGTGGGCCTGCCGCTGTCGCTCGGAGTCGGTGCTGGCGCTGAAACGGGGGATTCAAGAAGCCCTATTTCGGTTAGGAAAAGTACCGGAATGGCATCAGACCGACAACTCGACCGGCGCTACCCATCAAGTGCGCACCGGCCAGCGGGACTTTAACCGCGAGTATCTGGAGCTGATGACCCACTTGGGGATGAAACCGCGCACCATCGCAGTTGGCCAGAAACAACAAAATGGCACGGTGGAGGCCCAGAACGGCGCGTTCAAACGGTTTCTGAACCAGGGCCTGCTACGGCGGGGCAGCCGTGAGTTTGATGCCGAGACGGCTTTTGACCGGTGGCTGGAGCAGGGACTCACGCAGGAAAACCACCGCCGCCAAGCCCGGTTACAGGATGAGCTTGCCGTGATGAAACCGCTCCCGGTCGATCGTTTCCCCGAGTTTAAGGAAGTCACGGTCGGGGTCAGCCAAAACAGCACCATCAACGTGCTCGGCAATCGGTATTCCGTACCGCCCCGACTGCTGCATCAATCCCTGCGGGTGCAGATCTATGAAAACCACTGGGTGGTCTTTGCCGGCCAGACCTGGATTCAGGAGATGCCGCGGCTGATCGGTCGGTCCCATCATGCCATCGACTACCGCCACGTAATCTGGTCGCTGGTGCAAAAACCCGGCGCCTTGGTTCGCTATCGCTATCGAGAAGCGTTATTCCCGACGCTGGTGTTTCGCCGAGCCTACGCGGCCCTGCAAGCGGCCCATCCCGGTACCGCGGGGGATGCCGCCTACCTGCGGCTGTTGCACTTGGCCGCCTCGACCCAGGAAGCGGACGTCCAGGCCGCCCTGGAACGGGTGTTGGAAGCCGGGCAAGTGCCCGAGCCGGACCGGGTGCGCGAACTGGTCCGTCCGGCCACCCCGGTCGTGCCGGCCTTGGCGATCCCGGCGGTCGAATTGGCCAGTTACGACGCCCTGCTCGGTGGGCTGACACAATGACGGACACACTCGACCATCTGTTGCGCGAACTCCACTTGCCGACCATGCTGGCCCAAGCGCAAACCGTTGCCATTGAGGCCGAACGGTCGGGTTGGAGCTTTACCCGTTATCTCTACACCCTGGCGGCATTGGAACTGGAGGAACGCCACCAGCGCCGGGTTCAGCGGCGGCGCAAGGAATCCGGCTTGCCGGCCAACAAAACCCTGACCACCTTGCAGATGGCTCATCTCCCCATTCCGGTACGGCGCCAACTCCCCACGCTGTGTGAAGGGTCGTTTGTCGAGCAGGCGCAGAACGTGCTGGCTTTCGGCTTACCCGGTCGCGGCAAAACGCACGTCCTGTGTGCCGTGGGCCACGCCTTGGTAGAACGAGGTTATCGCGTCCTGTTCGCGCCCGCTTACCAACTGGTGCAACGGTTGCTGGCGGCCAAACAGGCGCTGCGGCTGGAACAGGAACTCCATAAGTTGGACGGCTTCGCCGCCATCATCCTGGATGATATTGGGTACATCCAACAAAGCCGGGCGGAAATGGAAGTGCTATTTACCTTTTTGGCCGAGCGCTACGCGCGCAAGAGCGTCCTTATCAGTAGCAATCTCGTGTTCAGTCAATGGGAGCGGATTTTCCAAGATCCCATGACCACGGCGGCCGCGATCGACCGGTTGGTCCACCATGCCATCATCCTGGAACTGACCGGACCCAGTTTCCGGACTGAACAGGCCCAAGGGCGACAACAGCCCGCCGCGCTGACGGAGCGTGACCCCTCAATGGACCGTGATACACCGAGCAATCACCTCGCTCCAGAGACGGTGACCGAGTTGGGTGGCCACTCTGCCAATGTTAAAAAGTAGTTGTCACTGATGTTAAAAAGTAAGGCTCAATATGGATTCCAGTCAGTTGGCGTTGTTAGGCGACCAGCAGTTCCAAGAGAGGTCTGAGCAAGCCTTTGCCCCGAATGCGGACGTTATGCACGAACTGAAAGAAGCCCAGGTAGAGCGGCAGCTTTTCTTGCGAAATTCCTCGATGGGGTCGCAACCAGGAACGCAACAGGGACCAGAAACCCTCAGCAGTATTGACATGAATCTCATGGAAGCCATCGCCATCGTCGTCGCGGGCGTATTCACCCCGGCTGTGACACACCGTATGATGATCAAAGCCCCAATCCTTCAATGGGTTATAGATTGCATATTCATCGGTATACACCCGGGTTCCCGGGGCGATGAAAGTCTGAAGGAGCGGTTGGATGGTCGCTTGCTGGACATTATCCAGCATCCGGACGACCACCGCGCCGCCGCGCTCAATCATGCCGAGAATCGGCGGCTTTTCCTGCTCCAGGGTGCCTCGACCCCGTGCCCCCTTCAGCCGGCGACGCCGCCCGCGGCGGCCTTTTTTTTCACCGCGTCCGGATGCCCTTTATGCCCGGCCACCATATAGACCTCGTCGCATTCCACTTCCCCCGCCAAGGTGGGTTCGGGTTGGCGGGCGACGATACCTTGGCGCAGTTGCTCGGTCATCCGCTGCACGTCGTCCGGATTCAACGCCAACTCTTGGGCAATCTGGGCATTAGATAAGTTCAAACCCATAAAATATAAACATAATATCCAAATTCGTAACGGCGGGTGGTGGCCGGCCAACACCGTCCCGGTTAGATCGTCAAAAGAGCGATGGCACCCGGCACACCGATATTTCTGTCGCGCCGGTTGGGTCGTGTCGTGACCCTGCTTCGTCACGTTCGCCGCCCCACAATGGGGGCAGTGAACCCCATCGGGCCAGCGCAGTTGGCGGACCGTTTCGTAACACCGGACATCGTCCAGTAGATTCTGAAGGTTGATCATCGACGGGAAACCTGGAGCGCGGCGGTTCAAAACCTCTTCAGTGTAGCTCCTGTCCCTTGGCAGGGCGAGCCATCTTCAACAGCCTGGAATCCATATTGAGCCAAAAGTAATTGACGTTGAGCAGCCCGGGGTGGCCCGGGTGTGATGGCCACACGCACAGGTCACTTCATAATAACGATGATCGGTGATCTCGACCTGCAGACCCCAAGCGCCCGGTTCACCTTCGCGCAAATCGATGGATTGAAAGCCGGTGTAGGCCACCGCGTTCCCCTCGTCGATCAGCGACTGGCCACGGCCGGCACAGATTGCCGGATCATGGGCATGCGTGTGATGGGCAGGCCAGATCTGCGTCCGTCCAAAACCGGGGGCGCCGAGTTGCTTCCTAGGCTTACGGGCCGGTTTCCCCTCCGTAGCGTCGGTCGAGGATGCGGCTTCGTCCGAGGGCGTAGCGTCCCCGGTCTCTATCACTGGCGTCCCGTCATCATGCGCCGGTACCGCTCGATCACCGCGCGCCCACGGCGCCCGGCTACTCGGCGGACGCGAACTGTTCGTCGGCCCCTGATCCAACCGTTCCTGCGCCTCATGCAGATCCGCGAGCAGCTGAGACGATAGATAGCGCAATCCCTCCACATCCAAGGACTGGATGTAAGCATTATCAATCTGTCGGAGGTTATAATCACTCAGGCGTATGGATGAATCAAAACACGGTCAACCGGGTCGGTCACGAGGCGCGAGTCAGTCTTCAGTGTCCCACGGTGCCCAACCAAAAGGAAGGGGGTCTGAACGCTTACCATACGCTTACATCCGCTTACAAAATATCCGATCTGCCGTTGCTATTCTCGATAGCGTGTCACGATATAGTCACGCTGAAAGAAACCAAGAGGAGAAGAAAGCGATGTAAGAACCTGATTAATATGGTGGCTACGGGTGGACTCGAACCACCGACACCGGCATTATGAGTGCCGTGCTCTAACCGCCTGAGCTACGTAGCCACTGAAGAGGAGTCAAGAGGAAAAGAATAAATATGAATTTTGAATTATCTAAATCCAATACTTATATGTCAAGAAAATTTCTTCCGCATATCCAGAACCCTGGCCTCACCACCTATCAGTTCCTCATCGCGGACAGATCGGTAGCTTGCAGCTCGTAACTCGTAGCCTGGATGGAGCGAAGCGAAATCCAGGATGCCCCTAGATCCTACAAGAATTCGATCTCTATTGAGAAGCAGTATTACATGTCTCACTTCTCACTCATCGAGCCGAAGTGAACAGGAATGGCCAAAATGCGTCAGGCAATTGAAAGAATTTTTGTTGATCATTTTGATCTACCGGTTAACCTCAACTTGGATCACCCATCAAAAAACCAGGGATTATGAATTTGACAGTATTGAGTGTAGTAAAGAGTCGGTATCCTACGATATAACATCGTTCCAAGCTCCTTGGCTGACCCGGGCTAACCGGAAGGATTCGCCAATGCGTTGTCCCGAGTGTAACCACAACCAGAAATACAAAGATGGCGTGCGCTGCAACCAGTGTCGCTATCAATTTGTCTTCCGCAAAAAAGATGATCAGATCAGCGACTTTACCCTGCAGCAAATCATCAAGCGCTTGTCGGACAACAGACAGTATGCGTTCACCGCTACGCAACTCGCTCTGGAAATCTGCCGCTTCTGGGGCAAAAAGACGGTGGGACCAGTCGGTTGCAGTGTCATCGCCCTGGTCGTGAGTGTGATTGGCGGACTGATCGTATTCGACGATTGGAGCTGGTTTGGCGGTCTATTGTGCTTTGCGGCGCTGCTGCCTTTGGCGATCTGGCTGGGTCGGGGCGGCAAAGGCAAGCTGTCCTTCCACAAAGCCCGTGACACGATCAATCGCTACCATCAGGCCCATCCGATCAGCGAACTGGCGGATGGCGCGGCTTTTCGCCAGCAAGCTCCGCTGGAGGATTTCCAGGATCCGCACTATGCCCCGGAACGAATCCTGATCGTGGAGCGGGATGATCTGGTGGACATGCTGGTTCGTAACCGCTTTCACTTGACAGCCAAAGCTGCCGTGGTGAGTCGCACCGGTTACCCGGCGCGCGTGTTCGCCGCCTGCCGGGAATTCCTGCGCAATCATCCGGGTACTCCCGTGCAAGTTATTCATGATGCCTCCGCCCAGGGATTCGCCCTGACTACGCAGTTGGCGAGCGACGCCCAATGGCAGTTTGCCCAGCAACGTCTGATTGATCTGGGTATCTCCAGAGCAGCACTGGAAAATCATGCTGCCCTGCCCTGGCTGCCCCCTGATCAAAGTCGGCGCGACGGCGCATTCGGCGGTAATGCAACGGAAAGGTTGCGCAGTGGTTGCCGCGTTCCCGTGGATTATGTGGGGCCGAAACCGATGCTGAACCTGCTCAGCGCGGCGGTGGTCGCCGGAACCTTGCTGTTGGCCCCAGAGATTCTGAACGCCAGCGGCGCTGAAATAGAAATCGATTATGGTTGACGCCCTGAGTAATCTCTAGCATGGCCTGCCTGTTCGGTTATTGCGGACCGCCGGCGGACGGCTTGCTGGCGCGCATGGCGGCGTTGCTGACCCATCGCTGTCCGCTGGGCTGGGAACAGACGCAGGGAACTACCGTTACCGGCGATTCTGTGGAAATCGGCCACGGTCGCGCCGCCTGGAGTCAGCCCACGCAACTGGCCCAACGCGATCATGACCTGCTCGGTTATGGCGGCGTCTTGTTCAATCGGGATGAACTCAGGCTGCAAAACGCTGGATCGATGTCTTCCGCCGTCTGGCTGTTAACGCAACTCGCTGATGCACCCGAACCTCGTCTCGAAGCCTTGACGGGCTACTTTGTACTCGCGGCGAATATGGGCGATTCGTTCTATCTGCTGCGCGATCCCGCCGGCGTCAAAGTCGTTTACTGGACCGTATGCAATGGCCGATTATTGTTCGCCAGCGAAATCAAGGCGCTGTTCGCCGACCCTGCCTTACCGTGCCGGATGCGTCTTGGCGCGCTGCTCGAATATCTGAGTTTCAGCTTCGTGCCAGGCGCAAGCACCATGTTCGAGGGCATTGAGGAGCTGCAACCTGGTTCTATTCTGCGTTTCCATCGCGGCCAGGCGCGAATCCGGCGGCATTTTCGCTGCGAGGACTGGGCGGCGTCAGTCCCCTCCTCTACGCGCGCCGTCGATTATCCCGCCTTGGTGCGCACCGCCCTCGAACAATCGGTTGCCGAGTGCCTGGCGATTCAACCCGATAAACCGCCCGCAGTTTTCCTATCCGGCGGCATCGACTCCAGCGCGGTGCTGGCGGTCGCGGCTCAACAACGACCGGATGCGCGTCTCCCAACTTTCTCGGCGCACTTTGGTGCGGAGTACGCCCGCGAAAATGCATTTATTGAGTTGATGGTGGATCGCTACCACACGGACCATCACTGGCTGGAGATCCGGCCTGGCGGATTTCTGGAGCGGTTGCGGGAAATTATCTGGCGCCTGGATGACCCGATTGGCGATCCGGTCACTGTACCCAACTACCTGTTGGCGCAAGCGGCTTCCCAGGTCGCAGACGTGGTGCTCAATGGCGAAGGCGGCGACCCCTGCTTCGGCGGCCCGAAAAACATCCCCATGCTCATGGCCCAGCTGTACGGTCCCCTACCGGGGGAACCGGCGACGGGCTGGCTGGAGCGTAATTATCTACGCGCTTTCCAGCGTTGCTATCAAGACCTCAGCGCGTTGCTCAACCTGGACCTGTTGCGGGAAGCGGGCGGCGAAGAAGCGCTGATTGCGCTACTGGAACCGTATTTCCAGGCCCCGGAGCCGCGCGATTTCGTCAACAAACTGATGAGCATCAACATCCGGCTCAAGGGCGCTAACCTCATTCTGGTCAAGGTCGAGAAAATGAGTGCGGCGCATGGTCTGCTGGCGCTGCCGCCGCTGTTCTCCCGGCGTATCATCGAAACCAGTATGCGTTGTCCGCCGGGCGTCAAGCTGGAAGGTGCAGTCGAAAAGAGCGTTCTTAAAAAGGCCGTGCGGGATTGTGTGCCAGAAGCGATTATCGCCCGCCCCAAATCCGGGATGATGGTGCCGGTGCGCTTCTGGTTCCAGGGCGAGATGCGTCGTTACGGGCAAAAACTGCTATCCCGTCCGCAAATCCGGCGCGGTGGCTTGTTCAACCCGGATTATGTGGAACGGTTGCTGAACTATGAAATGGAAGGCGTCCCTGGTCTGCGGCATGGCCTGAAACTGTGGATGCTCATGACTTTTTTGTTGTGGCATGAACAGATGGTGGAAGCGCCGATCATCCCGTCGTAACCATCAGGGACGCACATCCCGGCACCGCAGGACATAAAAAGCGTAGCCGTAATCTGCCGTAGAAGAGTCATCATCGCAATAAGGGCAACAGTACAAAGAGCAAAGGGTCATAAATCCCTGGCGAGACGAAAGCCCAGGGTGCCGCTGGCCTCAACGGGCGCGGACCAGTCGCGGGTGGCCGACCGGACGCCCCCCGGGCCGTCGAACCAGCCACCGCCCCGAACCATCCGCTGGGCGCAATCTGGTTCCTCCCAGGCGCCCCGTCCGCTGGCGCGCCTTGATAGTTGTCGTGCCACGCGCCTTGATTGTTGTCGTACCAGCAGTCCCGTACCCATTCCTGGACGTTGCCGGCGGTTTCGTGCAACCCTCAGGCATTGGCCGGCAGGTTGCCGGCTTCCACGGTTTGCCCGCGAAAGACCCCGGTCTTGGCGCCACAGTTGTTGTAGTCAAAGTTCCCATGGTAGTTGGCCCGGTCGGTGTCAATGCAGTCGCCGGTCCAGAACGACATGTCAGCGCCGGCGCGGGCTGCGTATTCCCATTCCGCCTCGCTGGGCAGACGATAATGTTCACTTGTTTGTTCGCTAAGCCACTCCGCATAGGCGGTTGCATCGTTCCAGCTCACAGTGATCACCGGGCGCTGGCCTCGCCCCCAACCCCGATCGTCCGGCGGTTTCCGCCCGGTGGCCGCCGCGAAGGCGTCGTAATCAGCGAAGGTGACTTCGGTTTTGCTGATGGCAAAGGTGCGGACGCGAACCGGATGTCGCGGACCCTCGTCCGCCAATCGCGAGGGTTCGCTGTCCGGCGAGCCCATTTGGAAGGCACCGCCCGGCAGCGCGATCATCTCCGGTCCCTAGCCGCCAATCTTCAGCGGATCGCGGAAGCTGAAACTGGTGCGGTCCCGGGCCGGAGTCAACAGCAGCACCCGGACGCGAGCCGATCCCGGCGGGCGATCGAGACCGGAGCCGGCCAGCGGCAACGCCGCGCCCAGTCCGACCTGGATCGGCTCGCCGCCCCAGGCCAGGTAAGCCAGCCGATCCGCCACGAATCCGGCTGCGTCTCCCAAATCGGCGACGCCCCATTGCACGGTATTCACCGGCTGAACTTGCACAGTCCGGTCGGCGGCAACCTGGGCCTGCGGCTCCGGTTGGGCGGCCATCGCCAACTCATGCGGCTCGACACCACCTCGAACCGGGCCGTGCGCAAGGCGCGCTCCAGCGCCTGGGCGTAGCCTTCGGTGGCCTCAGTGTGCCAGATATCAACGGTGATGGCCGCATGGCTTTGCAGTTGGCGCGCCAGCAACCACGCCTCCGCCGGTGCCCGGCCCCAGCCGTTCCAGCCCAGCCGCTACAATGGCTATTTGCCTGAAATCAAAAACCAGAGTATTGATAGGGCGATGAATGGCAGTGGAATTCGGGATACCGCGCGAGTTTTAGAAATCAGTCCGACAACCGTCATTAATGAATTAAAAAAAAGAATCTTGCCTTGAATCCGTCAATCGAACGGTGCTGAACGGCTTAAATCCACAGGAAGTCACCGTTGAGATTCAAAAAGTTGAAGATCAAGAGGCGGAGTTAGACGAGATGTGGAGTTACGTCCAGAGCAAAGAACGGTAGTTCTGCAGATTGTAGTGAACCCTCATGCAGTAACGACCGATAGAGAATTGTTATAATGATCTCCTCAGTCGTAAGTTCTCGGTCTAATCGTCGAACAAGACCGCCCCTGACTGAAGGTTAATCAGCCAAGAATACATTATTTAACCGAGTGATTTGAGCAAGGATTCAGACGATCGAAGGCGGGTCGGCCGGTTCCTCCTCCGTGGTACCTTGGAAAGCGTGTCGGATCTGCGCGATGAGACTGTTTGGTGGGAGATCGAGAAGTGGTTTGATCACCTGAGGAGCGAGGACTTGCCGGACTGTTTTCTCCGAGGGCAGGTCGCGGGAACGGGTGCGCAGATAGAACCGATGTTGTTGCCAGACTTCAGGGCCAAAGCGCAGAGCGATCAGCTGCAACAAGCCTTGGGCGACCACGGCGCAGAAGACGAAGACTTCATAGGCTTGCCAACAGGCGGCGACCGTGGGCTGACGCTCAATCACCGGGGCCTTGAGCGACCGATTCCGGGTCGGACGGCGGGCATGGCGTGGTAGGTGTGAAGTCCAGAAGTGAAAACAAAAAGCGCCCAGGAGCTGCTTTAATACCGCGAACAGAATTTCGATGCGGGTGCGGACACAATAGAGTTCCAACGCGGTGATGGGTGAGAGGCTCAGATCGGAGCACATGAGGACCAAAGGGCCGCGCGAGGTGATCGCGAAGATGAACAGGAGGGCGTCGCCGAGGGGCTTCCAGAGTAAGGGGACGCTCATCAACCGCACCCGTTCCCGCTGGCCATAGACGCAACACTCGACCTCGTCAAAACCTTGTGGATAATCAAAAACTTCTATCAGATGGACTTTCTCGCCATAACGGGGTTGTGGTCCGGGCCGGCCGGCCGGCTTCGGGGTCGCCGGAAAATAGGCGACGTAATTTTTCTTGGCCCGGGCCACGATCACCAAATACGGTTGCTTCAAGGCGATGGAATAAACGGATTGGGCCAAGCGAAAGACCCCCGCGATCGAGAAAAAGGCATCCAAGACTAAAAATGCGGGGCCATCCTGATCGATGGTCAACGTCAGGGCCATCTGCACCACCCGCTCGGGCAGGCTCGGGTCCGCGCCCCTTTGGGGTGAAGTCGGTTCCACCTGACCTAAATGGCAAAAGCCTTGATGCATGCGCAGGGCTAAAGGCAAACAAAAACAAGCATCGAGTGCGCCAACCACCACCCCGATCGCGCCCCAGCAGTGCCCGCGGAAGTACGATGGCTTGTGCTGGGTTTCTGAAGCGTCATGTAACGACACGACGCCTGGCATACGCCCCCCATCCTTGACCACCAGCGTATGATCACCCAACAAGACAGCCCGCCCGGCCACCTGGACGGCGACGGCCTGACGCCACACATAACCCTGCCACGTCGCCAACAGGGTCTCTAGATCATAAGCTTTGGAGCGACAGAAATGCAGAAACCGGTGATAGACCGCTTCATTCCCCTGCCAGAACCGGCACATTGACGTCACCCCGATCATTTCCGGGGCGGCGAGAAAGCTCAACACCACCGCGCAGAACAGCAGCCAACTGCGCTGCCGCGCAAAGGCGCTGCGAAAACTTTCTCAAGCATGGTATACATAAATCAGCATGGATTCTCCTCGGGCGACCGGGTTGTTCAGGCGCGGACCGCTGAGGGGAATTCATGCTGCTCTTGAGGAGCGGCCGTCAAGGCTTTTCAGGGAGAGAACTTATGACTGATGAGTAATGATGGATAAAATACAAAATAGCTCCAATATGGTTTTCCAGTTTCTTCGAAAAAGAGAGCGTCTTTCTAACGAGACGAGAAATTCTTTGTCTTAAAGTACCATTGAATCTTTCAATTTTGTAAGTCCGACCCCTTTCTTTGCCTACGGCTTTGTGACGTTTGGTTGGGAATATCACCTCATACGCTTCCCAAAAATCGGTATAAGCGACGGCGCATTGGCGATAAACCGGCGGTAGGGAGTCCCACAGTCCTTGAGCGCCTTTTTGGCTTCGATTACCGACAAAAACGCCGACGATCTCGCTTGTGCCTTGATCAATCGCTAACCAAGCCCATTGTTTGTTATTCTTATTTCCTACAAAAGACCCCAGTTCGTCACATTGAATCACGAGCCGACCTTTGGGCTTTTTTTTAACAGCGACTTGCTGAGGGACTCCTTGATATTTTCGATTGACATCGCCTTGTAGCCAACGTTCTGAAACCCCAACGACCCGTGCAATACCGGCAATAGGAATCCGTTCTAATAACAGTTTGTCGATTAAATCCTTTTTATCTTGCGAAATTCTATTCTCTGGATTTTCGACAAATTGTCGACTGCAATCTTTGCAAGAAAACGTGGGCTTGCCGTTGTGGATGCTGCCGTTTTTTACAACATTGACGGAATGATAATTAGGACAAATCATCGCTCTTTACTGACTCTATTTGTTAACACTAAAATCATACCATAAATTAATCACTACTTTCTACAGGACTACCCAAAGAACATCCGCGTTGGCTGTGGCATGCGATCGATCACAATACGGGAAAAGTTCTCGCTTATACCCTCGGTGCTCACAAAGACGAAGTGTTTTTAAAGCTTAAAGAGCTTCTAGAACCTTTTGGAATTACCCGATTTTACACGGATGACTGGGGAGCCTATGAACGCCACTTGCCCTCTGAACAGCATACGGTTGGTAAGGCAAATACTCAGAAAATTGAACGGAAGCACCTCACCCTGCGGACACGCATTAAACGATTAGTGAGAAAGACCATTTGTTTCTCCAAGCTGGACAAAATGCATGACATTGTTGTTGGTCTATTTATTAATCGGTATGAATTCTGTAGTATAAAAAACCATGTCTGGAACACTACCGGTTAATTGCGTCGACATTTTTGCATTCCTCGCGAGGAGTCCATGAATAGCCAATAAACTTATATAGTATGTTACATAAATCAAATATTTTTTGCACTATGGCAAATCCTTGCGCCTGAGACGAGGCTATTTCTTAATTTACGCGATGCGCTTCGACAAGCACAAAGAACCGATCCGCGATGACTCTGTTACAAAAATCCGTGCGGGGAGTTAACGAACAGTTCCGTCACAAGGTTTTCGTTCGACGAGGTCTCGAGGCAGTTCATGGTAGGTTCAGGGATTGTCATTATCCTAATACTATTTCCCACTACGTTGAGTGACATTGCAAGATAACTTATTGAGAAACGGTATAAGGCCATCGCTAGGTGTCGATGGGACGCGCTTCCACCACGGTCGAAGGAGATCGCGATGAGCATGCAAGAGAACCAGCATCCTCCCGCTTCGGCGGGACGGGGACACCGCGCGATGCGGCGCGGTGCAGTCGCAGTGATCGTTGCAGTCCTGGCGAGTGGCGTGCTCGCCCTGCAACCCGCCACGGCTCAGAGACATTCTGGTGGACCGGACGGGCGACCCTTCCCACCCCACGGCGATGGGAGACCGGGCGGGCGACCCTTCCCACCCCACGGCGATGGGAGACCGGACGGGCGACCCTTCCCACCCCACGGCGATGGGAGACCGGGCGGGCGACCCTTCCCACCCCACGGCGACGTGGGTAGGCCCTGGTCGTCGCGCCCCAAGCCTCCTGGCGGTTGGCGGCATGCGCCACCGCCCCATTATGGCAGACCCTGGTCCGATCACCGCCGTTATTACTATTATTACGGCTGGGGTTGGCCCTGGTTTTGGCTGTCGTCGCCGCTCTATTACAGTCCTTGGCCACCGCCCTACCCCTATTATGAATACGAGCCTGATTACGGGTACGAGCCTGATTACGGGTACGAGCCTGATTATCAGCGTGTCCCTGACCCCTTACCACCCGACGACCAACGTGCGCCCGAGCCGGCGACGCCCCCACCTGAATACCCCCGTGAGCCTGAACCAATGTCATCTCCCAACGGTTGGAGCAGTCGGTAAAATTCCACGGCGGCTGTCGCACGGCAGTCGATAAGATAGCATCAGATGCCCGGAGATCCGGGCATCCCTACTCCACGACTGTTAGAGACTGTCGAAAAATTCCTCATTGATTTTTCTGAAAATTTTACATGGAGCCAGCCTTCGACCGGCTAGATCGGCCAAAAACCGGCTGGAAGCCATATCAACATTCATATTAATCAATGACTTATTTTTTAGACAGCTTCTTAGCCTGCGTCGCTGCCCATCGGTGAAACAACCCACCGTCTTCCCGTGAAATGGCCTGCCGTCATCCTGCGAAATACGCAAAAAGATCGCCAGATTCGTGACTTTGTCATCAACGTCTTACCGAGTGTCGGATGCACTGCTTCTAACCCGGCTTCGATTTCTGCCGTCAACGGCCGAACCGTTCCCCTCAAACGCCAAGCACAACGCACTAATTTAGTGCATAGTATCAAACGAATGATCTATCATAGCGCCTAGCCTGCGCGTTTTTTGCGCCAAACTAGCACATTAAGTTAACTGGTTCGATTATTGCTTAACCTATTCGATACTCACCGGGAGACCGAGCAAGGTGTTAAAAGACTACTACTATCGCCGGGTGGTGGAAGGTTTAAGCATCGCGGTGCTGGTGCTGGATCAACGCTTACGCTTGCTGTTCATGAATCCGGCAGCCGAAACGCTGTTTGAACTCAGCTTTCGCAAGGCCTGCAATCTCGCCTTATCGGAACTCATCGTTGGCGCCGAAGCCTTTATCACCGGGTTACAGCACTGTCTGGAGAGCGGCCATCCCTACATTGAACGGGAGTTGCAACTGACCTTCCTGCCAGACCGCGTGGTCACCGTGGACTGTACCGCCGCGCCCTTACTGGAACGCGATCCCACACGCGAACTGTTGCTGGAGCTGCGTCAGGTAGACTGGCGATTACGCATCAGCCGCGAGGAACACATTCTGGCCCAACATCATACGACACGCGCCCTAGTGCGTAATCTGGCGCACGAGATCAAAAATCCCCTGGGCGGCTTGCGCGGCGCGGCGCAATTGCTGGAGCGGGAATTGCCCGATCCGGCGTTGCGGGAATATACCGGCATCATTATTGGCGAAGCGGACCGGCTGCGCAATCTGGTGGATCGGCTGCTGGGTCCAAACCAGTTGCCCAATCACGGCGAGGTCAGCATTCATGAAATCCTGGAGCGAGTCTGTGGACTCGTGCAAGTGGAAGCCGATCCGGGCATTCGTATCGAGCGGGACTATGATCCGAGCATCCCGTCGCTGTGGGGCGATGCGGACCGGCTGATTCAAGCCGTACTCAATGTGGTGCGCAACGCCGCACAGGCCCTGAGTGGATGTGAGCAGGGCGTGATTACCCTGCGCACTCGCGTTCAGCGCCAGTACACGATCGGCGCTAAGCGCCACAGGCTGGTCGTCCGTCTGGACATTATCGACGATGGCCCGGGCATTCCGCCTGAACAACAGGAACAGATTTTCTATCCGATGATCAGCGGTCGGCCTGACGGCACCGGCCTGGGTTTATCCATTGCCCAGAGCATCGTTAACCAGCATGGAGGACTGATCGAATGCGTCAGCCGGCCGGGTGAGACGCTATTTACCCTGTTGCTGCCCCTGGAAAAAACCGGATGAGCAGGAAAGAACATATATGGGTCATTGACGATGACCACGCGATTCGCTGGGTGCTGGAAAAAGCCTTGCAGCGTGAAGAAATGATGGTGAACACCTTCGAGAGCGCAACCGGGGTGATTGAAGCCTTGCGCCAGGGCAAACCGGATGCAGTGATCGCCGATATCCGGATGCCGGGCATGAGCGGTCTGGAGTTGCTGTCTTCCCTGCGCGAGCGCCTGCCGGATTTGCCAGTGATCATCATGACCGCGCATTCCGATCTGGACAGTGCGGTTTCCGCCTATCAGGGCGGCGCGTTCGAGTATTTGCCCAAACCATTTGACGTAGACGACGCGGTAGCGCTGGTGCGTCGGGCCTGTTTAACCCATCGCCAGCAGAGCAGACCCAATGAACCGGCGGAACCCCCGCCGGAGATTATTGGCGAAGCGCCGGCGATGCAGGAAGTTTTTCGTGCGATTGGTCGGTTGTCGCGCTCCAACATTACGGTATTGATTACCGGCGAATCGGGCACCGGTAAGGAATTGGTCGCCCGAGCGTTGCACCGCCACAGTCCGCGCGCGGATCAACCGTTTATCGCAATCAATACCGCCGCTATCCCCCGCGATCTGTTGGAATCCGAATTATTCGGCCATGAACGCGGCGCGTTCACCGGCGCGCAAGCGGCTCGCCAGGGGCGGTTTGAACAGGCGAATGGCGGCACCCTGTTCCTCGACGAGATCGGTGACATGCCCGCGGAATTGCAGACTCGCTTGTTGCGGGTGCTGGCCGAGGGCGAATTTTACCGGGTGGGCGGCCACACGCCGACCCGGGTTGATGTGCGGGTCATTGCCGCGACTCACCAGAATCTGGAGCAACGGGTGCGTGATGGATTATTCCGCGAGGATTTGTTCCACCGCCTGAATGTAATCCGTATTCAACTGCCGTCGCTGAATCGGCGGCGCGAGGATATTCCGCTACTGAGCCGGCATTTCCTGGCGCAGGCGGCGCGCGAATTGGGCGTTGAGTCCAAGTTATTACGACCGGAAACCGAGAGCTATTTAGGCCGACTGGACTGGCCGGGCAATGTCCGACAATTGGAGAATCTGTGTCGCTGGCTGACGGTGATGGCCTCGGGACGAGAAATCCACCTGGAAGACCTGCCCGTTGATCTGCGTGAAAAAACACCTTCTGCAACCGATGGGTATAATTGGGAAACCGCGTTGCGGCTGTGGGCGAGCCAGACGCTGGCGCGTGGTGCGCAGGCTTTATTGGACACTGCTCTGCCCAATTTTGAACGGGTGTTGATTCGCGTGGCGCTGGAGCAAACCGGAGGACATCGTCAGGACGCGGCTCGTTTGCTGGGCTGGGGACGCAACACCCTGACTCGCAAGATCAAGGAATTACGAATGGAGTAACAGGTTGACAGAAAACAGGCGTTAGGAATAGAAAATTGCTGATTTCTGCCGGCTATTTTCTATGTTCTGTTTTGCTGTTTTCTTGAGAAATCGCCCCATGTTCGAGGTCATTCTGTTTGAGCCGGAAATTCCGCCCAATACCGGCAATATTATCCGCTTGTGCGCTAATACTGGGGCCAGGCTCCATCTGATTCAGCCGCTGGGCTTCCGGCTGGAGGATCGCCGGTTACGTCGGGCGGGGCTGGATTATCATGAATGGGCGCGAGTGCGCGAATATCCCGATTTGGCCGAGTGCCTGGCGGCGCTGGGTTCGCCGCGCCTGCTGGCCTTTACGACCCGGAGCGACCGTGCTTACCACAAGATGGTTTACCGGCCCGGCGATGCCTTGCTGTTCGGCCCGGAAACGCGCGGTCTACCCACGGAAATCCTGGAATCTCTCCCCGAAGAGCAGCGTTTGCGCATTCCCATGCTGACCGCAGGACGCAGTTTGAATCTGTCGAATACCGTAGCGATTGCGCTGTACGAAGCGTGGCGGCAGTACGATTTTCCAGGGGCGTGGTGAATTTCTCGCTTATGGGAGAGGATGAGGATGGAAACCCTTGTTGGGTTACGCTGACTAGGCCGGGCAGATGCGGCCAAATCGGATGGTCTTTTGTTGATCAATGATAAAGTATATACTTACTCGTATATATTTTATGGAGATCCTTCATGAGTACTGCCCGTATTTTCAAGTCTGGCAATAGTCAAGCGGTTCGTTTACCCAGAGAATTCCGTTTTAATGCTTCGGAGGTGGAAATTTTCCGTCGAGGCGATGAGTTGGTATTGCGTGAGAAGCGACGCGGCGCGGCTGAAATTCTGGAGATTCTCGAAGCCTTTTCCGCGGATTTCATGGCGGATGGCCGACAGGACACGCTTCCTCAGCAGCGAGAGGCATTGTGAAAAATCTCGTTTATCTGCTGGATTCCGATAGTTGTATTTATCTGATTAAGCAACGCCCGGTTGCCGTGGCGCAGCGGTTGGCGGACTTGCCGTCCGGGCAAGCGGGTATTTCGGTCATCAGCCATGGAGAATTATGGCGGGGGGCATTACGCAGCCAGCAACCGGAACGCAATTTGGCGGCGTTGGCGCAACTGGTTTCGGTATTGCCGGTACAATCTCTGCCGGTCGAAGCCGGAATGGCGTATGGTCAGATTCGCGCTGTGCTCGAAGGCATGGGTACGCCTATCGGCAATAACGACTGCTGGATTGCGGCGCATGCCGTTGCCGCTGAACTGATCCTGGTCACTAACGATATCCGCGAATTTGCGCGAGTCGAGAATTTGCGGTTGGAAAACTGGGTCTCATAGGACCAGAGCCATTCTGCCTGAAGGAACTGAGCTATGCTGGCAAAGCCGATGGCGAAGTAAGGTTCCGGTCGTTCGCCCCGGTCGAGGCTTTCCATGAGGTGGGCGGTGCGCTCAAGGTTTTCTTCGGGTAATTTTCCGACTTTGATATTTGAGAGTACGTTCGTCCATTGCCTAGATTATCTGATATCAGTCACCCGATGATGATTTCGATAAAGCCAGCACCGTAAGCGTCTTTGGTGCGGAAAAGTTCGATAGCTTTCATAGAGTATGTTACATCATAGGAAAATGGCGCTGTTAAGAACCTCGACTAGGGCATCGCCAGTCCGGCTCGATAGTTTGGCGCATTAACCAATGACGCTGTAAAATTTTTCAACTATCCCGCTTGAGCATTAGCGGGATTCGGGGTAGGTCATAGCCTGAACGAAGACAAAAAATATCACAAAAACAATTACTTAAATTTGCATAGTTGCTACTTAAAGACTTAAACTCAGAGCAGACTGTCTAAGTAGGTGTCGAATTTTTTTACAGCCCCGATTCCCTAAATGCTTAAAGAGTCTTATTTAATATAATGATTTATTTAGATTGTCTTCTCCAAGGACTGGATGTTTACTGTCAGAATTTTTTACACTTAGACTGAATATCTCTATAGTTGTTATTTAAGGTATTGATAATATTATTAATTTTTTTTGGAACGGAAAAAGCATAAATTTCAACACTTGAATGATTTGGCTGAGGTAATCTAATGAATACTAAATTTACAAAGCTCGCCGGAGTGCTGGTCTTAAGCGGTATGAGTTTGGCTTGGAGTCAAGGTGCTTTGGCGGTGCCTTCTACGACACCAGCTCCTCCGTGCGCGGTGAATGACGTCAAGTTTGGTGTGTATGACGATTCTACTCCAGCAGTCGAAAATCCAGCAGATGCCTGCTATGGGCCTACCTCAGGAAACGATCCTTGGAATGACCCATTCGGTCTTTATGGTTTTAGCGGCGATCCTTGGTCATTCAGCCTTGCAAAGTGGGATTTCGGTACTGGCTATACAGCGGGTTCTGCAATTACTATAAAAGCTGATACTAATAACGATACCGTCCTAGAGGATATTGGAAATATCGCTTTTACCCTGTCAGACGGAGTCCAAGACCTCGTAAATGGATACAATACTTTTAAACTAAATTGGACATATACGCTGTTTGATCCGAAGACTATAAATATTGGCTATATTCCCGTTACTATGGATCTGAATATCGTTACAAGCCAAGGTAGCGGTTATGCACAATACCTCTTTAGTGACGAAACACTTTCGGCGCAGCTAAACAGTGATCCGATTCTTGGTTATGGCACCGGGTCATTTGAAATTAATTATAAATGTACAGGTAACACTGGTCCACAGGCTGATTGCCAAAGTCAAAGCGATACTAATGCATTCTCTCATCTATCCATCTATGGGCGGAACGTAACAGCGAACACGCCCCCCAACCCAGACTCAGACCCAGACCCAGACCCAGACCCTATTCCCGAACCGGCTAGTCTAGGCTTGCTTGGTCTAGGACTCTTGGCTATGAACGCGATTCGTCGTCGGAAGGTAGTTCGGGGCTGAGTCATTAATTTCTTGTCATGCTTTGTGAAATGATGGCGCCTGATGGCGCCGTTTTCATGTAAGACCCTTCTATCCAAATGCTGGCTTAAGCTGGCTCAATTCCTGCCTCATTATTTTCGATACTCTAAGAAGAAACATTGTCAACTCAAAATTGCAGAATAGAGTCTCTTGCGGAGAAAATTGATGAGCACTAATAGATTATTGAAACCTTCTCTGGGCGTGGGCCTGGGGACACTCTTTTTACTAGCCAGCGGACCAGCTCTTGCGCAGGCTGGCGCCGGGCAAACCTCTGATCTTTTGTTTCGGTTATACAACCTGCCGGACTGGCTGCTGGTTGCCTTGGTCGTGGTTCTGTGCATGGGTCTGTCCTGGCTAGGACTTGCCCTTTATCGCTGGTTTCAACGCGGCGCGGCGGCCCAGCACAATCCCCGCGCCGGTTACTACGCCATCGCTGGCGGCGCGATAGCCGGCATCGTCGTCGCCCTGATAGCGGCTGGACCCTGGCAGAACTATATGTACGACCAGATTACCCGCCTGCCGCCCACCGCCGCCGGACCTTCGGCGAAGGCCCCCCAGGATCTTCTGGAAGAACCAGACGCCGTGGATGCCGGCAAGATTCCCGACAAACCACTCAAGGTGCGCAATGGTCGTGCCCGCCATGCGAAAGTCAGGATGAGCGCTCTTGATGCAGAAACGCTCAACCTCAATCTGTTCGACGACACCCACCTGACCGCTGTTCGCGATCGCGTTGTCGAGAACTTTCAAGGTAGCTCGGTCTTGGCAGCAAACCTATTCCCCTTAGCTTTCAAACGGACCGTTGTCGAGAACTTGCGAGGCGGTTTGGCCTGGGTGGGCCATATCGATGGCGAGAAAAACAGCGAAGTCGTGCTAGCGGCCAAAGGCAATGTCCTCATGGGCACAGTCAGAACACAAGATCGCTTCTTCGAAATCGTTTACGTAAACGGCAACACCCACGCCGTGCGCGAACTCGATCCGAACAAAATACCCGCGCAGTTCGAACCGCAAGAAGCGTTAATCCCTGCCGAAGAAGGCGATAAATCTGCTTCCACCGACTCGGTTACTACCAGCGGCGATATCACGACCAGCACCGGCCAGGTGATCGATATTGCAGTCGTGTACTCGCCCCAAGCGCGCAATAATGCCGGAGGCGCCACGGGCATCGAAACCAAGATCATGAATGCAGTGACCCGGGCCAATCAGGCTTATCTGAACAGCCAGATCGACATGCAGTTGAACCTGGTCTATATGGGCGAGGTCGCCTATACCGAAACCGGCAATATGTCAGATGCCTTGTCCCGTCTGAGAAGCACGACCGATGGCTATATCGACGATGTCCATAGCTTGCGTGACCAATATGCCGCCGATCAGGTGGTGCTGATTAGCGCCGATAGCAACTACTGTGGCATCGCTTACACCATGAACTCGTCCTGGATTTCCACGGCCTTTGCACCCTATGCCTTTGCCGTACTACATGACGATTCCGTTTATAACTGCTTGGGCAGCTACGACAGTTTTGCCCATGAACTCGGACATAATCAAGGCAATGCACATGATCCTGACAGTTCCAGTTCACCAGGCGCTTACCCCGACTCCTACGGCTACCGCATCTGCGGCCTATTTCGCGACATCATGTCCTATAATTGCAGCGGCGAACCACGCATCCCCTACTTCTCTAATCCGGATGTTCTCTACAATGGCCAGCCCATCGGCGTTCCAGGCTTTAACGACACCGCCCGCTCGATGACCGAAACGTCGCCGATCGCCGCCAGTTTCCGGACTCCGGCGAACATGCCAACGGTGCCGGCGACGCCGAGCAACCTGGCGGCAAGTACGGCGACGGCAGACTCGATCCAGGTGACCTGGAACGATGCCGCTACCGACGAAACTGGCTACAAACTACAACGGTCGATGAATGGCGGAACATGGACCGAAATTGCCGCTCTGGGTCAGAATGTGACCAGTTTTACTAACACTGGTCTTAGCGAAGGACAATATGCCTACCGGGCCTACGCCTACAACAGCGTCGGCAATTCCGGCTACTCCAACATGGACTCCGCGACCATCCAGGCGCAGGAACCCATCGCTCCGCCGCCAGCAGACACCACCGCCCCGGTAGTCACGATCGCCGACCCCAAAAATGGCGATCAAGTCAGCAAGAACGTCGCGATCAGCGTCATCGCTACGGATGAAGGTGGGATCAGCATGCTAAGGCTCTACATCGACAATGAACTGGTCAGTGCGACTAATAGCAGCTCCACGACCTATCGTTGGAACACCAACAAGATGTCGGGCAGCCATACCCTCCGCGCCGAAGCCGTCGATACCTCCAACAACGCCAGCAGCACGTCGATCACGGTGTCGATCAAGTAAATCTGGCGTAATCGTTCAGTTCTCCTCACACCAACCCTTCCTCCAAGGGGCTCCTCTCTCCTCTCCTACCGGGAGAGGGGATTTTTGTTTTCCGCACAGGACCGCATGGCATGTCATTATCCAGGCAACTACTGCTCTTGATCTCGGTGCTGTTCCTGCTGATCTTCAGCGGCAATTTCATCGCCAGCGTCAATAAAATTCGCGACTATCTGCAAACTGAAGCCAAGGTCCACGCCCAGAATACCGCTACTTCCCTCGGCCTGTCCCTCAGTCCGCACATCGCCGACCCCCACGACCCAATCCTGGAAACCATGATCAAAGCTATCTATGACATGGGCTATTACCAGGAAATCAAACTCACCGATATCGACGGCAACGCCTTGGTCTTACTGAACGACAGCAAAATTTTCGAGCAGGTGCCCAGAATATTTATCGAACTGCTGCCCATTGAAACCGCGACGGCCATGAGCGAAATCAACTCGGGCTGGAATATCGCCGGCATCGTTTACGTCACCAGCAATCCCGGCTATGCCTACCTCAAGCTTTATCAACAAATCAAAAACAGTTTCTACTACTCCTTCGCCGCCTTCCTCCTGTCTGTAGCGCTCCTGTTTCTGGTGCTGCGCTTCACCCTGCAACCGCTCAAAAAAATCGACCAGCTCGCCAAAACCATCGCCTCGGGAAGATTTGCCCGAATTGAAAAACTGCCCTGGACCCACGAAGTACGCAACGTCGCCCGCTCCATGAACTTCATGGCCGACAAAATCCAGGGCGTCATCGACAACCTGCATCAGAAACTGGAAACGCTCAGCCACAACTTGCTGCTCGACGAACTGACCGGCCTGCACAAAAAAGGCAGCCTGGAAACTGACATGGAGCAACTCCTCGCCACCCAGGAAGACGGCTACCTCTTCTACCTAAAAATTAACGAGTTCGCCGAACTGGCCAGAAACCGGGGCAATGCCGCGACCGACCGCCTCCTGCAAGCGTTCTCGGCCACTCTCAAGGAATGCGCCAGGGCACAACACCCCACAGCCCGCGCCTACCGCTTCTACGGCTCAGAGTTCGCCCTCCTGATGCCCGGCCTGCGCGCACCCGACGTAGAACCGGCCGCCCACGCGCTCCAGCACCAGATTAACGAACTCGGCGCGCAATATCGGCACACCGACATCGTCCACATCGGCATCGCGCCGCTCAACCCCCAGGGCAGCCCCACTGGCATCCTGGCCGCCGCCAACGACGCCTACGAACAGGCCACACTCATCGGCGCTAACAGCTACTTCATCCGCCCTAGCAATGAACAGGGCAAAAGCGACGAGGAATGGCGCGATCTGGTGTTCGACATCATCGACCGCCAGCGCTACCAAGTGTCCTATGTCGGTCCGGTCGAAGACTTACACAGCGGCGGCATTATCATGGAAGAAGCTTTTACCCAAGCCCGCGACGAGGCCGATCAACCCATCCCCATCGGCGTTTTCGTCGCCATCGCCGAAAAATTCAACAAAATCGTCGAACTCGACCAAGGCGTAACCCGCAAGGTCACTGAACATATTATCGAAGGCTCGCTAATCCACGGCATCATCGTCAACCTGTCTATGACGACCCTGAAAAACGCCGACTTCCGTTTCTGGCTCATCGATTTCCTGCGCCAGAACGCCCTACTGGCCAACCAGTTGGTCTTTAGCGTCACTGCCTACGCCGCGGCCAAGGACATCGAACTGTTCAAAAACTTCACCGACTTTGTTCGCCAACATGGGGCGCGCATTATGCTCAAACGCTACGACGCGCAATTCATTTCCGTGGAAGCCCTCAAGTCCCTGAAACCCGACTACATCCGTCTGACTCGCGAGCTGACGGTCGGCATCAGCACGGAAAACGGCAAAAAAGCCCTGGTCGAGGCCATCAAGGAAGTCGGCGAATTACTCGATATTTTCGTTATCGCCGAAGACGTTCAGACCAAAAGCGACTTCGATGTGGTGAAAGAAATTGGTCTCCCTGGAGCGATTATTAATCTTCGTAAATAACTCTGTTTTCTCTTGAAACTTAAAAATTAAAACTCATAAAAATCAGAAAGATTAACGCATTGCTAATACTGCCAAAGCAATTATGGGTAGCCCTGCTGTCCTGTTCCATGTTTACCCTGGCTTCGGCGGCGCTGGAAATCGGGCCGGAACTGTTTGCGCGCATTGAAAAAAAATACGGCGCACCCGCCGGCGAGCGAATCAGGAGCTGGCAACAGCTCATTACAGCGTCGAAGAATCTGCCGGAAGAAGAGAAACTCAAAGTCGTCAATGATTTCTTTAATCAGCTGGAATTCGTTGATGACCTGAAAAAATGGGGCGCCGAGGACTATTGGGCCACGCCACTGGAATTCATAGCTGTGAATGGCGGCGATTGCGAGGATTTTTCCATCGCCAAATATTTCACTCTGCTGGAAATAGGCGTTCCGGAAGAAAAACTGCGCATCACTTATGTCAAGGCATTGCAATATAATCAAGCACACATGGTGCTCACATATTTTTCTTCGCCGCAGACCACGCCCTCGGTGCTGGATAATCTGAATCCGCACATCCTGCCGGCCACCCAGCGCAAGGATTTATTGCCTGTTTACAGCTTCAATGGCGCTGGCCTGTGGCTCGCTAAATCCATTGGTAGCGGCAAGTCGATAGGGAGTCCGGAGCGCCTGAATCTTTGGCAGGATCTTAAAGCGCGAATGCAATCAAAAACAGGTGATATCCATATCAAATAGCGTGCTAGCGCAACGCAAGGTATGCCGCTTCGATCTCGTGGGCGAGTTATGCAGATCAACGCTCCACGATAAAGTTCGTAACCGGCGTTGCCTTGCGGGGTTGGGCTATACCCTTGAAGACTTTCTCCTGGTTATTGCGAATCAATCGGACTTGAAAGGGTGTTGGCCGAGGTTGCTGTTCATCCTTGCGCGGCGCGTAACGGACAATAATCCGATACACGCCTGGCGTTGCCCGGCCCGCTGGCCAGAACGCATTTTCCACTGGACGATTGCTCAAACTGTCACGGGCGGTGTTGGCATCCACATCCAAGGCGCCGCCACATTCCCGAGGATTCTGGTAGTCCATCATTTCACCCGACGGACACAACACGACCAGATCCAGATCGGCATTACCGTTCCACAGCAGCGTCGCGGTAATTTCGCCAGTCGCCGCGCCAGTGGCGGACAGACGGTTAGTAAACTCCTGACGCTCCTCGGGCGTGGGGTCGGACTGCGCCAATTCGACGGACGGTTGGGGCATTGGGACACTTAAAGGAGTTCCAGTGACTCCTACGGCGCTTACGGCAGGCCGAGAACCTTGCAACTCTTCTTCCAGGGTCCGCACTGGGGATGCTACCGGCGCTGGAGGCAGCGATGCGGCGCTCGCAGGCGCTCGGCTCCCGTCTAACGGACGATTGGCGTTGTTTGGCAGAAGCGTAGCCACGCCAGACCGAGCTTCAGGATTGGACGGAACAGGCGTAGTCACAGGTTCCTGATCTGACACGCTGTTTGGTTTCAGGGCAGTTACAACTTCTTTCATTGAAACGGGTGGCTTGACGTCAGTTTCTGAAAGGGAGGTCTCGGGCGCGGTTTGCGCTTCGTCCCGAGAAGTTGATTCCGCAGCGATAACACGGTCATTGCCCAGTGCTGCAACCGTGGGCAACCGAGAAGTTGATTCCGCAGCGATAACACGGTCATTGCCCAGTGCTGCAACCGTGGGCAACGTGGAGGCGCGCAACATCTGTTCTGTTTGCCCGGCCTGCTTCATCGCAGCATCAGGGGGGACGTCCGGCACTGCTTGCGCCGATTCGTCGATCAGCGGCGGCGTGGGAGTTTGGTTCGAAACCCAGAGAAAAATTCCCAGGGCAAGCAATATGGCCAGCACGGCCAGGCCCCAGAAATATCGAGAATGAGTTGCGATATAACGCGGCTCATCCGATTGTGGCGCGGCTGGAGAGGGATTCGATTTGAGGAGTGAAGGCGGTGGCTCGTCATCGGGCTCTAGCATCGGTTCTTCAGACGGCTTTCGGGGTTCGGAAATCGGCGGCGGTGCGGCGCTGGACGCCAGTTCAGGTATCGCAATGTCCGGCATGGCTACAGCCTGGAAGGTTTCAGCGGGTAGCGGCGGCCTAGGCGAACGGCGGCCCGTTCCGCCCATTTCCCAAGGGCGGTCGGTGGTAAAACCCCAGTGCGCCAACATCGGACGATCCCCAAGTAAAAAGATGTCGGTTTCCGTTGGCGATGATCCAAGGGCAGCCTTAAGCATCGCCCCCAGTTGCATTCGCTGAGGATCGCCGGAAGTTGTGTAACGCTCCGCCAGTTCCTGCCCGCGTTGCAGTTGCGCCTGGACCTGAGCCAGAATCGGCGGGCGCTGCTCTTCGGGCAAATCGCTTAACACGATGGGCTTACACTCAGGATCACCCTCGGTATACCAGTCAATCCGATCATGAGCGCGATCCACTACCGGTTCCGCTAAAAAATGCGCGGCGTCAGGTCCCAGTTCGTTAGCCAGCACTGCCTGGATTTGTGGGTAAAGCGTATGCAGCGGTTGGCCGAAACCACCCATTTCCCGTACTCGGTCAAACGAACCACTGCTGAGAAGAATTTGCTCGATCATGGGTTGCCGCGCCTCGCGGACTTTGAGAAATTGATATCCGTGGCGCCATCTATGGCGCAGAAGCTTTCTCCATCATTGCCGGAGAAGGTTCGGCGACGGACTCCGGTTCATCCAGCGTAATCGAGAATCCGCCGCCGCCCAAGGTTAGATCGAGACCATATTGCAGATTCTGTAAGTAGAGCATGACGCCCTTGCCGTTGCGCAACAGGGCGCTGCCTCCACCATGAACCAGGGTCAGTCCCCCCTCGACTACGGCATAGTTTCCAGAAAAATCAGTAATCTCCTGCAATCCATAAACCTGGCCGAGAGCGTTGACCCGGCTAACCCCTAAAGTGGCGACCTTCAGGCCGGAAACCGAGAAGGGGTATTGCCGTTCCTGGAAAAGCAAGGTTCCTTTGCCCTGGCTGTAACCCAATAAGAGGCCGAACGAGGTGCTGGAAAATTCCAGGCGCGCATCCGGCGGTTTATCCTGGGCCAGCGTCATATTCGTTCCAATCATGAGCATCAGCGTCAAAACCATCGCAGTGAATCGCATCAATTTTCTCCCTCAAGTCATAAAAACAGGGTTCAGGCTGCCGGAGTCATTCGGTACGGCCATTCTTGCCGATTCAGCAATATTTTTTCCAATTCGCGAGTGAGATCAATCTTCGAGTCGCCGCTTTTGGCCGAATCCCGCGAACAGGAGTCCAGCGACCAGATCCCAACTTTCTCATTGAGATTGACTTCCTTCCACTTAGGATGACCAGTTTGCTGCAGCGCGTCGAGATTGGCGCGGATCGCTTGGCCCAGCTTCGCCAATTGTTGGCAGCGTTGCGCGAAGTAGGCGCTGTGCTTGCCGGAAAAGTCAAAGCTCATCAGCACCGCTTTCACCGCAATCGTTGGCGTTTCACGATCCAACCATTCGTAATCCGACGGCCCAATCCGGGTGGCCACATATTCACGCAACATTTTGGGATCATCAAGCGGTACGAAATGGACATTCGCCAGCATCGCTGCAAATTCCGGTTTATTAATCAGATTACCTACTTTGGTGAACAGACTGACCGGCTTGCCGGCTACGTAAAACATCGCATCCGCCTCGCCCTTGAGAACGGCGGTCACCCCCGACAACGGCGCAATTTGCAGCAATTCCGCCGGCTTGACTCCGGTCAACTGTAAAAGGTTGATGGCGGTCAACCAGTTCCCACTACCTTCCTCACCGACGACGACTCGCTTACCCTGGAGATCGCCAAAAGATTGAATGGACTTGTTGGCAAACAAGTGGATTTCTTCATTGTAAAAAGGAAAAATCAAACGCAACCGCCCGGCGAGTTGGCGCATTTCCGGATTTTCGGAGCGACTCAGGAAACCCAGCACATCGGATTGCACAATCCCCAGCGCGGCATTTTCCTTGCTGTTCATGCGCCGGATATTGTCGATGGAACCCTTGGAGTCCTTCACCAGAATATCCAGACCCACTGTTTTCGCAACTCCGGCAATATCATTGCCAAATTGAATGTAGGTGCCGGTCTTGGAACCCGTGACCATGCCGACCGGTTGCGTGTTGACGTCAGCAGCCATGGCCAGCGTTCCAACGATCAGATTGAGCAGTAACAGCAGACGGCCAATGAGCAAACGATTCATAAAGATAAGGACTCCTGGAACGGGGAACAGCGAGTAGTGGGCAGTAATTTCCTGAAGCCTGATTTTCTCACACTCTCAAGGCGTTTTTCGACGTAACCGCTGCTCCAACTCTTGTGTGGTCGAATCGAATTGTGAGCTTAATTCTTCCTCCAGACTATGTTTGGAATCGGGGCGTGGCTTTGCCGTCGGCACAGGTTCCGGCGCAGGCGTGGGTTCCGGCGCAGGCGTGGGTTCCGGCGCAGGCGTGGGTTCCGGCGCAGGCGTAGGCTCTGGCGCAGGCGTCAGTTTCAAAGGTTCCCTCTGGATATCTACGGAATGCTCCGCAGGTTGGATCGCGAAGGCCGGCGCGGTGGCGTCACGCTGACCAAACCACCACCATCCGGTTACGCCCACCGCCGCCAGCACCGCTGCGGCGGCCAAGCCAGGGAACAGCCATCCGGTTTTACCGCGTGGCTTCCTGCTCCCATCTGCTGTACCCGGCGGTGGCGCGACTGGCAGGGGAGAGGGCGCTGGCGTGGAGGGCGGCAAAGGCGTAGCGGGTGACGGTGGCGACTGAGACGGGCGAAATTCCTTCACCAGTACTTCCGGCGCGCCGGTTGGCTTGCCAAAAACCCGTTCCTCGCTGCCTAAAGGTGTTGAGACAATTCGCCCATCCACTCGCCGGGTGGGTGTGGCGTCCCTGATCGCATCAGGATCCAAGGAAGACCGTTTGGATTCATGCGCTTTTATGCGGGTCGGCAGTTCCTCTCCTTCTGGGGGCGAGGACAAGGGGGGAACTGGACGAGTCGTTTCATCATCGTCCACATACTCCAGGCCGCAACCTAGCTCGGGGATCGGTAGATCGGGGATAGGCAGATCGACGTTTCGCATTTCCGGCAACGCAGATTCTGACACAGTTTTTGGACGCAGTTTAGGACGGGAACCCACGCGAGCGCCGCTTACTACGAGCCGTCGAGTCGTGGTTGCCATGTCTTCTTCGATCGCCAATTCCAAAGGCCAGACGAAAGTCACAGCAACGGTTTCATTCAATCCCTCACCGCGCACCGCTAGCTGGTAAGGCATGTTTTCCAACTGAAACGCCAGATCGGGATTGATCACGAATTTCAGAGAGTCACCGTCGTACCAAGCCTCTTCCGGTTGCAGCCAACATTCCGCGCCTTGCCAACCGTCTGTCCCAAGATGATTAGCGGCAAAACCATGGCGGTTAAGGGCGAATACGAAGGTCTCAAGAGTATGTGGCAGGCCATCAATTGTCACAATAGCATGCCCGAGTGGGCGATGGGGATCCTCCGAGACGCGAACCGCAAGCGTGGACATCGTCAATCTCCATAAGTCCGGACAAACAACGGGAAACCGGGGATTCGGTTCCCAAACCTTGTCTAATTGTAGGTTACTAGCCCGGTTTTTGCTGTAAGCAGACCTGCCGGTTTATTGATCCTTATAAGCTTTAATCAAGTCCAATATTATTGTATTAGACTCGTAAGCGTTCACCTCCCCCCTTTGGAAAAAGGGGCCGGGGGAGATTACGCACGAGCGACAGGGCCAAAATCCCCCCTCACCCCCCTTTGCTAAAGGGGGGGACTGAACGGTTACTTAGAGTCCAATTCGGGATAAGAACAGCGATGCCGGATTCGCCAAACATTAGTAATTATGCTGAAATACAAACACACCTTCACATTTCATTTATGAGGTCGTCCATGTCTTCGCCAACGCAACGCCCTGCTTCGCCTGATCTACCCACGGGGACGTTGCCGCAGGCGACTGACCCAGCGACCCCGCAGCATAAGGTTAATTCCGGTGAATCGCCCACCGTTCGCCTGGAAACCGCGTCCGTCGATTCCCAGGCAACTCTGCCTACTGTTCGCCTGGAATCAGCGCCCAATAAACCGCTTTCCGCCAACGATACCGGTTTGGAAATCGCCAAATTTCTGGTTGAAGACGGAATCATTACCGATCAGCAGTTGGCCTACGCGATGCGGGTGCGCGCCAAACTTTCCACGGAAAAACCCTTGCTTGGCGTTCTCAATGAAATTGGTTATGTCAGCCTGGAGCAACAGCGCAATACACTGCGCAAGCATCGGATTTTGGTGCGAATTGGCGCTTTGCTGGTGGAGCTGGGTTTCCTGCGGGAACAGGATCTGCGAGCCGCTCTGGCGTTGCAGCGAGAGTCTGGAAAAGGCAAGAAACTGGGCGATATCCTCCTGGAAAACCACTTTATCGAGGAAAACAAGCTGATTGATGTATTGGCTGATCAACTGGGGTTCCCCCAGGTCAAGCCCGACTTGAGCGACGTCGACCGCAAGTTGATGGAGAAAGCCAATCCCAACTGGTTTCTGCAACGTCATTTTCTGCCGCTGCACGTCAAGGATAACCAGGTTCTGGTCGCTTTTGCCGACCCTCTCGACCAACGCGCCCGTCGGGAAGCCGAGCGGCTTTTCGGATCTGACCTGACGCCATTGATTGCCAGCAAGCGGATTATTCGCGAAACGATCGAAGCGTATCAGCGGCATTACCAAGTATCGACAAGACCGACGATTCAAACTGATGATACTAGCCAGGTCATTGAACTGGTCAATACCATGTTGCTGGATGCGGTCCAGACCCAGGTCAGCGACATTCACATCGAACCGATGAAGAATGATCTGCGCATCCGGTTTCGCTGCGATGGCGTCCTGGGCGGTTACAAAACCATTAATAAGAAACTGGCCTCGGCGTTCATTAATCGCATCAAGATTCTGAGCAGAGCGGATATTGCCGAACGGCGGCGTCACCAGGACGGCCATATTACTTTCGAAGATCCGAATACCGGGCGAAATATTGATGTCCGGGTTTCCATCTATATCACGGTCTACGGTGAAAAAATCGTTCTGCGTCTACTGCGCAAGACCCAGTTGGTGCCATTGGATCAGCTTAATATGTTTCCGCGTACCCTGAATCATTTCTATGAGGATGCGCTTGAGTTGCCCAGCGGTATTATCCTCATCACCGGCCCCACCGGCACCGGCAAAACCACCACGCTCTACAGCGCCGTGAATTATCTGAATAGCATTGATCGTTGCGTGACCACCGCGGAAGACCCGGTAGAATTCGTCATTGAAGGCATCGCGCAATGTTCGCTCAATCCAAAAATCGATCTGACCTTTGAGACAACCCTGCCGCATATCATGCGTCAGGATCCGGACGTGATTGTTCTGGGTGAAATTCGTGACCGCTTCTCGGCGGAAGCCGCGATCCAGGCGGCGCTGACCGGCCACAAGGTGCTCACGACCTTCCATACCGAAGACAGCACTGGTGCTTTGTTGCGGCTGATGAATATGAATATTGAAACCTTCCTGATTGCCTCGACTGTAGTCGCCGTGCTAGCCCAGCGGTTGTTGCGCCGGGTTTGTCCCCATTGCGCCGAACTCTATCAGCCCAACTCCGGTGAACTGCAACGCTTAGGCTACAAGTATCATGATCTGAAGGGAACCAATTTCCAGCAGGGAAAAGGTTGTCCGGCCTGCCGGCACACCGGCTACCGAGGCCGCATCGGGATTTTTGAGTTGCTTATTCTGAATATCGCCGTCAAGGACGCTATGCTCCAGAAAAGCACGGCTCATGACATTCGCCGGATTTGCCTGGAGGAAGCGGGCATGGTGACCCTGCTGGAGGATGGTTTGGCCAAGGCGGCCCGGGGCGAAACCACCCTGACCGAAGCGTTCCGTTATTTGCCGCGTCTTGAAAAGCCTCGACCGCTGGCGGAAATCAAGCGCCTGGTAGGAATTACATGAAAATCAATCAACAGCGAAACAGCAGCACACGCATTGATGGGTGAGAATGAACACATGGCCCAGCATTCACTGCAAGACATGATCATCCAAGCGCTGATCACGGATACGCTGCAATTGCCGGCTTTCCCGGCGGTCGCGATGAAATTGCAAAAAGCCTTGCACGATGGCAACGTCCGGGTCGCTGACCTTGAAAAAATGATTATCGGCGACCAGGCGTTGGCCAGCCAAATCCTGCGCGTCGCCAATTCATCGTTCTACAAGGGATTGCAGCGAATTAACACCATTCAGAAGGCAATTATTCGTCTCGGCATCCGCAAGGTGGCCATGCTGGCGATGGCGGTTTCGCAACGCAGCCTCTATCTTACCCGCAGTCCACTATTGAGCCATTACATGGAGAAACTCTGGCAGCACGCTTTTGCTTCGGCCCTGAGCAGTCAATGGCTGGCCTATCACAGCGGCTGTAAACAACAGGCCGATGATGCGTTCATGGCCGGTTTGCTGCATAACATCGGCCAATTGGCGATTCTGCGCGTGATCGACGAGCTGTCGGCTACAAAACAGCTGACCGGCGCTCAAATGCAGAAAAATCTGGTGGAAGAATTGTTGGATAGCAACATGCATAATGCCCAAGGTTATGTGCTCATGAAGCGCTGGAACCTGCCCAATGAATACTGCGTTGTGGTCCGCGATCATCATAAGGAGCCTTACGATAGCGACAATATGTTGCTGGTCATTGTCCGCCTGGCCGATCAGGCTTGTGAAAGACTGGGAATCGGCCTGCATGCGGATCCAAATATTGCATTGGCCGCGTTGCCAGAGGCGCACACCCTGGGTTTGGGGGAAATTGCATTGGCTGAGGTAGAAATTTTACTTGAAGATAGTGTGATCATAGCGGGTTAAGTTCAACGGGGGCTTGAAAATCCCCTGCTCTTGTTAGAACAAATGCCTATACTCAAACCATAAAACGACTACGGTTGACTCTGACCCTTTGGTGCTTTTGTCATGACCGAACTAACCCTCCGTGAAGCTGAAATCACCCGCGCCAGCCTGCTGAACCGCACCATGTACAATCTCCGTGAAGCCTGGCGGGAAATGGCCGACTGGCGCGAAGGGCTGTTTTCAGCCGCCCCTGGCCCCAGCCTTCCCGAAAAGGACGCGGAAGCGCTGAGAGTCCAGATGCGGGACTGTCTGGAGGCGCGGGGCGGCGAGGTATCCGCCCGGGCGCGGGCTGCTAATCTGGGGCGCGCTTATCTGTCGCTAAATGCCCAAGGCCGACAGCGGTTTCTGCAAATTCTGGCGACTGAATTCGATATTGACCGCAAGGCGGTCGACAAAGCCGTCGCCGCCGTGCAACAGGCCGGGGATGACAGCAGGGAGCGCGCTAAAGCGGAGCGGGCGTTGCGTCAGGCGTTGCAACCGCCGAGAGTGCGGTTGCTGGCGCAGCTCAACGCTCTGCCCGAGGGATTCCTGTTTCTGGTCGATCTGCGCGAAGAATTGTTGAGCTGGAGCCGGGATGACCTGGCGCTGGCCGCGCTGGAACGGGATTTATTGTCGTTGCTGACCTCCTGGTTTGATGTCGGGTTCCTGGAACTGCGGCGTATTACCTGGGATTCGCCGGCCTCGTTGCTGGAGAAAATGATTGCCTATGAAGCCGTGCATCCGATCACCGGCTGGGGTGATCTGAAAAACCGGCTCAGTTCCGATCGGCGCTGCTTCGCCTTCTTTCATCCGCGCATGGCCAGTGAACCGCTGATCATCGTCCAGGTCGCGCTGGTGAATGGCATTGCCGACAATGTGCAAACCTTGCTGGATGAGACTGCGCCAGTGCTCGATCCACACATTACGGACACCGCCATTTTCTATTCAATCTCCAACGCCCACGATGGCCTGAGCGGGATCAGCTTCGGCAATTTCCTGATTAAGCGGGTGGTGGATGAACTGGCCAGTGAGTTCAAAAACCTCAAGACCTTTGCGACTCTATCACCCATTCCCGGGTTCCAGCGCTGGCTGGATCGCAAGTTGAGCGACTCGGACCAGGATGTGGAAGCGGAATGGTTGACCGCCACGGAACGCAAGGCGCTGGCCAGCGCGGCGGGAACCGGCAAGGAGCCGGCTTCTCTGAAAACCCTCCTGCAAACCCCGGACTGGTCGCAAAAACCGGAGCTGGTCAAGGCGCTCAAGCACCCGCTAATGCGGTTATGCGCGCGTTATCTGGTCAAGGAGAAGCGCGATAGCCTCACCGTTCTGGACCCGGTGGCCCGCTTTCATCTGGCTAATGGCGCCCGCATTGAGCGGCTCAACTGGTCAGGTGATACCTCGACCAAGGGCCTGGCTCAGTCCGCGGGCATGATGGTGAACTATCTGTACAAGCTTAACGATATTGAAGCCAATCATGAAGCGTATCGTGGCGAGGGCAAGGTCACGACTTCGTCGGTCATTCGTTCGTTGCTGAAAACCTGATTGTGGGTCGCTAGAACTTGACAGGCCGCTTGGCCAGCTTGCGTTGCAAGGTGCGGCGGTGCATCCCCAGTTGCCGGGCGGTCGCCGAGATATTGCCGTCGTTTTCACATAGCACCCGCTGAATATGCTCCCATTCCAGGCGATTCACACTCAGAGGACGCAGGTTGACCGAAGCGGCAGGATTGCCACGGGTCGATGCGAAGGCGGCTAAAACCTGATCGGCGTCCGCCGGTTTCGCCAGGTAATTCACGGCACCAAGTTTAATAGCTTCCACAGCGGTAGCGATGCTGGCGTAGCCGGTGAGCACCACGACGCGGGTCATGGAATCCAGCGCCAGCAGTTGCGGAATGAGGCTGAGACCTGAATCGCCGGCCAGGTTGAGATCGACCACCGCATAGTCCGGCGTCGTCCCTTGCGCCAATTGCAGGGCCGCTGCACAATCGTGAGCCGTTGCCACGGTAAAGCCCCGTCGCCTTAGCGCCAGTCCCAACACCCGGCAAAATGTGGCGTCATCGTCCACTAGCAGCAGGCAGGCAGGCTCAGACGGCGTGGTCCGGGATTCTATCGGCTCCATCAGGCGATGCCCATTCGCACCGGCAGGTCAATACGAGTGCAGATTCCACCTTGTGGATGGTTTAGTAAACTCACCTGTCCTCCCAGGCGCTCCAGCGCCGCATTCGCCAACAGTAACCCAATGCCAGCGCCGCCGTTCTTAGTGGAGAAAAAGGCTTCGCCAGCGCGGTCTTCCGCCTCTTCCGACAGACCCGGTCCCTGGTCGCGGATTTCGATGATAACGCGCTGCTGATTCCAGCGCCCGGTCAAGTCCACCCCGGTAGGGCAGGCGTCAGCCGCATTATTGAGCAAACTGATCAAGGTCTGGCCGATGGTCTGCGGCGCGGTGATAGCGGGGAGCGGGGGCGCACCGGCGCAACTGACCCGCAGCGGCACCTGGGGACGGAGCAACTGCCAGCGGTTGCGAGTGCGTTCCAGCAGCACATCCAGCGTCTGCGCGGCCTCGCGGTCAGACGCCAGATCGGCGCTGCGCAGCAAATCGCCAAGAATGGATTTGCACACTTCCACTTGCTGACGCAGGGTGCGTAAATCCTCCCTGAGCGGCAGGTCTTCCTCGCCATGCAACAGTTCCAGTTCCCGCGCCAGTATGGCGATGGTCGATAACGGGGTGCCCAGTTCATGAGCCGCGCCCGCCGCGAACATGCCCAGGGTCAGGATTTGCTCATCGCGCAACGCGCGTTCACGCAGTTGCGCCACCTGACGATCCCGGTTTCGCAGGGCCATCGCCAGTCGCGCGACGAAACCGGCAATCAGCAAGGCGCTGATGACAAACACCAGCCACATTCCCCACAGATGGGTCTCAAAGCCGGAGCCATGACCGCTGAGCGCGCCGGGCAGCGGTAAATGGTAAAACATCAATGCGGTGTAGATCACTACAGTAACGGCGGCAGTCGCCCAGACCTGCCCAGCGGGCAATAAGGCGGCGGCGATGACCAGTGGCAACAATAACAGTGAAACGAACGGATTGCTCGCGCCACCGCTGAAAAATAACAGCAAGGCCAGCGCTAGCGCATCGAATTGCAGGTAGGCGAACAGTTCCCAGGCAGTCACTGGCTTCTCGCGCCGGGCACTGCGGTGCAACGCGACGAACGCCAGCAGCGCCCACCCGAGAAACAGCGCTACCGGCCATCCTGGCATCGGCGCGGGCGGCGTCAAACCGAACCGCAGCCATAACAACATGATGCCCGGTCCCAGCACCACCAGGATGCGCAACAACAAGAGCCGTCTCAAATCTTCCATTTATTCAGTTCCGTTCATGCGGCAACAACGACCGTTGATAATTGGCGAGTGTGACAATATGCCGCATTCCTCATTAATCCATGATTGCATAGGATGCGCTGACTGTTTCATGCAATGGCAGCGACCGTTGCTATCCTGGAGATGACCCGGATGCCTGATATTTACCGACCCCTTCCCTTGCATCGTTTGGAAACCGGCGCTCAATACTTCCACCCCCAACAGCAATGGCCTATTGCTGTGACTCTCGACGATCCCGCCCAATGCGTCATGACCGATCTTGGCCAAGTGACCGCCTGTACCGTTGAACGAACCACATTGCTTAAGAAAGCATTGGAAATCATGATCAAGCGGCGGGTGCGAATGCTACTGGTGCGTAATGCGGACCAGCAGATCATCGGCGTACTCACCAGCCGCGACCTGGAAAGCGACCGGCCCCACCGGATTCTGACGAAAGCAGGCGGAAGTTGGGACGATTTACGGGTTGCCGACATCATGACGCTCAGACCAAAAATACAAGTTCTCCAGATACAGGATGTATTACAAGCACGGATAGGAGATATCATCGCCACCTTGCGGCAAGTCAATCGCCAACATGCGCTGGTCGTGGACACCGATCCCGAAACCGGCGTCCAGGCAGTGCGCGGTATCTTTTCGTTATCGCAGATTGCCCGACAGCTCGGCTTGACCATTGACCCCGCCCGGCGCCCGACGACATACACTGAATTTGCGCAAGCAGGCGGCGCATTATAGCGGTCACTTCTCGCATCAATCCGATAACCGGTTCTGTCGGTTCGCGCCAGCGAGAAATTCGTCATTAAAAGTCGGTTAGCAGGTGAAACTCCCCGACATAAGGCGTTTCACCGATCACAGCGACCGTGACCCGCCAATCCCGCCGTCCTGCTGAACAAACCGGCAAAATCGCCTGTCCCCGCCAGGTCTTTTCCGCCTGTCGACGTAGATCGAAACGGTTAAAGCCCATATCCATGTCCTGCATGGCGAAAGACACTGTGACTTTTTCAGCCTTAGAGGCGTCTTCTCCGCCAAGGTCAACCTGCACCGGAAATGCAGTCAAGGGTTGGATGCGATCTCCCAGGCCAAGCGTCACGGTCAATGCCGTATCCTTCACCAGACATGTTTTGCCCACCGGATTGCAGGCAGGATCAGCGTTTAAAACGATAGCATGAGTAGGAACAGGCTGTAGCTCCTGTTTCAAGCGGGGATAAAGCAGGCTTGCCAAGCTGCCCAACAAGAAAAACCCGGTCATAGTCCCGACCATTATCAGCCCGTCTCGCCGGGTCATCTTCATTAATTATCGCTTCATTGATCGCCAATTTGAATTGTAGCGGTTTTCCCGGTTCCGTGGATGCGACAATTTGTCGCATTCTCATACTGCTCCCAGCGATTTAGCATAAAAAGATGACCCCAGGCGGCGTGCTTGGCGAATCCATTTCATGGTGAATTGACTCAGGAGAATCCCTGCATGATTGATCCACGCAACCGGCGTTCATTACCTGCGCTGCGCAACGCTCTGATGGTCGGCGTCATTGGAGCGCTGGCGGCAGGCTGCGGCGGCGATGACGATGACGACAGTTCGTCGGCAGTGCGCCGCGCAGCGATCCAGTTCCAGGGCCAGGTTAACGGTCAGGACTTCGTTTGTGGGGCGACCTATGAAAACGTCGGCATCGGCCAACCTGGAACCTACCAGGTAACGGACTGGCGCTTCTACGTCCACGATGTGGAGTTGGTCAAGGCCGATGGCGCGCGGCGGACGCTCGATCTGGATCAGGACGGGGTCTGGCAATATGAAAACGTCGCCTTGTTGGATCTGCGCCGGGATTGCGGCAGCGGGGCGTTGCCGAGCAACGCTGAGCTGGTGGGCGCCGTATCTAACGAAAACTACACCGGCATCTGTTTCAAGGTCGGCGTACCCTACGCGCTGAACCATGTCAATGACGCCACGGCGCCTTCGCCTCTGAACAATTCCGGGATGCTGTGGAACTGGCGCGGCGGACGCAAGTTTATCCGGGTCGATGGCATGGGCGCGCCCGGCGACGGCGATAACGCTGTAGCTTTCGTCATACATCTGGGCAGCACCGAATGTCCTGGCCCTGATCCTAACTCGCCCCCTACCGCCGCCTGCGGTTATCCGAACGTCGCCGAGTTCTGCCTGGATAACTTCGACGCCGATCAAGATCGCATTGTCATGGATATGGGCGCGGCGCTGGAGGCATCCGATGTAGCGTTCAACACCCCCGATACAGCATCAGGTTGCATGTCTGGCAACGCCGATCCCGAGTGTATCGCCATCATACCGCGCCTGAATCTGGACTTCACCTATGTCGCCGGGGCGGGAGCAACGCCCGAGCAATATCCCAAAGTGGTCCCCCAGCGGCTGTTCCGCGTGCATAAACCATGAACTGGAGGTTGGGCGGTATCCTAGCGCTAGGTCTGGCGCTGGCGGTTGGGGGCAGCGCTGCGGTCGCTCAGGATCACCAGTCGCCCGCAGCGGCGCGAGCCAATCCTGCTCGTTCCACCTACGTGTGGTCCTTGCCAAAGGGTTTTCCAAAACCTCGGATGTTTAAGAAAAACCGACTTTCCGAGGCTAAGGTGGAATTGGGACGCCATTTGTTCTACGACCCGCGAATGTCGATCAATCAGACCATGGCCTGTGCTTCTTGCCATCAGCCGGCGCGGGCATTCAGCGATGGCCGCGTTACCGCGATCGGCGCTACCGGCGAGGCGCATCCACGCAACGCCATGAGTTTGACCAACGTGGTCTACAATGCCGCGTTCAATTGGGCTAACCCAGTCCTCACTAAACTTCATGTGCAAGCGTTGATCCCGATATTCGGCGAATTTCCGGTGGAACTCGGTTGGAGTGATCACGAAATGGAGATTCTGGATCGTTTTCGCCATGACGCTCTGTATCAAAAACTATTTGCCGAAGCCTATCCGGGTGAAACCGACCCCTTCAATGCGGGCCAGGTCGCCAAGGCTATCGCCGCTTTTGAATCCATCCTGATTTCGGGCAACTCACCTTTTGACCAGGCGACTTTTCAGGGCAATCGCGACGCCATGAGCGAAGCCGCGCGACGCGGGCAGGAGTTGTTTTTTTCCGAACGCATGGAGTGCTTTCACTGTCACGGCGGTTTCAATTTCACCCAGTCTGTGAGTCATTCCGGCACAACGATCTCCCAAGCAGAGTTTCATAATAATGGTCTCTACAATATCGGCGGTACAGGTGACTATCCACTAGACAATCGGGGACTGTGGGAATTTACCCAACGACCTGCGGACATGGGACGGTTTCGCGCCCCGACTTTGCGCAATATTGAACTCACCGCGCCTTACATGCATGACGGATCTATCGCTACTCTGGAAGAAGTGATCGATCACTACGCCCGTGGTGGACGGTTGATCAGCGAAGGACCATTGGCAGGGGACGGCGCCCGGAGTCCCTTTAGGAGCGAACTGATTGTGGGCTTCTCTCTGACTCCTCAGGAAAAGCAGGATGTTATCGAATTTCTCAAGAGCCTGACGGACTGGGAATTTCTCTGCGATACGCGCTTTGCTGACCCCTTTGGCAATTTCGAACGCCATCCCCGCTGCTATTGATCATTCTGGAACTCAATACCCATGTTTAACCTCCGCTCGCTAATTTCATCGCATCTATCCTTTCGGACGAACTGCCGCTCTAGCATTGCGGCGCCCTGTCGGGTAGCAGGAATCATTTTGGCTTTCGCTCTGCTCATGCCATTGCCGCATAATCCGCTCACCTTACCCGCAGCTTATGCCCATCATGGCGGCGGTGGTGCAGGCAGCGGCGGTAGCGGCAGCGGTAAGGGTGGTGACGGTGTCCAATCGGCAAAGCCGGGGGTTATTCGCGCAGTACCCGACGATGGTTACGGCAAAGCCGGACGTGGCAGTACGGGCCTTAAACCATGAAAAAGCGACCATCACGGGGCATGTGGTTGTTTTGGGCGCCGATCTGGGTTCTTGGGGGCTGCGCGAGCATCAATACACCAGCCCCGATCAATACAAATGGAGGAGACAGTTATGGGGCGGTGGCCTACGCGCCCAGTACTCAGGACTGGGTTTTACGCTGGCGGGTCATTAAGCCAGAGCGGGCGCGGCAACGGGCATTAGCGGACTGCGCTGTCGCCGATTGCCAAGTCATCCTGGAGTTTGGGCCGGGACAGTGCGGTACGCTTGCCTTGGGTCCAACAAGTTTTGGAGCAGGTCAGGGCGATACCCCAGCCGTCGCCGAGGCAATGGCGCTGGATGAATGCGGCCGTCAGGAGCAGAGTTGCCGAGTTGTTCCTGCGGAGTGCAATCGTTGAGAAACTCTATGCTCCAGCGCGCCTCTATCGGTTCCAGAAAATGGAACTTGCAACGGTTTTCCTTTCTCGTCGTGTTTTTATTGATGAGTTGGCCGGTTTGGGTGAACGCTCATGGCTATAAACTGAGCGATATAACGATTACTCATCCTTGGGCTACGCCTACTCACGGGAGCGCCGACGGCAGGGGTTATCTGGCGCTAAGAAACAAGGGCCACAAGTCGGATCAGTTGCTTTCCGCCACAACAGAGGTGGCTGCACGGGTTGAGCTGTACCGTGCAATTCAGGACCATGGCGCGCTGAAAATACATTCAGTCGACGCTCTTGAAATTCCCGCAGGAAAAACCGTCCGCCTGGAGCCAGGTAAATCGCATCTGATGTTGGTCGGTCTGAAAAAACCACTGCAGGACGGACAACACTTTCCTGTTGTTCTCCGGTTCCACCATGCTGGAACCATCACCGTGGACATGTTCGTGCAGCTTAATGCTGATGAATCGATCTACTGACGTTCAGCCACGAACGCCAGGATCAAACACCTGGCGCACCGTTTTATGTTGATCGATTCGGGGTTGCGCCGATGTGAACTTCTGCAGCAGGGCATATTGAACACCGATTTTCACGAGCTAGATAAACGTCTAAATTGGGTTAAAGTTTTTGTTATTATTCTGTTTATTAACAACGTAGAAAACCACGCCCTTAGGGCGTGGTCAGAGATCAACGGCTTTGCCAGTTGATCGACTCATGGGGTACTACTGGGCTGACACAGAAGTTTTGACAGGTTCAGAGGTTTCTAGGTCCACCGGGGTTTCAGAAGATTTCAAGGGAGGATAGAGGCGCTTGAGTTTGACCCGGGCCAAGTCGGTGCCGAACTGCCAGTGGATTTTGGTCTGACGTAGGTTGCGTGGGCCTTGCCAAGCGGCGATTTCCTTCCGCAAAGTTTCGAGGTTCGCAATGCGGCGATTCAAACACTGGCCGGCGAGAACAGCGAACTCACATTCCGCCATATTGAGCCAACTGCCATGCTTGGGGGTGTAATGAAATTCGAGCTTGCGGGTGATCCGGCGGGCTTCCTCTGGAGAAAAGACACTATACAAGGCCGCAGGAGTGTGGGTATTGAGGTTATCCACGACCAACCGGATTCGCTCCGCCTTCGGAAAGTACACATCAACGAGTTGCTGCATTTGCTGGGCAAAATCGCGTTTGGTGCGCTGTTTCGTGACATTAACATGACGCCACCCGCGCAAGGGTTGTACGAATAGAAATAAATTGGCGGTGCCTTCGCGTTTGTATTCACAGTCATAGCGCGCCGGTTGACCCGGGCGGGCGGGTTGAGGACAGCGGGTTTCGCTGGTCAATTGCACCGGACTTTCATCGAAGCACACTTGGGGGTATTGAGGATCATCGGGTTCGGCGTACAGGTCCAACACATCCTCCATATGCCAAACATAATCGGGACTGACACTGGGAATACACCATTCTTGACGTTGCCAGGGTTTGAGGTCGTTTTTTTAAGGATGCGCCGCACACTCTCACGGGAAATGGCTTCGATGGGCCGGAGTTCCATGAAGCGGTCCGCTAACAATTGGAGAGTCCACTGACAACGGCCAGCGGGCGGGGTACTACAGGCCAAGGCGACCAGAAAGGCGGCCTGTTTGCCGGTCAAGGCCGGGGGCAAACCGACTCGTGGCCGCTCGCTTAACGCCGCCAGCAACCCTTCGTCGACAAACCGTTGACGGGTACGATGAACGGTCGAAATCCCCAAGTGAAGGCTTTGGGCAATGGCCTCATCCGTCGCCCCTTCCGCAGCCTGCAGCAACACATGGGCACGGGCAACCTTGCGCGCCGCTGCCTTGCCTTTATGAATGACCTTCAGCAGGTCTTCCCGCTCCTCTTCAGTTAGATCAACCAGATACTTGTGGGCCATGGTGATTCCTCCTGTTGATCTCAACCATAGGGCACCCACCGCTACCTGTCAAAACTTCTGTGTCAGCCCACTACTACGGTTTGTTGTCCCCACAACAGATCGAGAGGAGTACTGACCATGAGTCGATTCAGAAAGTTATCACATACGATCTGGCACTGCCAGTATCATATTGTTTGGGTTCCGAAATACCGGTATCGAGTCCTCACAGGGCACATTGCAGAAGAGGTATCGCGATGTATTCACGCCTTTTCGGACTATCAAAAAGTGGAAATTGTTGAATTAAATATCCAGGTGGATCATGTTCATCTGTTGGTGATGATTCCGCCGAAGTTGTCGATTTCTAACTTTGTGGGAACGCTGAAGGGGCGGACGGCCATTCGGGTCTTCAATCGGTTTTGCGAACTGAAAAGGAGACCCTATTGGGGCAACCACTTTTGGGCGCGCGGCTACTGTGTGGATACGATAGGACTGGATGTCGAGAAGATTCGCAAGTATGTGCGGTATCAAGAGCGTAAGGAAAGAGACGCCGAACAGCGCGGTTTCGATTTCTAAAGTGAGAACCCATCCTGTGGGGACGACGCCCTTGCCTCCTCAGGGGGCAAGGCAGACTATCCCCTTTTAGGGGTTAACCAAAACCACCCGCTTTGCGGGTGGTTTCTTTACTTTTTAACTATTCGCTGTACACCCGCTCATGCAGGTTGTTTGAAACCGATGCGATGGTTTCCTCCGGTCTCTGAGCGGTCTCCAAACCTGCGAAACGATAGTAGGCATCAAGCCGATCATCATCGACCTGTGCCCGGTTGCCGGATCGGCCTCGAAGGAGTTCTCGCGCTGATGTGGCCGTGAGATCCAAGATGTTTCGTTTGAACCACATCGCTCCGTGAGCCGCGAGTTCAACATCGAGATGACTCAGGAGCAACAGGGACGACTCCACGTCATCCTCGAAGTCCACGCCACTGTTACGCCATTTCGCCTTGGCCGTGCCATGCAGGCGGTTATCGTTGGGCGAGAGGTGCTGATGCACCGGGGCCGGATACGACACATGCTTGGCGAATCCGAGCGATTCGAGCGCCGTCACACCCCCTGGAAAGAAGGACTTCCCGTTATCGGTGAAGACGACAACATTGGGCGGGAGGGGGTAGAGGGCAAAGAAACGGCGTAGAAGTTCGGCGCTCTCGCTGGCATAGAGGCGGGTTTCGTTCTTCTCGGCATCCAATATAAAGGATGCGTTTCGCATCGATACCGAAGCGGACGAGCGCATTGACCAGTTTCTCCCGCGCTTGGATCCACGTCTGGCGTCCGTCCCGATCGAGCCGAAATTTCCCATTGAACGTGAAGAGGGCCGGCGGTGTCCGATTGACACCGTCGGACCAGACCACGGTGACGATGCAGTTCGTGAATCCAGCGATCGCCGTGCTGGATTTCGGCTGAGCGCCACCTGCAGGCGCATAGGTCACGCGCCGATCCGGGCGGTGGCCCGTGAACGTGAAGTCAACGCTGGCCAGGAGCCCTTTCAAGTCTCGCGCACGCTGTCGCTCCCGCTTCCACTCCAACATCCTCTTCGCCAGTGCCTCGACATCTACTGTGAAGCCCCGGGTCTTGGTCTGCGAAACCGTTGAACTGAAACCGAGGCTATGCAGGTAATCATGCGCCGTCGTCTGCGCCAGCTCAACCCCAAAGGCTAACGCACAACACTTCGCGAACGAAGCGAGCGAGACGACCTGGTTCGCGTCGTTCTGAGACAGCACCCAACCGGCGGCAATCTCGCACTGTTCGTCATCCAGAAGCGGCGGCGCTCCGCTCGCCTTCTCCGCCGTGAAAACCCGGCCCCTCACCGCATGGGTATGCACCCAGCGGTCCAAAGACAACTTGGGCACGATGATCCCTGCGTCAACGAGAACATCACGAAAAACCAAGCGCGAGATCCCGCGCCTCTCCAGCGGGCCGACAAGACGTGCAACAAGATCACGCTGGTTCGTAGACAGCTCTGTTGATGGGTACTTGCGCTTCATTGCACATAGGGGACTCTTCCAGCGAAAACCATAAACTCAATTTTAGCCGAAACGCTGGAATCCGGCGGTTGTGCAGTGACAGCGTGCGTGCTTACCTGGGGAGATCTCGCGTGATGTCTGAAAGGGCAACGGTGTGGAGCTGGAGCGAGAAGTCAGCAGAAGCCGTAGTATAGTCAAACAGTTTTTTATTAGTTAATATATAATGAAGAAGTTAGCTCAATAAGGAGTACTGTAGGCTTGCCAACGATTATCCCTACATTATCAACGAACTGAGCGTTAATCAAATGGTCTAATAACTATAGAAAACCTCTTTAGATACTCTAAATTTATAGAGGAGGTGCGGCAATGAACGCGGAATGGATGTTTGATGCACGTAAAATACCGGATGAAGTGATGAATTACATCCGGCGTATTGCGGTTCGCGCGGTCGAAGAGAAGCATTATAGTCCGGAGCTTGTTGCTGATTTTTTGGGTATCGACCGAACGAGTATTTATGACTGGCTTCGCAACTATCGTTATGAAGGAGAAGAAGCCCTAGATACTCGCAAAGCGCCCGGTGCTCCGTGTGTGATTACTCCGGCTATTGATCGATGGTTAAAAGAAACGATCCTCAATACGACGCCGGCGGATCATGGTTATGATACGGTTTTATGGACTTTAGAGATTATTGTTCATTTATTGAAGGAGTCCTTTGGTCTCTGGGTATCGGATGCCACGGTACGCCTTCATTTGCATGATTTAGGGTTAAGTTGTCAAAAGCCTTGTTATCGAGCGATCAACCAGGATAAGGAGCAAGTTAAAACGTTTGTTAATGAAGGTTTCGAAGAAATTAAGAAGTTGGCTCAAAAACTTGGAGCGGATATTGCGTTTGAGGATGAATCGTGGGTGCAAGGCCATACGCGTTCCGGTCGGACGTGGGGGTTAGTGGGGCATCCTCCGGAAATTAAAGTGAGTGATGACCGGGGTGGGTTTCATATTTTATCGATGGTCACGGCGACCGGGGAGTTCATGTTTGAGGTGACCACTGAAAAATTAGTGAGTGCAGTTTTCATTGCGTTTCTGGAGAAGACATTAGAAGGTCGAAAGCGCCCATTAATTGTGATTGCGGATAACGCATCCTATCATACTTCAGGAGAGGTCAAAGCCTTTCTTGAGACGCATCGGCAACAAATTCGTCTCTTTTTTCTTCCGACGCATTCCCCCGAGTTAAATCCGGATGAACAGGTTTGGAATGAGATCAAAAATGGTCATCTGGAAAAAGAGCCGATTAAAAACCGAGCTGATTTCAGAGCGCGCGTTTATTCTGCTTTGGAAAAGCTAAAAGCATTTAAGGAGAGAGTCAAATCATTTTTTAGGCTCCCTGATACTCAATATGCTAATCCCGAAAAAGCTCCAGCATGATTTTTGTGGGGATAACTATTAGCAAGACAATGCAATGTCCAAGCCGTATAGTGAAGATTTAAGAACAAGAGTGATACAGAGCTACTTGAATGGCCTGTCGAAAATGGATATCGTTACGCTTTTCAAAATAGGGATGGACACCTTGAATCGTTGGCTTCGTCAGTATCTGCAAACCGGGGATATTAAACCAAAAAGAAGAACCCAATTTCGTGCAAGAAAATTTAGTGACTCTGATTTAACGGATTACATTAGAAACAATCCTTCGGTGACCCTCAAACAAATTGCAGAACATTTTTCTGTTAAACCCTCATCGATTCAAGCAAGATTGAAAGCCCTAAAAATAACCTATAAAAAAAACAATTTCTCTACGAAGAAAGGGATGAGCAAAAAAGAACGGAGTTTGTTCAACAATTAGCGGCGAATGCATCCCGAGGGGAAGAATCTCAACAAGTTGTTTATGTGGATGAATCTGGATTTCATAACAATATCAGAAATGAATATGGCTGGAGTCCAAGAGGCGAAATCATTTTTGGTGAAAGGAAAAGCAGGCCCACTGAAAAACTGAACTTATTGGGTGGACTACTCAACAATGAAATCATTGCGCCACTCGCCTATCAATCTTATACGGATACCGAGATATTTAATACTTGGCTTGAGAAATACTTAATCCCTGCACTTCCAAAGAATTGTATTATCGTGATGGATAATACCCGTTTTCATAAATCGGAAGAGACGAGAGAAATTATTGAAGACAATGGCCATCAATTGCTATTTTTATCTCCTTATTCACCGGATTTAAATCCTATCGAAAACCACTGGGCTATTCTTAAGGGAAAATTGAGGAAAATTATTGGAAATTTTCAAAGTCTCTTTGATGCGCTGGTTGCGGTTTTCCAAACTATCTAAAAACTGTTTGACTATAACCGCCGGTTTGGGGTGAAGGGCCGAACGAGGAGGAGAGCGAACGATCCTGTTGCTCGAACGTGTAGGGCACAGAAGCTCGGGAAACCGGGGCCGACCGGGGGCGGGTGGGGTGAAGCCCTACCGGAACCGATCGGTGATGAAACACGGGCGGTGGGGCATGAACCCGAACACTCGGGTGAAGAAGAAAGCCGCAACTAGCGTCAAATTGGCAGCGCGATGCCAATTTGGCGCACTGCAACTCAAGCACTGGCGTCGAGGCAAGGCGATGTATCGGGAATTGTTGGCGTTAGAAGCCTCAGTAACGGACGCTCAACACATCGCCGCGAATAGCTGCCGCTGGTGGCATAACAGCCGCCTGGCGTTGAATCGCACGATGCCAATCGCCTACTTTGACCGCCTCGGCATGCCGCGGCTCTCATCACCTTAACGGCTCGAACCGCCCGGTGCGGACCCGCATGCCGGGTGGTGTGGGAGTTGCGCCTTGCAAGCGCATGAAATACAGCAGCCTGAGATGGCTGCCCTGGTAAAGCCTAGCCAGCAGCCGGGTACCGAGTCTTGCGTGGTGAACCGGTGACGGGCACTGCGAAGCGTAGACAGGAAGATGATAGGCCGGAACGACCGTGAACGGGAACATAGCCCCGAAATCGAACGTGGTTGAAGTAGCCGACCCAGTCTCCCAATGGGGAAGGCGGAATTCCAGGAGGCGTATGGGCGAGTCTTCTGGGGTGCTTCCGGGGTTCGTACCGCCGGCATGTCATCCAAGGATTTCATGGGAACAAGGGAGATCCGCCGGGTTCAAGCGGAGCTTGTAGGGTCCAACAAGCGCCCAACGCGAGGACGACCCAATGGCCTGGCGGAAGTCAGACTGACTGATAGTACTCGGCGGTCGGGAGAGCCGACCACAGGGGGAAGCGGTCAGCGGAGTGTGAATCGTTCTTGGGCAACATGAGCTCCACCCAGAGGGAGGCAATGGTCTTCGATGCAAAGCGAAGAGCAACCCGTCATGGCAACGAGACTTGAACGAATAGCAGCGAAAGCTCGGTGTGAACCGAAGCTCCGGTTGACCTCGCTGGCGCACCACATCACGGCGGAACGGGTCTGGAAGAATCTCCAACAGATTCCCCATCACTCGGCCCCCGGCGTGGATGGCCAGACGGTCGCGGAGGCAAAGGAGGATTTTGCGGTCTGGATCGAGCCGATGCTCGAAGCGGTACACCGCCAAGGCTACCCGGCGCCGCCGATTCGGCGGGTGTACATTCCGAAGCCCGGTAAGCAGGAGAAGCGCCCCTTGGGGATTCCTTGTGTGAGTGACCGGGCGCTCCAGCGCAGCACAGCGGAGGTGTTATCGGCCATCTACGAGCAGGATTTTCTGCCCTGCTCGTTTGGTGGTCGGCCCGGGTTGGGTGCTCACCGCGCGATAGCGACCCTCCACGAGGTGATCGCCGGTCGCAAGGTGGGGTGGGTGTTGGAGGCGGATCTAAAGAACTTCTTTGGGAGTCTCGACCACGGATGGTTACTCCGCTTCGTGGAACATCGAGTCGGAGACCCGCGCCTGATCAGCCTGATCCGGCGCTGGCTGAAAGCGGGCATTCTGGAAGATGGGGAACTCCATCCGAACGAGGAAGGGACACCGCAAGGCGGATCGATCAGCGTACTACTGAGCAATGTGTACCTGCACTATGTGCTCGACCTTTGGTTTGAGCGGGTGGTCAAGTCTCGACTGCGGGGCGAAGCCTACCTGCTGCGCTATATCGATGACTTTGTGCTGTGTTTCCAATACCGCGAGGATGCCCTACGTGTCCAGGAGGTACTACGCAAGCGGTTGGGGAAGTTTGGCCTCAGCCTGGAACCGAGCAAGACCAAGCTGGCCGAATTCGGTCGCTTTGCCCAAGCCCACGCGGCCAAGCGGGGGAGAAATCGCCCGGAGACGATCTATTTTCTGGGCTTCACCCTCTATTGCACGCGCAATCAAAAGGGCAATTTCAAGGTGGGCATGCGCACGGAGAAGGCACGACTTCAGCGCAGTCTTGGTCAACTACGCGACCTGATGCGGCGGATGCGGCATCTGCCGCTACGGGAACAGGCGATCCATCTCGATCGTGTCCTGCGGGGTCACTATGCCTACTATGGCATCGCCGGCAACTTCCGAGCCTTGCAGAAAGTGCATCGGTTTGCGGAGTGGTATTGGCATAAGATGCTGAGCAGTCGGAGCCGGGAAGGGCACCTTTCTTGGGAGATTTTCCAGCAGATTAAGGTGCGCCATCCGTTACCGCGACCGAAGCTGCATCTTCCCTATCGGGAGTTGCAGGCACTCGCGGTGCTGTGAATCTTTCACGCTGCGAAGAGCGTCGTGCAGGAAATCTGCTCGCGACGTTCTGTGGGAGCCGGAGGCGGGTGACTGCCTCCGGCGACCCGGTGGGAACGGTCAGGTTATCCTGACCGCCCCTATCCCGATTCACTGGCTGCCTATAGGCTTGCCAACGATTATCCCTACATTATCAACGAACTGAGCGTTAATCAAATTGTCTAATAACTATAGAAGACCTCTTTAGAGACTCTAAATTTATAGAGGAGGTGCGGCAATGAACGCGGAATGGATGTTTGATGCACGTAAAATACCGGATGAAGTGATGAATTACATCCGGCGTATTGCGGTTCGCGCGGTCGAAGAGAAGCATTATGGTCCGGAGCTTGTTGCTGATTTTTTGGGTATCGACCGAACGAGTATTTATGATTGGCTTCGCAACTATCGTTATGAAGGAGAAGAAGCCCTGGATACCCGGAAAGCGCTCGGCGCCACGTGTGTGATGACTCCGGATATTGATCGATGGTTAAAAGAAACGATACTCAATACGACGCCGGCGGATCATGGCTATGATACGGTTTTATGGACTTTAGAGATCATGGTTAATTTATTGAAAGAGTACTTTGGTTTATGGGTATCGGATGCCACGGTTCGTCTGCATTTACATCAATTAGGACTGAGTTGTCAAAAACCTTGTTATCATGCCTTAAACCAGGATCAGGAGGAAGTTAAAAAGTTTATTAATGAAGAATTTAAAGAGATTCAGAAGCGGGCTCAAGAACTTGGAGCGGATATTGCGTTTCAGGATGAGTCATGGGTTCAAGGCCATACGCGTTCTGGACGGACGTGGGGCTTAGTCGGTCATCCGCCTGAAATTAAAGTGAGTGATGACCGGGGTGGGTTTCACATTTTATCGATGGTTACGGCGACGGGCGAGTTAATATTTGAAGTGACCACTCAAAAATGAGTGAGTGGGGTTTTCATTGCCTTTTTAGAGAAGGCATTAGAGGGTCGAGAGCGCCCATTAATTGTCATCACGGACAATGCGTCTTATCATACCTCGAAAGAAGTCAAAGCCTTTCTTGAGACGCATCGAAAACAAATCCGCTTGTTCTTTCTTCCCCCCCACTCGCCAGAGTTAAATCCGGATGAACAGGTTTGGAATGAGATCAAAAATGATCATCTGGAAAAGGAGCCAATTAAAAACCGGGCTGATTTCAGAGCGCGCGTTTATTCTGCTTTGGAAAAGCTAAAAGAATTTCAGGAAAGGGTCAAATCATTTTTTAGGCTCCCTGATACTCAATACGCTAATCCTGAAAAAGCTCCAGCATGATTTTTGTGGGGATAACTATTAGCAAGACAATAACAACCTGCAAGGGTAACCCAATCGTGCTCGAAAAAATTAATGCAACAGAACCGAATACGACGTGCCGTCAGCGCTGTTTGCCACCGCCGCCCGCTTCACAATCCGAGCTTTCCATGTTCAAGGTTTCGCTGTAGATGGCGCCCGATGCGCTGACGTCCGCAATCGTGAAGCACCAGTTCCCGCTGGGCCGTCTGACCACTGCGGAGGAGAACACCGCCCTGCCGTCAACGCCAGTGGTCACAGCGAGACTCTCATTGGTGGGACCGGAGAAATCGCCAGACACGGCAGCGCCCGCAACGGGCGCCAGATCCCTGTCAAGGATCGTTACGACAGCCTTCCCGTAGTATGACCTGCTCGACGCGCGTACGCGGGTAACATCAATGGCGCCCACAAGTACCTCAGCCTGAGCTTGAACATCACCTGGCATCAGACGCGCCGCCAAGGGTTGATAGGCAGTACCGTCGTAGTAGGCGCCAACGGCCCAAGTGTCGCAGGCGCCTGCTTTCGCCACGTCATGCCAGGAAATGGTGACTGCGTTGGGCAGGTCGAAGCGGGCGCCTTCGCTCCATGCCGCGCCATTCCAGTAGTAAAACGTGTCGCCGGCGGACAGAGAGTAAGGCATAGCCCAGGCGTTGCCGGGCTCCATGGTCATAATCTTGGACATGGCCGCGCCGGAAGCCGGACCCTGCGCCTGTGTCCATGCGCCGCCGTCCCAATGCAGCAGGATGTCCTGGGAATAGTTCGAGTGACCGGCCACCCAGATGTCGTTCGAGCCGCTACCGTCGATATCCAGGAGGAAGGTCTGGTCCTGGCCGTCGAAGGGTGTCGACACCTTGGTCCAACTAGAGCCATCCCAGTGCTGCGTGTAGCCGATGTAGGTGGCGCGACCCGAGCCGCCGTAGCCGACGGTCCAGACATCATTGGGTGCGGCGGCATAGATGGCCTTGGGATAGAGGCGCTGATCCGGCGAATAGACCGGCGGCACGTCCATCGGCTGCCAGGACGTGCCGTTGAAGTGAATGACATCGCCGCTGGCGGTCAGCACCCAGACATCGTCAGCGGACGAAGCGGCGATGTCCACCGGCGCGCCGGGGGTGTTGATCGAGCTGGGGTAGAGGAATGTGTCGATGCGGTCGACGCCTCCCCCGCGCACACGCATGAACAGGACCCGGATTTCATATACTGAATAGGCCCGCGTCGCGGCGAACCAAGCGTCGCCGTCCGGCGTGCTGCCGCTGGTGCTGAAGGCGAAGCCATCGGCCTCGGCCGGCAGGGACTGTTCGCTCCAGGCGTTGCCATCGAAGTGACGCAGAACGGGCGTGGCCGGGTTCGACGCTGAGCCACCGATGGCCCACACGGTACCATCGTCAAACGCGGCCAAGTGCGAGGTTATAGCGGGGATGGGCACGATTTCAAAAGTGCCGCAGCGTGGAACGGCGGATGCCGGCGATGTGGCCAACAAGCTGGCGATTGCGGCGAAGGCCACGATCAAACGGATCACTGGGATTCGAAGGACTTGCATGGTCAGTCTCCTTGCGGCAAAGATGCATATCGAAACTGTACTCAGTTTACTCTTTCGCGCACGCCAGGCTTTGTAACCGTAGTCACATAAGGTGATAAATTGTTTTTATTGCTTGGCAAGGATTACTGACTAGTCGATGTTCCTTGCATAACGAAACATACTAAGGTGACTACAACCCGTAGTTCTTGTGCTGGAAAAGGCACCTTCCTGATCCTGGACACTGGGCCATTCTTCCCGATTACACTGCCACTGACCCATAAGAATCGAAAATGGAAGCTCTTGAGATATTAGAGAAATTCAGCCTGTTTCTGAATGCGAAAAGCGACACGCGCGCGGAAATGATCACGACCGCTCGCCTGGCCATGTTCCCGCAGGGTTCGATGTACATCTGCGAGGGCGCGAACGTCGATCAGATTGCGTTAGTTGGTTCGGGCCTGATACGCGTCTACAAGACCAGCGAGTCTGGCCGCGCGATCACTCTCTACACGGTGAAACCCGGAGAACTTTGCCGACTGAATCTGCTTTGTGTGCTTACAGGAATCCAAGCCCCGGCTTCCGCGGAGATCGAACAGGACGTCCAAGTTGTTATGTTTCCCGGAAAAGACTTCCGCCGCTGGATCGGACTGGACAATGCGATCAGGACCGTCGTTTTTTCGGAGATGGGACAGAGCCTGATCCAAACCATGCGCCTAGTAGAGGAAATTGCTTTCAAAAAGATGGATACGCGGCTTGCCCAGTACATACAGTCGCGACTTGTGGCCATCAGTTCCTCGGATTGCAGCCTTAGCATTACTCACGAGGCGATTGCCTCGGAACTCGGCTCTGCCCGTGAGGTGATCAGTCGGCTGCTTAAAGAATTTGAGCAGCAGGGTGCAATCGCACTAGGCCGCGGGCGCATCAAGGTGTCTGACCAGACGTTGCTGCAGAAGATTGCGAAAGGAATCCGGTGAGAAAATGCAATGAGAGGATGACTGACTCATGGGGAATTCGCCCGCCGGTTCGATCAAGGCACTGGACTCAAGCGACTAGATTTACCCTTGCATCTGATGGTTGGGCGCGTTTTACTGGAACAATAGACCTATTCCAAAATATGTGAACATAACTTATTGAACTTGATAGCCGTTCCTTAGGTTGCAGGGTCCAGCGACGACCAATATAATCGGATCGCCTATATTCTTAGCTCGACTTTCCCCATTAGGGGTTGAGTAAGGGCCAAGAGATAACCATCCTGAAGAATCATCTTCGACCAAAAAGAGTTTCTGCGCATGGGTGGCTTACCTCCCGACGTGTTACTGATTATAAGTGTGTTTGCGCCGCTGTTCACCGAGACGGTGTGGCAACGGGTGCAAGTCTTACTGGTAGGGGCGATTCTGACCCCTGGGCGGCGCACGGTGGCGGCGGTATTGCGGGTGATGGGGTTGAGCGACGAGCGGCGGTTCAAGAATTACCATCGGGTGCTGAGTCGTGCGCGGTGGTCGGGAGTGGCCAGCAGCCGCATGTTACTGCAGTTGTTAATCAACGCGTTTGCTCGGCGGGGACCATTGGTGATGGGACTGGATGATACGATTGAACGCCGCTGGGGCCGCAAGATTGCCGCGCGGGGCATTTACCGGGATCCGGTACGTTCCAGTCGGGGACATTTTGTGAAAGCGAGCGGCTTGCGCTGGCTGAGTCTGATGCTGTTGGTGCCGGCCTCTTGGGCCGGGCGGGTGTGGGCACTGCCGGTTCTATAGTCGAACAGTTTTTGGATAGTTTGCCATGTGCTCAGGCCACTACAGTATTCCTTGCTGGAAGGGCAATCAACATAAAACTGTTTGACTATAACGCTACTGTGCCCGTCCGAGCGTTATTATCGGCGCTATCAGCGCGCGCATCGACCGTTGACCGAGCGAGCACGGCAGGTGTTGCACCGGGTACAGCGCTAGTTACCGCGTCGGTCCATGGTGGTGGTGGCCGATAGCAGCTTTGCGGTGTTGGAGCTGTTGGCGGCGGTCACCTGCGAGACGTTCAGCGTCGTAACGCGGCTGCGGTTGGATGCAGCGCTGTATGCGCCGGCACCGTCACGCGTGGCCGGTCGCGGGGGACGGCCGCGCAAAAAAGGCCAGCGTCTGCCCACACTCGCGCAGGTGGCCACCGACCCGACGACCGACTGGCAGCCTTGAACCGTGGCCCTGTGGTATGGCGAGGTCCACCGGATGGTGGAGATCGCTTCGGGCACAGCCGTATGGTACCACGCGGGCAAACCGCCGGTGGCCGTCCGCTGGGTGCTGATCCGCGATCCCCAGCAACGCTTTGATACTCAAGCGCTGCTATGCACCGATCCCAACGCGCTGGCAGCGGATGTCGTGCGCTGGTTTGTGCGTCGCTGGTCGGTTGAGGTTACCTTCCAAGAGGCGCGAGCGCACCTCGAGATCGAGACCCAGCGCCAGTGGTCGTGGCATGCGATCGCGCGCACCACGCCGATACTCCTCGGGTTATTCTCCCTCGTAACACTCATCGCCGATCGGCTCGTTGTCGGTTGTGCGATACCGGTACGCACCAGCGCTTGGTATCGAAAAACCCAGCCCACGTTTAGTGATGCGTTGGCGCTATAGTCAAACAGTTTTTATATAGTTTTGAAAACTGCCGCCAGCGCATCAAAGAGATTTTGAAAATTTCCAATAATTTTCCTCAACTTTCCCTTAAGAATAGCCCAGTAATTTTCGATAAGATTTAAATCCGGTGAATAAGGAGGCAAAAACAGCAATCGATGACCATTGTCTTCAATGATTTCTCGTGTTTCTTCGGATTTGTGAAAACGGGCATTATCCATCACGATCATGCAATTTTTTGGAAGCACAGGAATTAAGCATTTCTCAAGCCAGGTATTAAATATCTCGGTATCTGTATAAGATTGATAGGCGAGTGGCGCAATAATTTCATTGTTGAGTAGTCCACCCAATAAATTTAGTTTTTCAGTAGGTCTGCTTTTCCTTTCACCAAAAATAATTTCGCCCCTTGGACTCCAGCCATATTCATTTCTGATATTGTTATGAAATCCAGATTCATCCACATAAACAACTTGTTGAGATTCTTCCCCTCGGGATGCATTCGCCTCTAATTGCTGGGCAAACTCCGTCCTTTTTTGTTCATCCCTTTCTTCGTAGAGAAATTGTTTTTTTTATAGGTTATTTTTAGGGCTTTCAATCTTGCTTGAACCGATGAGGGTTTAACAGAAAAATGTTCCGCAATTTGTTTAAGGGTCGCCGAAGGATTGTTTCTAATGTAATCCGTTAAATCAGAGTCACTAAATTTTCTTGCACGAAATTTGGTTCTTTTTTTGGGTTTAACATCCCCCGTTTGCAGATACTGACGAAGCCAACGATTCAGGGTGTCCATCCCTATTTTGAAAAGCGTAACAATATCAATTTTCGACAGGCCATTTAAGTAACTCTGTATCACTCTTGTTCTTAAATCTTCACTATACGGCTTTGACATTACAGTACTCCTTATTGAGCTAACTTCTTCATTATATATTAACTAATAAAAAACTGTTTGACTATAGTACGCCGCCACCTCTGGAGTACCCAATATTTTTCCAGGTCACGGCCAAAGACTGACGTGAAAAACCGTTAGACCTATTACCGACGCACTTTATCGAGTTGTTGTGCTATGCCCACTAGTGGGCTGACACAGAAGTTTTGACAGGTTCAGAGGTTTCTAGGTCCACCGGGGTTTCAGAAGATTTCAAGGGAGGATAGAGGCGCTTGAGTTTGACCCGGGCCAAGTCGGTGCCGAACTGCCAGTGGATTTTGGTCTGACGTAGGTTGCGTGGGCCTTGCCAAGCGGCGATTTCCTTCCGCAAAGTTTCGAGGTTCGCAATGCGGCGATTCAAACACTGGCCGGCGAGAACAGCGAACTCACATTCCGCCATATTGAGCCAACTGCCATGCTTGGGGGTGTAATGAAATTCGAGCTTGCGGGTGATCCGGCGGGCTTCCTCTGGAGAAAAGACACTATACAAGGCCGCAGGAGTGTGGGTATTGAGGTTATCCACGACCAACCGGATTCGCTCCGCCTTCGGAAAGTACACATCAACGAGTTGCTGCATTTGCTGGGCAAAATCGCGTTTGGTGCGCTGTTTCGTGACATTAACATGACGCCACCCGCGCAAGGGTTGTACGAATAGAAATAAATTGGCGGTGCCTTCGCGTTTGTATTCACAGTCATAGCGCGCCGGTTGACCCGGGCGGGCGGGTTGAGGACAGCGGGTTTCGCTGGTCAATTGCACCGGACTTTCATCGAAGCACACTTGGGGGTATTGAGGATCATCGGGTTCGGCGTACAGGTCCAACACATCCTCCATATGCCAAACATAATCGGGACTGACACTGGGAATACACCATTCTTGACGTTGCCAGGGTTTGAGGTCGTTTTTTTAAGGATGCGCCGCACACTCTCACGGGAAATGGCTTCGATGGGCCGGAGTTCCATGAAGCGGTCCGCTAACAATTGGAGAGTCCACTGACAACGGCCAGCGGGCGGGGTACTACAGGCCAAGGCGACCAGAAAGGCGGCCTGTTTGCCGGTCAAGGCCGGGGGCAAACCGACTCGTGGCCGCTCGCTTAACGCCGCCAGCAACCCTTCGTCGACAAACCGTTGACGGGTACGATGAACGGTCGAAATCCCCAAGTGAAGGCTTTGGGCAATGGCCTCATCCGTCGCCCCTTCCGCAGCCTGCAGCAACACATGGGCACGGGCAACCTTGCGCGCCGCTGCCTTGCCTTTATGAATGACCTTCAGCAGGTCTTCCCGCTCCTCTTCAGTTAGATCAACCAGATACTTGTGGGCCATGGTGATTCCTCCTGTTGATCTCAACCATAGGGCACCCACCGCTACCTGTCAAAACTTCTGTGTCAGCCCACTAGTGGGGAAAGTCGAACTTAGAGTGAAGACCGGTGCATCATCTACGCAGCGAGATCGATCGCTCCAGGGCGGGTACGGCATCCGGTCTCCTTAGGGGGGCTGTCCTGTCATGAACAGCTTCAACAAAAGCATAATACAAGGGCGGGTTAGAGCGTCAGCCCGTAACCCGCCGATTCGGTTGTGGGGGAGTTTAGCGGTCGCCGAATCCCATTCTTTCAGCGCCGGGGAGTTCAGCGGCGCGTGGCGCAGGTTGTGGCCCTTCTGCGGTTCCCGAATCACAGCGGCTGGTTATGACTGACAATGGCCGATCAGGCGCTGGCGGCAAAGCGCCGCGTCCCTGCATAATGAAGTGGCTGCGTTCATCCGCATCACTCACGCTACAACGAGGGCTAATCTGACTGGAAATATCGAGGTAGGCGCCGTTGAGCGTGACCAGACTACCGCTAATATCAGTCGTCGGTGCATTGAGTTCGACTGTACCGTCATTCCCTTCGATGCGCGAGGAAGCATTGAGGACATCCTGAACGTCGGGAGCATCATGCAGGAACACCTCAGCATTGACGAGGATGTTACCACCACGCCCCTGATTTGCTTGCGCGCTTATGCGACTACCGTTCAAGGCGACGGCATTGATACTGTTGACTGTGACGTTGCCGCCATCGCTTAAATCCTTGCCTTGCACGAAGCTACTGATTTCGCTGCCATCAAGCAACTTCAGATGATTGGCGTAAATGGTGATGACGCCGCCGGTGGTTTTTTGAGCATTGCCGCTAATGCGCCCACTCTGCAGGGTCAGACTGGGCGTCGTGACCGTAATGGCGCCGGCCTGACCGGTCGCATGATCCTCGGCGCTGGCGTACAGACCCGCGTAAGCTTCGTTGTTGCGCCCCGCAATGAATACGGCCTCGCGGGCATTGATGGTGATGTTGCCGCTATCCCCGGCGCTAAACGTGGCTGTGGCGATTTGCCCACCCTCGGTCAAAGCCAGTCGAGGGGTGGTTACTATGATGTTGCCGCCATTGTTGCTGGAACCCGGTTCGGCGGTGGCAGATAAATCCGAATCAGCAATCGTGACTTCAGCACTCGCGTTGACCGTGATATCGCCGCCGCGTCCGGCGCTGGTCGTGGCTGTAGTGATCTGCCCACCCTCATTCAGCATGAGTCGTGGAGTCGTGATCGTGATCGAACCCGCATCGCCAGCAAGATCTTTACGAGCAGGTATAGCGCTGGCGGAGAGGCTGGAGGCGTTACGGTCACTGTACCCGGCGACGGTCACCGCTTCCTGGGCATTGATCACCAGATCGCTGCCGTGACCGTCTCCACGGGTGATCGCCACGATTTGCGCGCCGCCGGTTACAGTCAGGGTGTCGACGTTCAATACTATCGAATCCGTAGCATCCATGTTTCTGGTGACGTTGCGAATAACGCCGTTGCCGGTGAGGGTCAGGTGCGGCGTTGTGACCTGAATGCTTCCCGCTGCGCCGTTGGAGCGATCCACATCTTTGGCGCTGGCGGACAGCCCAGTGTAAGTTGCCGCTGCATCGCTGCCGGTGATGAGGACGGCTTGCCGGGCCGTAATGCGAATCGCGCCACCGCGTAACGCGCTCTCATTGTCAACGGTAATCACGCCACCCTCACTCAGATTCAGGGTATCAACGTCCAGGATAATCACGCCGGGTTGCCCACCGATCAGACTCCGCGAGTTGCTTTGCATCGAACCTTGCCGGGTGATTGTGACGACCGGGGCCGTGACCTTGATCGTTCCGGCTTGGCTCACGCTGGACGCACGCGCCAAGGTGTCCGCGAACAGGCTGGAAGGATCGTTATCGGGACCGATTCCGGCGAGGGTCACCGCCTCGCGGGCATTGACGGTGATATCGCCGCTGTTCCCCTGGGCATCGAACCAGGCCGCAGAGGACACAAAAGCGCCGTCGTTCAGCGTCAACGCGCCTACATCCAGCGTGACCACGCCGCCATTCCCTTGATCCAGCGTGACGGCGGTCAACCGTGAACCCTGCTCGAACTGCATGGCTCCGTTTAGGGCGACATGGATTTCCCCCGCGTTCCGGTCGCTGTAGGTGTCGCTGAAAACCCAACCGCCCTGGTTGAGCCATTGCCCGCCTCGAATGAAAAGGGTTCCGCCGCCCGCGCCGCTGACATCAAGGTTGCCCAGTTCAACATCCTGAAAGGTTCCGACCGCGTCGACATGTGGGCGCACCGTTCCGTCATGTTGTAGCTGGAAAGTTCCCAAGGCGCTAAAGCCACGCAACTCCAGACCGTTCAGCGTGGGCGTCACCTCTCCGGGAGAACCGACCGTGGCGATATTGATGCGTCCCACCGGAGCGTACAGCGTTCCGTTAGCGATGGTGAGATCGCCGCCGATCAGCGACAGGGTTTGCCCCTGCGGAACTTCCAGGAAACTACCTTTGATAGTGATGGGTGCAGGCGTATCGCTGAGAAACCCGAAGGCTTCCACCGGCGCGACAGTCAACAGGCTGTTGGCGGGAGTGCGGGCGTCAAATTGGCCACCATCGCTCAGGCGCAACGTATCGGCGGTGCTGAGATGCACCGATCCGGGTACATCCAGCCGGGCGTTTTTGCCGAACAAGACACCGGCAGGATTGAGCAGATACAGGCTTGCGCCAGGAATGGTGGAGCGCAAGGTTCCGTCAATTTGCGAGACCTGGCCGCCCGTGACCCGGCCAATGATGTTGTTCACCGAAGCCGGGCCGCTGAAAGTCGCGCTGGCCCCGGTTGGGATGGAGAATGTCCCGAAACTGTGGAACAGGTTGCCACCGACCTGCTGGCCGAGATCGGCGGTGATGGCGTAGTCTGGCCCCGGCAAAGCGCCTGCTTGGCCCAGTGTGCCATCCAGTGTCACTTGCGCCGGGAGGCTGCCGGCGTAAATGGTTAATGCCAGCGCCCAGCGCCACAGCTTGAATTGCATCATCTTTTATCCCCTGATTCCACAGCTATTAGTTTAGCATCCAAAATTCGCTTCAGGCTGGGCCTCTACTCGTCTTTTATCAGTTCTTATACTATACATAACGCTGACATATCGCAAAGAGGAGACTGCAAAGGAAGTTGCAAAAACAGTAGTTGCAATTGCAGGTAATTCCTACTTATTTTCGTACAAGGATTCCAATATGAAACCACATTTTTGGTACTGGTTAGTTGTGCGTAATGGACGGGCCAAAGCTATTGGCTTTTTCCTGATGCTGGCGCTGAACCTCTCCGTCGCCCAGGCCGCCACATTTACCGTCACCAGCCTCAACGACAGCGGCGCGGGTTCGCTGCGCAAGGCAGTCCTCGACGCCAATGCGGCTCCAGGCAATGACACGATTGCGTTTCAATCGGGCTTGACAGGGACGATTGTCCTGACCAGTGGGGAAATCGCGATCACCGACCGGGTTGCCATCAATGGTCCGGGGGCCAATGTCCTGGCGGTCAGCGGCAACCAGGCTTCGCGGGTTTTCAAGGTCTCCGGCTTGGGGGTGACGCTTCAAGGTTTAACGATTAAAGCAGGTAAGGTCAACAACGACTACGGCGGCGGGATTGACAACTCTGGCTTCCTGACGCTCAACAACATGACCCTGTCGGATAATGCTGCCGGTTACGGCGGCGGCGGAATTAACAACACCGGCTCCCTGACGCTCAGCAACATCATTCTGTCAGGCAATTCGGCCAACAACGGGAGCGGCACCGGCAACGGCGGCGGGATTTTCAACTGGGGTTCGTTGACCGCCACTCGTCTCACTCTATCGGATAACTCGGCCTATGGCTACGGCGGTGGGATTTATAACCAGGTGAGTGGCAGTGATGTTACGGTGACGATCGACAACAGCCTGTTGACCACCAATCAGGGTTCTCTAGGTGGCGGCATTGGTAACATGGGCGGCAGCATCATGATCGTCAGTAACAGCACTCTGTCCGGCAATCAGGCCACCGTCTATGGTGGTGGGATTCTCAACGGGGCTACACTCACTGTGAGCAACAGCACCCTGTCCGATAATGGAGCTTCTCAAGGCGGTGGGATTGCCAACTGGGGTTCGTCGGACGCTACTCTGACCGTGAACAACAGCACACTATCTGGCAATCTGGCCAGCGAGGAGGGCGGCGGGATTTCCAACCTGGCAGCAGCCTTCGTGACCCTGAGCAACAATACGCTATCGGGCAATGCCGCCCTCATCAGTGGTGGCGGCATTCAAAATCACAGCGACATCATAACCTTGGGCAATAACCTGGTGGTGGGTAACGCCGCGTCCACCGGCAAGAACATTAACCTGGCAGGTGGGGAAATTACCTCTCAAGGCTATAACCTGTTGGGCGAAAACGGCGTTCCAGGTGTTTCCGGCTTTACCCCAGCGGCCAACGATCTCGTTTTAGCCGGTTCGGTCAGCACCGCTATTGGCCCCTTGGCGGACAACGGCGGTTCCACGCAAACCCATGCTCTGGTCGCGGGCAGTCTGGCGATTAATGCCGGTAACAATGCGCTCATTCCCACTGGCGTCACCACCGATCAGCGCGGTGCAGGCTTTCCGCGCATCGTCGGCGGCACGGTGGACATCGGCGCGGTGGAAGGTGCGGGCGGCGGTAGTGGCGGTGCGACCTTCACCGTCACGGCCAGCGCCGGGGCGGGCGGCGCAATCAGTCCCGCTTCGGCAACCGTCAACAACGGCGCGACCGCAACCTTTACCGTCACCCCCAATACGGGCTACGCAGCGGATGTCACGGGCTGTAGTGGAACTCTCGCGGGCAACATCTACACCACCGGCCCGATCACTGCTAATTGCATGATCAGCGCCAGTTTCCACCCCAACACCAGCGCCTTCACCGTCACCGCCAGCGCCGGTCCGAACGGGGTCGTCAGTCCCGCCACGCAGAGCATTGCCCCCGGTGCGACCGCCACGTTCACCGTTACCCCCAACACCGGCTATGTCGCCACCGTCGCCGGTTGTAATGGCAGCCTTACTAGCGCCACCTACACCACTGGCCCGATCACAGCCCCCTGCACAGTGGTCGCGGCATTCAGCCCAACCGCCGCCGCCAGTGCTCCAACCATCACAACCTCCGTGCTGCCCGACGCCATCGTGGGTGTACCCTACGCCGCAGTGTTAACCGCCATTGGCGGCCAATATCCCTACACCTACACTGCAACAGATCTGCCGCCCGGCCTGACGCTGACGACCGAGGGGATTCTCCGCGGCACGCCCACCACCGGTGGCGCTTTTGCCGTGGCCGCCACCGTGACCGACGCCCTCGGGCATCGGGGTTCCCGCGGTTATGTGGTGACAGCCAGCGCCGGGTTGTCCCTGGTCACCGCGAATTTACCCGACGCCCTGGTCAATATCCCCTACACGCAGACGCTCGCTGCCGTCGGCGGGCAACCCTCCTACGTTTTTACGGCGTCGGGTTTGCCGACGGGTCTGAGTCTCACCCCGTCCGGTGTGCTGAGTGGGACACCGGTCGAACGCGGTGTAGCTGCGGTGCAACTGACGGTCACCGACACCTTCAACCAGCAGTCCACGAAGAACGCGGTTCTCACGGTTCGTGACTTCACCTTCACCGAACCCAACCCGGAACAACCGGACGAAAACATCAGCGGTGCCGCGGAATCCTGCCCGACGGCGAATATCGCAACGCGCACCCTGAAGCTGGGCGATCCTGGCGCACCCACTACCGGCCCTGACGGCGTGACGCTGCCTTACGGCCTGCTGGAAATCACCGTCACCGGCTGTGAACCCGGTCAAACTGTGCTGGCTCTGACCACCGTGTACCCGGAACCCCTACCTCCAGATGCGCAATACTGGAAATACGGTCGCACCCACGATAACGCCGAACCCCACTGGTACGTGCTACCCGGCGCGATCATTGAAGGTAACGCGATTACCCTGTTGATCGTCGACGGTGACATCGGCGATGCCGATCTGGCGGTTGATGGCAACATCCTCGATCCGGGCGGCCCTGGCATTACGCTCAACACCATTGACGGTGCCGTCCCCGCGGTCCTGCCGATTAGCGAACCCTACCGCGCTGACTTCCAGGCCCGCTGCAACGCAGGCGCCTGCCCCGCCGGTTCGGTTTATGACTGGAGTTTGGCGGCGGGCGCACTCCCCGACGGGCTGACGCTGACTGGTGCGGGCGCAACCGCCACCCTGAGTGGTACACCCACCCGTGTGGGGCGCTATCCGTTCACCGTGCAAGTGCTGACCCGAGGCGCGACGACCTTAACTTCTACACAGCAAAGCTATACCGTGCGTATCACCGATGGCAGCTCCGACCCGGCGGCCACGACGCTGATCACCCATTACTACGTCTCGATCCTCGAACGGGAACCGGAAGCAGAGGGACTGGCGTATTGGCAGGGCTTGATTGCTGAACTTCAGGGACGGGGTCAGGATGCTAAACCGGTGTTCCGGGATATGGCGAATTTCTTTTTCAACAGTCCCGAATATCTGGGCCGTAACACCACCGACCGGCAATTCATCACCAATCTCTACCTGACTTTCTTCCAGCGCGAACCGGATGAAGACGGCTATGCGTTCTGGCTGGCCGATCTGGCTAACCACGCCCCACGCAACGATGTCATGACCTTCTTCCTCTACTCCCAGGAATTTACCGACTTCATGGCGGCGCTGGGGTTCTGATAAGCGTTCACCGCCCCCCTTTGAAAAAAGGGGGACTGAACAACAGGCGAGGGACAGGAGAAGCTGTCAGGGTTCCAGACCGGCTTGCCGGAGTCGAGCAAGCAATTGTTCGACCTGCTGTTCGGCGGTCATGCGCGCCTGACGTTCCTGTTCTCTAGCCTGGCGTTCCTGCGCTGCTTGCTGTTCGGCGGTCGTGCGTGCCTGGCGTTCCTGCTCCGCCTGCCATTGCGCTGCTTTCCGAGCCTGTTCCTCCACAGCGCCCTCGCGCAACTCTTCACCCCGGTAATAGACGCGCACCTTGCGCCCCTCCGTCCATTCACCCGGCTCCCGCACTTCAATCTCCAGGCCCGGAATGGCTTGACTGCGATACCGCCGGTCGGGCGGCAAGGGGAGCGGTTGATACTGATCCGTCCGCGTATCGTAACGATACCAGACCACCGACCGGTCATCGTCCGGCTCCGGGTACACCAGTACGAATTCCGCAACGCCATGCAGCCGGTTATGTTCCCGCATTCGCACCGTATCCTTGAGTTCCTTTTCCCGCCGCGACGTGGTGACTACTTCCAGGGCGAAGAGTAGTTCTTTAGCGGTCAGCGCCCGAATGTCGGGATTAGCGGTCAGGGCATAGTCCGGGTAAAGAATTCGTTGCTCATTGCGGTCGGGAAACCAGTACCAGATCGGATAATCGCTGACGCCTTGCAGACCGGCGCGCTCGGCCACGCGATCGAGCAGAGCGCCCAGGAAATAGATCGTCTTGCGGTGGGCATGGGAGGCGGCCATGTCAAATTCTTCATCGTAGTAGGGAATACCATCCATGGATTCCGGACTGTGCGGAATCGGGATCAAGTGCGCCAGACGTGCGTCCCGGTCGGTGTACAACCGGGGTTCGGGCGGGGAAATCGCGAGTGAGGCCATGTTAGTTCCTTCGCATTGCAGACGAAGCGCCGTGGATTTCATTAAGTATACTGTTCCTCCCAGCGAGAGGCTGTTCTATATACCGGTTTTTTATTCTATCTTCATCTCCAGAATATAGATGATTCTTGAATGCTTCCACACAAAGGAACTTCACTATGAGACTCTCTTTATCGCGCTGTTTGACTGCGAACAACGGGTGCGTCAAGACCATCGGCCTCTGTCTCATCCTGTTTCTGAGCCTGCCCTTCGCGCACGCTGACACCTATACCGTGACTAACCTCACTGACAGCGGCGCGGGTTCATTGCGCCAAGCCATCCTCGACGCCAACATCAATACGGGTGTTAACAACACCATCGATCTATCCAGCCTGAGCGGACAGTTGCTCACCCAAGGCAACTTGAACATCACGACAGGGACGGTCGATATCAAAGGGCCAGGGGCCGATGTCTTGACGATTATCGGCAACGGCAACCAGCGGATTTTTGAAATCAGCAGCGGCGCAACCGCCACCCTTTCGGGATTAACGCTGACCAATGGCGGCGGCGCGATTCTGAATAACGGGACGCTCACGGTTACTAACAGCACGCTCTCCGGTAATACCGCAGCAAGCAACGACAACGGCGGCGCGATCTATAACTCTGGATCAGGCGCAACGCTCACAGTGGTTAATTGCCGCCTGGCCAACAATTCAGCAGAATGGGGAGGTGGGCTGGCTAATTCTTCTTCGGCAACGCTGACCTTGATCAATAGCACGCTGTCGGGCAATAACAGCGTTTCAGCGGGGGGTGGAATTTATAACAATTTCAATGGGTCGCTGACAATTACCAACACGACGCTATCGGACAATGTGTCGGGCAGCTATGGCGGCGCTATTGCCAGCAATACTGGGACGCTGACACTCACCCGCACGGCTCTCACCGATAATTTCGCTGCTTATCATGGCGGCGGGATTTACTTTTCAGGCAGCAGCGGCAGAGTGGCCGTCAGCGAAAGCACCCTGTCAAATAATATCACTGGAAATTTGTACTGTGGCGGTGGGATAAATATTGCGGGCGGCTCTTCTGGAGGCGTCACCGTTGTCCTGCACAACAACACGCTGTCGGGTAATACGGCGCGGGATGGCGGCGGCCTGTGTATCAGCAATGTAATTACCTGGTTTTTCGACAACACCGTCTCCAGCAATACCGCGACTCGGAACGGCGGCGGCATGTTCATCGGCACGGGGGTCACGCTGAACATGGGCAACAGCCTGATCACCGGCAACTTGGCGGTCAGCGGCAAGAGCATGTACGGCAGCAGCGGTCTTTTCTCCCGAGGTCACAATCTGTTGGGTGAGAATGGCGCTATGGATTTGGCCGGCGGTATCGTTGCCAGCGCCAGCGACCTGTCGGTAGCAGGCGCGAGCAGCGCCGTCATCGGCGCACTGGCCGATAATGGCGGCTTAACGCAAACCCATGCCCCAGTCACCGGCAGTCCGGCCATTGATGCTGGCGACAATAGTCTAATTCCTGCCGGCGTGACTACCGACCAGCGCGGAGCCGCCCGCATTTATAACAGCCTCGTCGACATTGGCGCCGTCGAAGTGGGGCCGATCCCGACCCCGACCCCGACCGTGACGACTCCAGCGATCACTACCCCCTTCTTGCCGGACGCCATTGTCAGCGTACCCTATGCCGCTGTATTGACTGCCATTGGCGGTCAGTACCCTTATATTTACACCGCCACCGGCTTGCCGCCCGGTCTGAGTCTCACATCCAATGGCATTCTGAGCGGCATGCCTACCGCTAGCGGTGACTTTCATCTCAGGGCCACCGTAATGGATGTCTTGGGCCAATACAGTCAACGCGACTATGGTCTAGCAGTCGGCCCCAGTCTGTCCCTGGCCCTAGTCACCGCTAATCTCCCGAACGCCCTGGTTAATGTTCCCTACACGCAGAATCTCGCCGCGCTTGGGGGGCAACCGCCTTATGTTTTCACCGCCACTGGTCTGCCAGCGGGCTTCAGTCTCAGTTCCAGCGGCGTCTTGCGCGGTACGCCAGTCGTACGCGGTCAATCGAATGTGTATCTGACAGTGACCGATGCGCTTGATCAGCGCGCCACAAAAGACCTGATTCTAACCATGCAGGACGCCACCTTTACCCAAACCAACCCGGAGCAACCAACGGAAACTATCAGCGGCGCAGCAGAACCCTGTCCGACAGCGAACATCACCACCCAAACGCTCAATCTTGGCGACCCTGGCGCACCCACCACCGGCCCCGACGGCGTGACGCTGCTTTACGGCTTGCTGGAGATCAAAGTCACCGGCTGTGAACCCGGTCAAACCGTGCTCGCCCTGACCACGGTGTACCCGGCTCCACTGCCGCCGGACGCCCAATACTGGAAATACGGTCGCACCCGCGACAATGACGAACCGCACTGGTACGTGCTACCCGGCGCGATCATCCAGGGCAACGCCATCACGCTGATCATCGTGGACGGCGACATTGGCGACGCTGATTTGGCGGTGGACGGCAACATTCTCGATCCGGGCGGCCCTGGCATTACGCTCAACACCATTGACGGCGCGGTGCCTGCCGTTCTGCCGATCAGCGAGCCGTACCGCGCCGACTTCCAGGTGCGCTGCGATCAGGGGCGCTGTCCCGCCGATTCGGTGTATGACTGGAGCCTGGCCGCTGGCGCGTTACCGGACGGGCTGGCTCTGACCAGCAACGGCGCGACCGCGACCCTGAGCGGGACACCGACTCGCACGGGACGTTACCCGTTCACCGTGCAAGTCCTGGCGCGCGGCGACAGCCCGACCCCCGTCCAACAAAGCTATACCGTGCGCATTAGCGACGGTAACCCCGATCCGGCGGCGGCCACCCTTATTACCCACTACTACGTCTCGATTCTGGAACGGGAACCCGAAGTCGACGGATTAGCTTACTGGCAAGGCTTAATCGCCGAGCGGGAAGCGCAGAAGATTGACATCAAACCGGTGTTCCGGGATATGGCGAATTTCTTTTTCAACAGTCCCGAATATCTGGGGCGCAACACCACCGACCGGCAGTTCATCACCAATTTGTATCTGACCTTCTTCCAGCGCGCGCCGGATGAGGGCGGTTATGCGTTCTGGTTGGAGCAACTAGCGAATGGCATGGTTCGCAATACCGCGATGGCCGGGTTCCTCTATTCCCAAGAGTTCACCGACTTTATGGCGGCGCTGGGGTTCTGAAAGAACGTGATCGTTGGGGTGAGGTGAAGAGCTTTAATGAGTGAGATGTGGAGAAATCAAGATGCAAATGCAGAGAATGTCAATTATTGACGACATCAAAAGGTTCATACTGGCGCTGGCGCTGGCGGCGATATTCAGCGCGCCGGTCGGCGCAGCGACCCTGACCGTGACCAAGACTGTCGACACCGGCGACGGGGTTTGCGATACGGATTGCTCCCTGCGCGAGGCGATCTCGACAGCCAGCGCTGGTGACACCATCAACTTCGCCTCCAGCTTGAATAACCAAACGATTACCTTATTGAACGGCACCATTCCGCTCGATAAAAATCTGACGATCCAGGGGCCGGGTTCGAGTCTGTTGACCATTCTTAATAATGCCAGTTATACCATAGCGTTCGTCACGAATGGAACCGGCGTCACCGTGACCTTTGATGACGTAACGCTGCGAGGAACCAGCACTAATGCTCTTCTTCACAACAATAGCGGCAACACAGTGACCTTCACAAATAGTGTACTGAGCGATTGTGGTGATGTGAACTCCGGAGCCAATGGCGGTGCAGTTTGGAATGAAGGGACGCTAACCCTCGCCAGCAGCACGGTGTCCAATAATGCAGCAAACCGGGCAGGCGCTATTTTGAACGATGGAATGTTAACGATCACCAATAGCCACCTGGAAAACAATACCGCTAACACCAACGGCGCTATCCTGAATCGGAGTACTTTAACGATTCAGAACAGTATCCTGACGGGAAATCAGACCAGCGAGTATGGCGGCGCTATTCACAATGACGGCGGCAGTCTGACCATCACCGACAGCACCCTGTCTAACAATGCTGCACCGTTTGGCGGCGGAATCCTCACTGGGAATGACGGAACAGTGACCATCAGTAATAGCACGCTGTCCAATAATAATGCCACTTATGATGGCGGTGCTATTTTGATTTTTGCCGGCACAGTTACCGTTACTAACAGTACTTTTTCCGGGAATACGGCCAATAATGGCGGCGGCATCGGCAACAGTGGCGCATTGGCCGTCACTAACAGTACCCTATCCGGCAATACAGCAGGGATCGAGGGCGGCGGCATCGCCAGCGACAGCGCAATCACCGTCCGCCAAAGCACGATCACCGGCAATAGCGCGACAACGGGCGGCGGCATCGCAAGCCATACACTGACTATTGGCAACAGCTTAGTGGCAGGTAATACTGCGACAACAGGACGCGAAATCAATGTCAAAGTTTCCTGGAGTTCGCAGGGCTATAACCTGATTGGATTCAGCAGCAGCACGGGGATGAGCGGTTCGGGCAACCCCACCTTAAGCGCCACGGATTTCACTCCCACGGTCGGGCTGGGCCAAATCATTGGTGCACTGATAGATAACGGCGGTCCGACTCAGACACATGCATTGGTAACTGGCAGTCCCGCGATTAACGCAGGCAGTGATGCTTTAGCGATCGCCGCCGGTTTAAGCACCGATCAACGGGGACAACCGCGCTTTTCCGGGACTGTCGACATCGGGTCTTATGAGGTACAGTCTGCCGTCGTCAATGGCGCCTGTGGCGCATCCGCCGGACAAACCTTCACCAGCGCCCCCAGCAGCAATCTGTGTACAGCAGGCTCGCCATCTTCGGTGACGACGAATCCCGGAACCTTCACCTGGAACTGCATGGGTTCTGGCGGCGGCAGCACGGCATCCTGTAGCGCCACCCGCGCTTTCACCGTCACGCCCAGCGCCAGTACGCAGGGCAGCATTAACCCGAATACCGCGGTGACGGTCGCCTACAATGCGACGCGCGCCTTCACCGTCACGCCCAACATGGGCTATACCGCCAGCGTCAGCGGCTGTAGCGGCAACTTATCCGGCACGACCTACACCACCGGTCCGATCACGGCGAATTGCACGGTTACCGCCAACTTTGTGGCCCAGACCTACACCGTCACCGCCACCGCCGGAACCGGTGGGACGATCAGCCCCGGCTCCGCGCTGGTCAGCTATAACCAAACCACAGCGTTCACCGTCACGCCGAACACCGGCTATACCGCCAGCGTCAGCGGCTGTAATGGCGCTCTCACCGGCACGACTTACACCACCGGCCCGATTACGGCGAATTGCGCCGTTACTGCTACTTTTAGTCCCGATAACTTCACCGTGACCGCCAGCGCGGGCGCCAATGGCGCGATCAACCCTGCCAGTCGGCAAGTCGCTCCTGGTGCAACCACGACCTTCACCGTCACGCCGAACACGGGCTATACCGCCAGCATCAGCGGTTGTAGCGGCGCGCTGTCCGGCACGACTTACACCACCGGCCCGATTACGGCAAATTGCACCGTCAGCGCCACCTTCGCGCTCAAGACCTACACCGTCGCCACCAGCGCAGGCGCAAACGGCAGTCTCACGCCTGCCTCCCGAACGGTCAATCACGGTGCGACCACGACCTTCACCGTGACCCCCAATAGCGGCTACACGGCAGCGGTCACCGGCTGTAGCGGCGCTCTATCCGGCACGACTTACACCACCGGCCCGATCACCGCCAACTGCACCGTCAGCGCCACTTTCAGTCCCAAAACCACCGATTTCACCGTGACCACCAGCGCGGGCGCTAATGGCGCGATCAGCCCCGCCAGTCGGCAAGTCGCTCCTGGCGCAACCACGACCTTCACCGTTACGCCGAACACGGGCTATACCGCCACCGTGGCCGGGTGCAGCGGAACGCTGTCCGGTGCGACCTACACCACCGGCCCGGTAAACGCCCCCTGCCTCGTCGTCGCCACCTTTACCCCGACCCTGACCGCAACGACCCCAGTGCTGACGACCCCGGTACTGCCAGACGCCATTGTTGGCGTGCCCTACGCCGCGGTGTTGACCGCCATTGGCGGTCAGTACCCTTATGCCTACACCGCCACTAATCTACCGCCCGGCCTGGCGCTGACAGCGGAGGGCATTCTGCACGGCGCGTTCACGACCAGCGGCGCGTTTGCCGTCACGGTGACCGTGACCGACGCCTTGGGCCAGCACAGCGCGCGCGGCTATGCGGTGACCGCCAGCGCGGGTTTAGCCTTGGTGACGGCTGATCTGCCCGACGCCCTGGTTCATGAATCCTACACGCAGACCTTGGCCGCGGTCGGTGGACAACCGCCGTATATCTTTACCGCGACCGGTCTGCCAGCGGGCTTCAGTCTCAGTCCGAGTGGCGCCTTGCGGGGAACGCCGGTGGAAGGTGGTCACGTTGCGGTGCAACTGACGGTGACCGATGCGCTTGATCAGCACGCCACGAAAGACCTGGTGTTGACCGTGCGCGACTTGACCTTCACTGAACCCAACCCGGAACAACCGGATGAGAATATCACCGGCGCAGCGGAATCCTGTCCGGCGGCGAATATCACGACGCGCACCCTGAAATTGGGCGACCCTGGCGCACCGGCGACTGGCCCCGACGGCGTGACGCTGCTTTATGGTCTGCTGGAAATTACCGTCACGGGGTGCCAACCGGGTCAAACCGTGCTCGCCATGACCACAGTCTATCCCGCTCCACTGCCGCCGGACGCCCAATACTGGAAATACGGCCGCACCCGAGACAATGACGAACCGCACTGGTACGTCCTACCCGGCGCGATTATCCAGGGCAATGCCATCACGCTGATCATCGTTGACGGCGACATTGGTGATTCCGATCTTGCGGTGGATGGCAACATTCTCGATCCGGGCGGCCCTGGCATTACGCTCAACACCATTGACGGCGCCGTCCCTGCGGTCCTGCCCATCAGCGAACCCTACCGCGCCGACTTCCAGGTGCGCTGCGATCAGGGACGCTGTCCCGCCGATTCGGTGTATGACTGGAGCGTGGCTGCTGGCGCGTTGCCAGACGGGCTGGCCCTGACCAGCAATGGCGCGACTGCGACCTTGAGTGGGACACCGACCCGCGCGGGACGTTACCCGTTCACCGTGCAAGTCCTGGCGCGCGGCGACAGTCCGACTCCCACTCAACAAAGCTACACGGTGCGCATTACCAACGGCAGCCCTGACCTGGCGGCCACGACGCTGATCACCCACTACTACGTCTCGATTCTGGAGCGGGAACCGGAAGCAGACGGGCTAGCCTTTTGGCAGGGCCTGATCGCCGAGCGGGAAGCGCAGAAGATTGACATCAAACCGGTGTTCCGGGACATGGCCAATTTCTTTTTCAACAGTCCCGAATATCTGGGGCGCAACACCACCGACCGGCAGTTCATCACCAATTTGTATCTGACCTTCTTCCAGCGCGCGCCGGATGAGGGCGGTTATGCGTTCTGGTTGGAGCAACTAGCGAATGGCATGGTTCGCAATACCGCGATGGCCGGGTTCCTCTATTCCCAAGAGTTCACCGATTTTATGCAGGGACTGGGGTTTTGAGGGCGCAGGTGTGTAGCCCGGATGGAGCGAAGCGAAATCCGGGAAAACCCTGAAGAAAGTAAAGATAAGGATTATCCTGAACGTAACCGTTCAGTCCCCCCCTTTGGCAAAGGGGGGTGAGGGGGGATTTTGGCCCCGTCGCCCGTGCGCAATCCCCCCCCGGCCCCCCTTTTTCAAAGGGGGGAGATGAACGCTTACCCTGAACCAATCGACAACCGGCGGCGGGTTGACGCATCCAATCCATCAAAAATGCTGTCATTAAGAAATTGCCGCTTCCAGAGAAAAGCCCGCTCAATTGCGGGCAACGCGGCCTGGTCACAAACGACCGGCCATTCACGAATGAGCGTATCCAATAATTGTTCGGCCATCAGGATTGCTTCGTCCCGCGACAGCATAAAACGCGGCGCTGCGGCAAAACACACCGTCAGTTGGCTGAGATTTTGTTGACCGTGCAAACGCATGGCTTGACTGGCTTCACGTCCGGTGCGCATCTGTGGGCAAATGTCGTAAGCCGGGGTTAGGGTCAACTGTTGGCCATCCCAGAAAGCGGCGTGATTACGCGCATGATCATCCGTGTTGCCCACCATGAGGTTAAACAGCATCCGCCGATACAGTTCGTGCAAGGTGGCGCGCGGGGCGGTGAAGCGGTGGCGAATCTCGTCAGCGAGCAATTCATAACTCGCGTAACGCGCCAGCATTTCATCGAGCGCCAGGATCGTCAGCGCGGAGACCATGCCCTTTCTTTGCCACTGTCCCGCCTGACGATAGCGGTCAAACCGTTCAACGAGCAATACATCCCGACCCGCCGCCTGCGTCAACTGCACACTCGCTGTCTGGATGCCCGCTAATGCGGCGAGTTGCATCGCGATATATTCGGCTTTGACGACATTGTACAAATCCGTGGAAACCGAAAATTTGGCGATAAACTTACGCTCATCAGCATCGATCAACGCTTTGGGGTGCGCGCCGCCTACGCTGGTTCCGTGCCGTAGCGCTAAATCCAGGGCGGGCGGCAACGATTGGCCAGCGCTGATCCGTGTCGTTGCCTCGCTGAGCATTTCCAACGACGCAGCGGCTTTATTCCGAGGTTCGTAATCCGTCGCGCTGCGTTGAAAATCCAGCGCGCCAATCCGGTCGGAACCGGATTCGAGCAGATAGGTGATTTCATCCAGATCCGCCGGGTCCGCGTCATGAGGGTGAGTGCCCAACAGGTGATGCATGATGACTCGCCGCCCCCAAGCGTCCGGAGACGCATCCCGAATGCAGGAGGCGATTGGGCCATTTGGCGTGAATTCGCCCCGGCGCAAAGGTAACTCCGGGGTGAATAACGCTATAGCGTCCGGTCGCTGCAGGTAGCGGGTTCCATAGGCAAAATGCGCCTTTTCGCCTTGGCGTTTCAGGGCGCCGGCCACCACCGGTTCAGCCGCATCCGGGAGCCAGATCCAGACAAAGACCTGCTCAGAAGTCATCGTCGATATCGGCTTTCGGCGGATGGATATGCTTGGGCAACAGGGCGAGGCGGGCTTCCAGCAGCTCCCGGTATTCCGTCAGGCGTGGATGGCCTGGCTCAATGTTGAAAAGCGGCGTTCCCAGCAAGGCGGCCACCTCAAACACCGTACCAATCGCCACTTGCGGCTCGCCTTTCAGCACCGCTTGTACGGTAGCGCGACTAATGCCCGCACGTTCGGCCAACTCCGCCTGAGACATTTGGCGTTCGCGCCGAGCGGTTTCCAGGAGGGTGGCAAAGAGCGCCAGGGCTTCATGAGATTGCAGGGAAAGTAAGGGAGATTTTTTCATCAGTGATCAATAAAGCAGGCATATTTTTAAAAATACCTTATTTAATGGTCAAGTGACTGCGAAAACCGGCTTGAGTTCCGTCATCGTTAAAGTTCCAATGATGACTATCACGGTCGACCTGCTACCGTCTGTTCTTGGAATTTTCCAATGGCGTGACTATAATACTAACTAATAATTGACATAAAATACTATAGCCACTTTCCAGGAGAAAATGACATCATGCTACGCTATCGAGCATTACCTATTTTTCTGTTATCTCTGCTTTTGTTCAGCTTGCCACTCAAGGCGGATGTCTCCACCGTCACTAATCTGGACGACAGCGTCACGTCCGCCCAAGCGCAGGTTCAGGTTCAGGAAGTGGAAACCCCGGTAACCTGTGAGGAAGGCGCTGTTCTTCAATTAAATTACGGTAACCATACTTCAGGTTGCAATATCGATACCGTAACTGACCTCGATACCTTTAGATTCACGGGTTCTGCTGGAGATGTTATTCGAACCATAGTCCGCTCACCATCGACTATGGACCCCATCCTGGAAGTTCGAGATCCTGAAGGCGCCTTGATTGTGGATGAACGCTGTGGTGGCTCCTGCGCCATCGTCATCGATAGCACACTCACTCTTTCAGGAACTTATTCAATATCGCTGTCAGAGTGGGGCGCTGATGACACAGGAGAATACACGCTTCAGTTGGAAAAAATACCATCCCTGAATCCAGTCAACGTTACTTATGACGCTCCCATCACGGGTGAAATCAATCCCACCACTGATGTGGATTTCTTTATCTTTCAGGGGTCAGTAGGATCTGAGATCCGAACCACAGTCCGCTCACCATCGACTATGGACCCCATCCTGGAAGTTCGAGATCCTGAAGGCGCCTTGATTGTGGATGAACGCTGTGGTGGCTCCTGCGCCATCGTCATCGATAGCACACTCACTCTTTCAGGAACTTATTCAATATCGCTGTCAGAGTGGGGCGCTGATGACACAGGAGATTATGAATTAAGCGTCGCGTGTCTTTTTGGAGATTGCTTTAATGTTGCGCCGCCGCCCTCGTTCACCGTCACCGCCACTGCTGGCGCGGGCGGCGCGATCAGCCCCTCTTTAACCACGGTCAACAGCGGCGGCGTCGCCACCTTCACTGTCACGCCCGACGCTGGTTACTTTGCCAGCGTCACCGGTTGTGGCGGGACACTCTCGGGCAATACCTACACCACCGGCCTGATTACCAGCGATTGCATGATCAGCGCCAGTTTCCATCCGAACACCAGCGCCTACATTGTGACGGCCATCGCCACTGCCAACGGCAGCATCACCCCCGCCACGCAAACCGTTAATCCGAACGCCACCGCCACCCTGACTGTTACCCCAGATACCGGATACACAGCCATCGTTGCCGGCTGTGGAGGAACCCTGACCGGCACGACCTACACCACCAGTCCGATCACGGCTGACTGTGCGGTGGTGGCCCGCTTCACGGCGACCGTCACCGCTGACGCGCCCACGGTGACCACGCCGGACTTGCCTGACGCCATCGCCCAAGTCCCCTACGCCACCTACCTCACTGCGATTGGTGGTCAATATCCCTATACCTACGCCGCGACTGGCCTGCCGCCCAGCTTGACCCTCACCGCCGAAGGCATTCTCCGGGGAACGCCGACCACCAGTGGCCCTTTCGTGGTCACAGTCACCGTGACCGACGCCCTCAGCCAGCGTGGTTCGCGCCGTTACTTGCTGACGGTAAGCACGGGCTTGACCCTGATCACCGTCCATCTCCCGAACGCGTTGGTCAATGTTCCTTACTCGCAAACGCTCGCCGCGCTCGGCGGGCAGCCGCCTTACATCTTCACTGCCGCCGGGTTGCCTACGGGCTTGAGTCTCACGCCGGGCGGTGTGCTGAGCGGGACCCCGGTCGAGCGCAACATCACCGCAGTCCAACTGACCGTCACCGACGCCCTGAATCAGCAGGCTACGAAAGAGACCGTGCTCACGGTGCGTGACTTTACCTTCACCGAACCCAACCCGGAGCAGCCGGAACAAACCCTCAACGGCGTCGCGGAAATCTGTTCGACCGCCAATGTCAGCACCCGCACCCTCAAGGTAGGCGATCCCGGTGCACCAGCGACCGGCCCCGACGGCGTCACCCTGCTCTACGGCCTGCTGGAAATCACCGTCACCGGTTGTGAGCCCGGCCAAACCGTCCTGACCCTGACCACGGTGTACCCGGAACCGCTGCCCCCCGATGCCCAATACTGGAAATACGGCTCCACTCGCGATAACACTGAACCGCACTGGTACGTCCTGCCCGGCGCAATTATCGAAGGCAACGCCATCACCCTGCTGATCGTCGATGGCGACATTGGCGACTCTGATCTTGCGGTGGACGGCAACATCCTCGATCCAGGCGGCCCCGGTATTACCCTCAACACCATTGACGGCGCCGTCCCCGCCGTCCTGCCCATCAGCGAACCCTACCGCGCCGACTTCCAAGTCCAGTGCGATCAAGGTCAATGTCCAGCGGATTCCGTCTACGACTGGAGCCTGGTTGCAGGCGCGTTGCCGGACGGATTAGCCTTGACCGGCAATGGCGCGACCGCGACCCTGAGCGGGACGCCCACCCGCGTGGGGCGCTACCCGTTCACCGTCCAAGTCCTGGCCCGCAGTGACGCCCCCACCCCGACCCAGGAAAGCTATTCCGTAGTGATCTCCGACCCGGCGGCCACCACGCTGATTACCCACTACTACGTCTCGATCCTCGAACGGGAACCCGAAGCGGAGGGGCTGGCTTATTGGCAAGGCTTGATCGCAGACCGCCAAGCGCAAGGGATGGATGTGAAACCGGTGTTCCGGGACATGGCCAACTTCTTTTTCAACAGTGAGGAATATCTGGGTCGCAACACCACCGACCGGCAATTCATCACCAACCTGTATCTGACCTTCTTCCAGCGCGAACCGGATGAGGACGGCTATGCGTTCTGGCTGGAGCAGTTGGCGGGCGGTATGCCGCGCAATACCGCAATGGCCGGTTTCCTCTATTCCCAAGAGTTCACCGACTTCATGCAGGGGTTGGGGTTCTGAAGAAACGACGGTCGGGTACTACACAGGCCGTACTCGATTCATTTACACGGTAAGCGCTGTCGGGCAACACTCTGCTTTTGCCCGACCTGCGTTTACGATTTTATACCGTTTCTCAATAAGTTTTGAATTCTGAGTTCCCCCCTTTGGCAAAGGGGGGCTAGTGGGCTGACACAGAAGTTTTGACAGGTAGCGGTGGGTGCCCTATGGTTGAGATCAACAGGAGGAATCACCATGGCCCACAAGTATCTGGTTGATCTAACTGAAGAGGAGCGGGAAGACCTGCTGAAGGTCATTCATAAAGGCAAGGCAGCGGCGCGCAAGGTTGCCCGTGCCCATGTGTTGCTGCAGGCTGCGGAAGGGGCGACGGATGAGGCCATTGCCCAAAGCCTTCACTTGGGGATTTCGACCGTTCATCGTACCCGTCAACGGTTTGTCGACGAAGGGTTGCTGGCGGCGTTAAGCGAGCGGCCACGAGTCGGTTTGCCCCCGGCCTTGACCGGCAAACAGGCCGCCTTTCTGGTCGCCTTGGCCTGTAGTACCCCGCCCGCTGGCCGTTGTCAGTGGACTCTCCAATTGTTAGCGGACCGCTTCATGGAACTCCGGCCCATCGAAGCCATTTCCCGTGAGAGTGTGCGGCGCATCCTTAAAAAAACGACCTCAAACCCTGGCAACGTCAAGAATGGTGTATTCCCAGTGTCAGTCCCGATTATGTTTGGCATATGGAGGATGTGTTGGACCTGTACGCCGAACCCGATGATCCTCAATACCCCCAAGTGTGCTTCGATGAAAGTCCGGTGCAATTGACCAGCGAAACCCGCTGTCCTCAACCCGCCCGCCCGGGTCAACCGGCGCGCTATGACTGTGAATACAAACGCGAAGGCACCGCCAATTTATTTCTATTCGTACAACCCTTGCGCGGGTGGCGTCATGTTAATGTCACGAAACAGCGCACCAAACGCGATTTTGCCCAGCAAATGCAGCAACTCGTTGATGTGTACTTTCCGAAGGCGGAGCGAATCCGGTTGGTCGTGGATAACCTCAATACCCACACTCCTGCGGCCTTGTATAGTGTCTTTTCTCCAGAGGAAGCCCGCCGGATCACCCGCAAGCTCGAATTTCATTACACCCCCAAGCATGGCAGTTGGCTCAATATGGCGGAATGTGAGTTCGCTGTTCTCGCCGGCCAGTGTTTGAATCGCCGCATTGCGAACCTCGAAACTTTGCGGAAGGAAATCGCCGCTTGGCAAGGCCCACGCAACCTACGTCAGACCAAAATCCACTGGCAGTTCGGCACCGACTTGGCCCGGGTCAAACTCAAGCGCCTCTATCCTCCCTTGAAATCTTCTGAAACCCCGGTGGACCTAGAAACCTCTGAACCTGTCAAAACTTCTGTGTCAGCCCACTAGGGGGGATTCTAGCCCCAGCGACCATGCGAAATCCCCCCCGACCCCCCTTTTTCAAAGGGGGGAGGTGAATGCTTACGAACCAACTAGACTTTTGACATGATTGCTGCCTAAGCATTTACCTCCCAGATTTTATCATCACGGATTTAAGGAGACGATTCATGTCCAAAGCGATTCGCATCCATGAGTACGGTGGTCCGGACGTTCTGCGTTGGGAAGACGTTAACGTCGACGAACCCAGCGCTGGTCAACTACGCATCCGCCAGGCCGCCATTGGCCTGAACTATATCGATGTTTATCATCGTACCGGTCTGTACCCCTTGCCGTCATTACCCTGGACGCTCGGTATGGAGGGCGCGGGGCGCGTGGAGGCGGTCGGCGAAGGCGTGACGGAATTCCAGGTTGGCGACCGGGTCGCGTACGCCAGTCCTCCGGTTGGAGCCTATGCAGAGGTCCGGTTGATTCCCGCTGACCGGGTGGTAGCGCTACCCGAAACCATTGACGATCAGACCGCCGCCGCCATGATGCTGCAAGGAATGACTGCCCAGTATTTATTACGACGCACCTACCGGGTGCAACCCGGCGACGCTATTTTGCTTCATGCCGCCGCCGGGGGAGTCGGTTTGATCGCCAGTCAATGGGCGCGACAACTGGGGGCATTGGTGATTGGCACGGTTGGTAGCGACGAGAAAGCGGAAATCGCCCGCGCCCACGGTTGTCACCACGCCATCGTTTACAGCCGCGAGAACTTTGTGGATCGGGTTCGCGAGATCACCAACGGACAGGGCGTCGCGGTCGTTTATGACTCAGTGGGCAAGGAGACGTTCATGGGATCGCTGGATTGCCTGCGGCCCTTGGGCATGATGGTCAGCTTTGGCAATGCATCCGGCCCGGTGCCACCGTTCGAACCGGGGATACTCGCCGCCAAGGGTTCGCTGTTCCTGACGCGGCCAACGCTGATGACCTATACCGCTAAGCGGGAGGACCTGGTGGCGACTGCGGCGGAATTATTCGAGGTCATCGCGATTAACGCGGTCAACATTGAAGTGCGGCAAACCTACCCTCTGGCTGAGACCGCTCAAGCGCACCGCGATCTGGAAGCGCGCAAGACGACCGGTTCAACCGTGCTGTTACCTTGAGAGGGGCTTGTCGCTTTTCCGCCCCGGTAGAGAAGCCTTCAAGCCGCGTCGGTCACTGGTTGGGCGCTGACCGTGCGTTCCAGCCAGTGGAATAAGACATTCGCCGCCTCGCGCCAATTGCTTTCCAGCATCATGGCGTGAGCCATGTTCGGAATAATCTGCGCCTCGGTGCGATAGAAGCGCGCGGTTTCCCGCACCATGGCCGGTGAAACAAATATATCGTTCTGCGCGCCCATCACCAGCAGTGGCAGCCATAGCTGACCGGATTTCAACCGCAGCGGGTTAAACCAGATCATGTCCATCGCCACCATCTGCGATTCTGCTTGCACCAGATTGAAGTATTCCTGCAATTTTGACTGGGGCGTTTCCGGGGAAAACAACAGGCGGCGCATCATATCCGGCGAGCCGTAACGGGGACCCATCAGCGAAAACATCACCATCTGCTGGAACAGGATGGGATGACGCATAGCCATGTGCAAGTTGCTGGGCAACAGACCCTGCGGCGGCACGGAAGCCATCAAGACCATCCCGGCGATCCCGGTATGGTTTTCCAGGTATTTCTGAATCACCATGCCGCCCATCGAGTGACCGATGAGCATCGGCGGATTGGGCATGGCGCTCACCGCCTTTTCCAGATCGGCAATGTAATCGGCCAAGCGCCAACTGTGTAGCCGTTCATGCCCCTCGCTCAGACCATGACCGCGCAGACTGAACGCGTGTGCCTCATAACCCTGATGGGCAAAGTAGGGCAAAAAGTTTTGATCCCAAACCCGAGCATCGGAAAATGAACCATGCACGAACAGCAACGGCGTCGATTTGGGTGTGGTTTCTGGGTAGTGGCTGATCGTGTCCAGTTTCATGAGGGTCAATCCTGTCAAGTGGGCCGGGAAAGGCGCATAGGATAGCCGATTACCCTGGGATCGTGCTTGACATGAATGGTTGGCGATGAAGAAGATATTGGCGAATTATCGATCTTCTCATCTCATGGCGTGCGATTCTAACGCAGCGATTACGACCACATCGGATAGTGGTTGAGCAAATAGCGTTGTTCGACAAGCAGGATGTTGAAAGGAATTTCCTTGTGGAGATAAAGCGCGATTTGCTGGTTTTGATTGCGCACTACCGTCCCTTCAATAGGGATCTTCGCGCCGCGCCGAAAGTGGAGAACCCCTTTAATCGGTTCATGCAGGCTCGGCAGTTGATGATCGGGACAGGCATAGAGCAAACCGTGTCCTGAAACGTCCAGTACGGGATGCGCATTCTTTCCCTCTGGGAAAAACGAAGGGCGTTCTGCGCGAGGATACCGGATGCGATGAAACCTGCGTCGTTCTTCCTCTGATGAGATCATTTCTGGAGATTTAGCCGCTTGGACCAAGATGTTTCTCCTGTCAGTATTTTTTTCATTTAGCGATAGGTTAGGCCGATCAAGGTGGCCACATCGGGTAGTTTTTATGTAAATACTCATTAGTTGCAGGTAGTTCTATGACATAGCTGTTGAATAAGCTACACTAATCACTATGCAAAACCGCTCCTTCACCCTAACGCTACCCGAGATCGCTGAAAGCGACCAGACCCCGGTCGTGCGGAGTCTGTTGCAGGTGATTGGCGAGCAGCAAGCGCATATTCAACGCTTAGAGGATGAACTGCGGCGGTTGCAGGGCGGTCCCCCCCGTCCGCAGTTAAAGCCGAACACGCTGCAAGCCGCCGTCAAGGCGGCGCTCAATCCCGGGACGGAGGAACCGCCTCGTCGAGGTCCCCAGCGGGCCAAGACCGCCGAACTCGTCATTCATGAAACCCGTCGGGTGATCCTGGAGGACCTCCCGCTCGGGGCGCGGTTCCAAGGCTACCGGCGGTATGTCGTCCAGGATGTCGTTATTGAACTCCATAATACCTGCTATGAGTTGGAGCAATGGCGGTTCCCTACCGGCGAATACGTCACGGCGTCCGTGCCGGTCGTGGTGCGGGGTGGGCACTATGGCCCCCAGTTCGTGACTTATGTTTTGCATCAATATTATCAAGCCCATGTGACCCAACCGGTCTTGCTAGCCCAAGTCCGGGAATGGGGGGTTGAGATTTCGTCGGGGCAACTGAATCGTCTGCTGACGGAAGGTTATGACGACTTTCACCAGGAAAAGGACGCAATCAAGGCAGTCGGCTTGACTGTTTCGTCCTACGTCCAAACGGACGATACCGGCGCCCGCCATCAGGGGCAAAACGGCTACTGCACGTACTTGGGTAATGAGTGGTTTGCCTGCTTTGCCAGCACCGATGCCAAGAGTCGCATCAACTTCCTGGAGGTCTTGCAGACCGAGCGCCGCTATGAAATCAATGCCGAGGCCCTAGCGTACATGGCCGACCATGGCGTGGCGGCCGGCCACCGGGAACGGCTGGCGCAACGCCCGATCGTCGCGACCGACCCCCAAGCGTGGGCCGCCTATTTGCGGCGGAACCGGGTCGATAGCCCCCGGGCGATGACCCTCGTCACGGAAGGCGCGCTCATCGGCGGGCTGGCCGCGCAGGGGTTTCCGCTGGATCTGCGCTTGCTCAGCGATGACGCCGGGCAATTTGCCCTGTTCACCCACGCCTTGTGCTGGGTGCATGCGGAACGTCCTCTGCAACAGATTCTCCCGCTGAACGAAGCGGATCGGGTCGCCATTGATGACGTGCAAGAACAGATCTGGACGATCTATCGGAACTTGGCAACCTACCGCTTATCACCCACCCAGGCAGCGAAAGCCGCCATCAATGCCCAGTTTGATACACTGTGCGCGACCGCCACCGCCTGTGAACCGCTTAACCATGTTTTGCGGAGCTTCCAACGCAACCGGGAGGAGTTGCTCCGGGTGCTCGATTACCCGGAATTACCGCTGCACAACAACCGCAGCGAGAACGATATCCGGGATATGGTGAAGAAACGCAAGATCAGCGCCGGCACCCGCAGCGAGGACGGACGACGATGTCGCGACACCTTCCTCAGTCTCAAGAAGACCTGCGTTAAACACGGTCTCTCCTTCTGGGAATACCTGTACGATCGGGTGTCCGGTCAAAACACGATCCCCCCGCTCACGGATTTGATTCGCCAAGCTGCTGCGGCTTGATTGTTCCCGCCTGCAGTTAATGAGCATTTACGTTTTTATGCAATTGGCGTTGCTCAGTCAAGAGAATGTTAAGGGGAATTTCCTGGTGAAGATAAAGCGCGACTTCGTCGTGTTGCGCACGAATCACCGTGCCTTCGATGTTGACCTGGGGACCGCGCTGGAAATGGAGGATACCCTTAACCAACTGGGACAGGCGAGGGGCTGGAGCCTTGGGAGCTGCGTAGCGCAGGCCGCGCACCGAAATATCCACAATCAGAAAAGCTTTTTTCCCCTCCAGGAACAGGGAAGGGCATGCGGTGATTGGATAATAGACACGATGGAATTCGCGTCGTTCCTCGCCTTCCGTGGTCTGGGTCGCAGCGGATGAATCAGGCAGGGACGGGGTTATAACGCGAGTTATGGTTTTAACCAGGTTTTCGGCGGATGCCTTGAGTAGATGTCGTTCCTCGCTGCGCAGGATCGGGGAGGGGATCTCCCGGTATGGGATATGGAGAACAATTTCACCCCCTTCAACGCGCATCACCACGCCCAGCACCGGAGTTTGCGCTCCATGGCAAAAGCACAGCAGCCCTTTTATGTGTTCGCCAGGGGCTGGCGGGGTTCCGGGAGAAACAGTATAGCGAACACCGTGAGCTGAACAGTCTACAACAGCATGACGGTTATCATTGATCAGGAATTGCGGACGTTTAGCGGAAGAGAACTGGAGTCGATAAGACTCGCGTCTTTCCTGGTCGATCAGAATCGTCGGCATGATTATCGAAGATTTGGCGGTAACGATGGAATCGGGTTCTAAATCACTTATCCAGATTTTGCGCGAAAGACCCCGTCCTTTAGGGCGGGGATGTAGAGTGACCGTGCTTCGCACGGTCACTCTGGTGTGCGTTGCTGCTCAATGTACTGGCGCAAGACATTAATCGGCGCACCGCCACATGAAGCAGTAAAGTAACTGGCGGACCACAATCCACCGCGCCAATACCGGTTTGCAATATCCGAGCGTTCCTGACGCAAGCGCTGCGCCGAAACACCCTTGAGCGAATTGACCAGCGTCGAAATCGCCACCTTGGGCGGGTAATGTACCAACAGGTGGACGTGATCCGGTTCACCATTAAATTCTTCCAAGGTTGCGCCAAAGTCTGTACAGACCTTGGCAAAGGCGGTTTGCAATCGCGCCAGCGCATCCGCATCAAAGACGTTCCGCCGGTAGCGCGGAACAAAGACCAAATGCACATGGAGCGTGTAAACCACGTGCCGACCGCGTCTAAACTCATCTTGCATTGCCATAGACCCATGAATAGAATGGGCCTATGGTAAAGACCTTTCACTATCGAATCAAAGAGTCCAGCGCCGCGCCCAAACTGAACCACTTGGCGCGATCCGTCAATCAGGTCTGGAATTTCTGCAACGAGACGCAGGAACATGCGCTGCGTTGGAACCAGCGATGGCCGACCGGATTCGATCTCAACAAACTGACCGCTGGATGCAGCAAGGAACTGCGCCTGCATTCGCAAACGGTTCAAGCGGTCTGCGAAGAATACGCTATGCGCCGCAAACAGAGCGGCAAACGGAAATTGCGCTGGCGCGGTAGGCAATCGTTGGGTTGGATTCCGTTCAAGGCATCGGGCGTCAAAGTGGTTGAAGACACCGTGACCTATTGCGGTCAAACCTTCCGGTTTTGGAACAGCCGTCTGTTGTCCGGCCCTATCAAAACCGGCAACTTCGCTCAGGATGCACGTGGGCGTTGGTACGTCAATTTCGTCGTGGACGTACCGGACGAAGCACCGACCACCGGTACGAAACACATCGGCGTTGATCTGGGACTGAAAACGCTGGCAACCTGTTTGGATGGGCAGGCGATTCCCGTGCCGCGTTTCTATCGTCGCCAGCAACAGCATTTGGCGAATCAGCAACGCCGTCGTAAGTCCCGCCGGGTACGGAATCTCCACGCCAAGATTGCCAATCGCCGCAAGGATTTTCTGCACAAGGAATCGACGCGGCTGATTCGGGAATGTGAATTGATTGTGGTCGGCAATGTCAGCAGTTCCAAACTGAACAAAACGAACATGGCGAAATCGGTGAATGATGCCAGTTGGTCGATGTTCCGCCGCTTTCTGGACTACAAAGCGATTGCGCAGAAGGTGGTGTATCGTGAGGTGTCTGAACATCTCACAACCCAAACCTGTTCTCACTGCCATGCGGTGAGCGGCCCAAAAGGTCGAAAGGGTCTTGGGGTTAGAGAGTGGGTGTGTGGCGAATGCGGAACCCAGCATGACCGGGATACCAACGCGGCGCTGAACATTCTCCGATTGGGGCATCAATCGCTACTCGCTGAAGTGCAGTAGAAATCCCCGGTCTTTAGGCCGGGGAGGATGTCAACGAGTCGAGTCTAGCGCAAAAATCGCCTGAATTTCACATTTCAGGCGACCTTCGCCAAGCAGTATATCGACCCGATCGCCCATGTTAACCTGGCTGGCCTGGCGCAGAATCTCTCCATCTGGATAGCGGCGCGCAATAGCATAGCCGCGATTGAGCGTCGCCAGTGGACTCAGAGCCTGTAAATGCGCGCTCAAACCTTGCAAGCGTCGAGCGTCCGTTTGCAGACGCTGGCGGGTGGCGACCAGCAGACGCTGATCCAGTTCGTCAAGCCGCTGGGCGCGATCGCGCAAACGCTGGCGAGGATGCAGCCGCTCCAGCCGGTGGGCCAGTGCGTTCAAGCGTTGGCCCTGACTTTCCAGATGCTGGCGCAGCGCCCGCGCCAGCCGTTCATCCAGCAACCGAACCTGGCGCAGCCATTCGCGTCGATCGGGACTGGTCAGTTCTGCCGCTGCGGTTGGTGTGGCAGCGCGTTGATCAGCAGCGAAATCAGCAATGGTCATGTCGGTTTCATGACCAATGCCGGTTACCAGCGGAATCGAGCAAGCGTGAATGGCGCGCGCCACAGCTTCTTCGTTAAACGCCCACAGATCCTCCAGCGAACCGCCGCCGCGCACCAGCAACAGCACATCGCACTCCCGCTGCTCGGTAGCCTGTCGAATAGCCTGGGCAATATGCGCTCCCGCCCCAGCGCCTTGCACCGGAACCGGGTAAAGCAATACCGGCAGACTGGGGAAACGGCGGCGCAGCGTCGTGAGCACATCGCGCAGCGCAGCGCCCGTTGGTGAAGTGATGACGCCGATGCGTTGGGGAAGGCGAGGCAGAGGTTGTTTATGTTCTGGGGCAAACAGTCCTTCCCGTTCCAGCCGCAACCGCAATTCGTCATAGGCTTGGCGCAGCGCACCAACCCCGGCTTCTTCGAAATACTCGATGATGAGCTGGAAATCGCCGCGCGGCTCGTACAGACTGATCCGACCCCGCGCTAGCACTTGTTGCCCACTGCGCAGACCGTCGCGGAATAGTCCGGCGCGATTCTGGAACAACGCGCAACGGATTTGCGCCTTGGCGTCCTTGAGCGAGAAGTAGAGATGTCCGGAAGCAGGGCGGGACAGATTGGAAACTTCGCCTTGTACCCAAACGCTCGGAAAGTGGTTCTCCAATAGTAAACGAGCGGTTTGCGTCAGTTCGGAAACGGTATGGATCGTTTGGACAGGAGAGAGCATGGCGGTTTTCGATGAGGATTGTGCATTGTTTACGATAGTCAGAATCGATAGCCGCTCGGCATTTTCGACGTCGGCGTAGTTCTGCAGGTTGTGGTGAACCTTTATGCAGCAGAGATCGGCAAGGTTTTGTTGTAATGATGGATAAAATACCAGATCGTTCCAATATGATTTTCGATCTTTTTTGAAAAAGAGAGGGCTTGCCTGACCAGCGGCGTAGCGGCGTAGCGGCGTAGGTCGGGCAAAAGCGCTGCGTTGCCCGACGGGTTCATCGGATTGGATGAGAGCATGTCGGGCACAGGATGTGCCCGACCTACCTGGCTTCTCGGTATTTTTTCCTCGGATAATAACGATATGCAACGCCGATCATGGTAACGTAGGGTACGCACCGCGTACCATCATGCCGCCGTCGTCAGGAAAAGGTACGCAATGCGTACCCTACCTGGCTGTGCCCGACCTTGTATCTTGGCGGGGGTGGTGATGAACGGCCCCCCAGAGGTTGAGTGAGCTTGAGCCCGACCTAAGGGCGCGACCCTGATGCGTAGATGAAGCCCTCGACCGCTGTGGTTCTGCCTGCTGAAACACTGAACGGTAACCGAGGACCCGCCCGGTGCGGTGATCCTGAATGCACAAGGCCGGTGTAGCGCAGAGCGTTAACACTTTCGGAGAACCCTGATGTATCACCTCGGTATTGATGTTGCTAAAAACAAGCTGGATGGCTGTCTGCTCAATCCGGAGAACGATCAACGCCGCGCCAAGACCGTGCCCAACACCCCAGCGGGTTTTACGGAATTGCGCGATTGGCGGATCCGGCAAAAAGTCCCTGATCTGAGTCAGGTTCATCTGATTCTGGAAGCGACTGGGGTCTATCATGAAGCGGCCACCCTTTGGTTTATTGAGGCCGGCGCCGGGGTGTCCGTCGTCAATCCTGCCCAAGTCAAAGCCTTTGGTCAGGGTGTGGCGGTGCGCACAAAAACCGACGCCCGCGACAGCCCGGTGCTGGCCCGGTACGGGGCCTTGGTCAACCCGCCCCGTTGGCAACCCCCGGCCCCGGAGATTCGGGAATTGAATGCCCTGATCGCCCGCCTGGATGCGGTCGAAGCGGATCTGCGCCGGGAACAGAACCGTCTGGAGAAAACCGCGGCGGTTCCCGCACCCGCCACCGTCCTGGACTCGCTCCAACAACACATCGCCTTTTTGAGGCAGGAGCAAACCCGCGTACAGACGGCGATTCACGATCACATCGAACGCCATCCCCGCCTGAAACAGGACCACGACTTGCTGGGCTCGATTCCTGCCGTGGGCGAGAAAACCGCCCAGCGGTTGCTGGCGGTGCTGCACGGCCACGACTTTACCTCCGCCGATCAAGTGACCGCCTTCCTCGGCTTGGTCCCCATCGAAGGTCAATCGGGCAGCAGCCTGCATCGCCGCCCCCGCCTGTCCAAAGCCGGAGCACCCCGGATTCGGGCAGCGCTGTACATGGCCGCCGTCGTGGCGACCCGCCATAACCCGCACATCCAGGCCTTATACCAGCGCCTGCTGGCCCGGGGCAAAGCCAAAATCGCCGCCTTGGGCGCAGCCATGCGCAAATTGGTGCAATTGGCGTTCGGTGTCCTTAAACATCAGCAACCCTATCAAGCAAATTGGACCCTCGCCCCTTGACCGCCAAGATGGTATCTACGGCGTGATTTCCACAAGAACCCTCGAAGAGCCAAAAAATTTCCAATCGGTTACTATGATTCCATGCACTTCCAACTCCTTCAAACCGACGGTGCGGCGCGGCGCGGTCGGCTGATCTTTCCCCGGGGCACGGTGGAAACGCCGGCGTTCATGCCAGTCGGCACTTATGGCACGGTCAAGGCCATGACCCCGGAAGAAGTGCGCGCCGGCGGCGCGGAAATCATTCTGGGCAATACCTTTCACCTGATGTTGCGGCCCGGTACGCCCATTATTGAGCAACACGGCGGATTGCATGGTTTCATGCACTGGAACGGACCGATTTTGACCGATTCCGGCGGTTTTCAGGTCTTCAGCCTGGCGGCGATTCGCAAGATTACCGAGGCCGGGGTGAAATTTCAGTCGCCAGTGGATGGCGGTATAGTGTTTCTGGGGCCCGAGGAGTCGATGGCGGTGCAGCGGGCGCTGGGCGCTGACATCGTGATGATCTTCGACGAATGCACGCCCTATCCTGCGACGGAAACCGAAGCGCGCCAGTCCATGGAACTGTCGTTGCGCTGGGCGCGGCGCAGCAAGATTGCTCACAGTGATAATCCTTCAGCGTTGTTCGGCATTGTGCAAGGCAGCATGTACTCTCCCCTGCGCCGCATATCCGCCGAGGGGTTGCGAGAGATCGGCTTTGACGGTTACGCCATTGGCGGACTGGCGGTTGGCGAACCGCTTGCGGAACGGCTGGCGATGCTGGAATGTACTACTCCATTATTACCGGAAAATGCGCCCCGTTACCTGATGGGGGTCGGCAAACCAGAGGACATCGTTGAAGCTGTGCGCCGGGGCGTCGATCTATTTGACTGCGTGATGCCGACGCGCAACGCCCGCAACGGTCATCTGTTCACCCGCCAAGGCGACATTCGCATCCGTAACAGCACATACCGCACCGATACCCGGCCATTGGATGAGAACTGCGGTTGCTATACCTGCCAACACTATAGCCGGGCTTACCTGCGTCATCTTGACCGCTGTAATGAAATTCTCGGCGCGCGGCTGAACACCATCCACAACCTGCGCTACTACCAGGATTTGATGCGCGACTTACGGGCGGCGATTGTTGCGAAGCGGTTGGAAAAGTTCGTAGCGAATTTTTACGAAATGCGGCAAAAACGGATCGTCAAGCGTGAGGACTGAAGCGAATCCAGCTTTGCGGCGTCCAGTTGGGATCAACAGCGGTCTCATCATCGCCGGTGGGATGTAAACCGCACTTCCGAGCAAAATAGCGGTGAAACGCCAGGCTGGGCGTCAGCTCGGGATGGAAAACCGTGACCAGAATCCGGTCATCCTCGGCAGCGGCGACATAATCCTGCATGGACAGCAGCACTCGCACGTCGGGACCCGTCCGCACAATCTTCGGCGCGCGAATGAAGGTCAGGGGAATCGGTTCTGGAGCGACCGCCGGGGCCAGCGCTGCGCATTGAAAACTGTCCAGTTGGCTGCCAAAGGCGTTGCGGTTGACCGCAATGTCCATCAGGCCAAAAAAGGGTGTTTCGCCCACATTCTCCCGCGCCAGCAAAATCGCCCCGGCGCAGGTGCCCCATAGTTTCAATCCCCGGCGATAATACGCTTCAATTTCCGCGCGCAGACCGAAAATATCTAGCAGCCGCGACAGGCAGGTGCTTTCCCCACCGGGGATGATCAGCCCGGCCAGGTTTTCCAGCTCCACGGCGCGTTTAACCGGTCGGCCCGCGATCCCGATCCGTTGCAGGTGATCCAGATGCTCCTGTACGCCGCCTTGCAGATCGAGAACGCCGATCACGCCGGAGTCAGCGATGACCGAACTCATTACCAACCGCGACCCGCCAAACGCTCCTCGGCAGGCATCGAAGCGACATCCAGACCCGGCATGGCGTCACCGAGATCCAGGGAGGCTTCCAGCACTTTTTCCGGATCGTTGAAATAAGCGGTGGCCTTGACGATGGCTCGTGCGCGCCGCGCCGGGTCACTGGACTTGAAGATACCAGACCCTACAAATACGCCGTCACAGCCCAATTGCATCATCAGCGCAGCGTCCGCTGGGGTCGCAATGCCGCCGGCGGCGAAGTTGACCACGGGCAACCGACCCAGCTTTTTGACGTCCAGCGCCAGTTCGTAAGGCAACCCATTGTTCTTAGCGAAGCTCACCACTTCCTCGACTGGCATGTTGACCAGTTGGCGAATTTCCCGGTTCATGGTCCGCATATGCCGCACCGCTTCCACGACATTGCCGGTGCCAGCCTCGCCCTTGGTGCGAATCATCGCCGCACCCTCAGCGATCCGCCGCAACGCTTCGCCCAGGTTGCGCGCCCCGCAAACGAAAGGTATCTCGAAGCGGGTCTTGTCGATATGGCACTCCTCATCCGCCGGAGTCAGCACCTCGCTTTCATCAATATAATCGATCTTGAGCGCTTGCAGGATCTGCGCTTCGACAAAATGGCCGATGCGCGCCTTGGCCATGACGGGAATCGTGACCGACTCCTTGATCGCCTTGATCAAATCGGGGTCGGACATACGCGCCACCCCGCCCTGCTTGCGGATATCCGCCGGCACCCGCTCCAGGGCCATAACCGCCACTGCGCCGGCCTCCTGGGCGATTTGGGCCTGTTCCACGTTCACCACATCCATGATGACGCCGCCCTTGAGCATCTGCGCCAATTGCGTGTTCAGGAGATAACGATTTTCTGCCATGCTGCTGCCACTCATCTAAAATGTCAGGGGATCGGCGGTATTGCAATGCGCCGTCCGAACTGCCGGTTCATGTAAGGGAACGAAGTATATCACCATCCGGGTTTGCCACTGTATTGCAAGAGACCCTTGGAGCGGGGCAATTCGTAAGCATTTACTTTTCTCCTTTCCGTAGAATTTAACAGCCTTGTCCCTACAGGACACTGACCCGGTTACGACCCTGTGCTTTGGCGGCATACAGCGCCTGGTCAGCTTCATGGAGCATTTCATAACATACGTCCTTGGATTTGGCCTGCCTCGACGTGAGACCGATACTTATCGTCACATGATCTGCGACTGACGAGCAGGCATGAGGGATATGCAAACCAGCAATTTGCTGCTGCAAATATTCTGCAATGACAACCGCCCCGGCCTGATCGCAGGCGGGGAGAATGACGATAAATTCTTCTCCGCCATAGCGTCCCACAAAGTCACCCGGACGCCGTAAACCCCTTTCGAGCGCATGCGCTACACGTATTAGGCATTCGTCACCTGCACCGTGGCCATAGCAGTCATTAAAGGCTTTGAAATGATCGACATCGACCATCAGGATAGAAAGTGGCGCCCGGTGGCGGTGCGATTGCGCGCACTCACGTTTCAGCGTCTCCTCCAATGCACGCCGGTTGGGGATATCTGTCAGGCCATCCAGGAGCGCCAATTGCTCCAGGCGTTCCGATTTGAGCTTCAGGCGGACATGAACGCCGACTCGCGCCCGAACCAACGGTATTTCGATAGGTTTCGTAATGTAGTCGACAGCACCGAGATTGAACCCTCGTTGCTGATCAACACTATCCCCTTTCGCCGTGACAAAGATCACCGGAATATCCCACAGTGCCGAGTCTTGCTTGATACGCCGGCAGACTTCGTACCCATCCATTTCCGGCATCATCACATCAAGGAGAATAAGATCGGGTCTATTCGTTTTTTGCAGAAGCTCCAGAGCGGCCATGCCGCTGGTGGCTACTCGAATGTCATACTGGTCCATCAAACCCTGCGCAAGAATCTGAATATTCGCCGGTGTGTCGTCAACAATCAGGAGGATGGGGCGACGGCGCGGGGCGAGAAGTTCTTCATCCGGAGACATGGAATCAACCTTCGCTATCCTTTTGGCTCAGGGCAGCCAGTTCGATCAGCGTGGCTTGGGCGGCAGCGTAGTTGAAGACATCCACCTGATTTTTGAATTTCTGAAAAAGCGCGCGCTGTTTCGGTTGGGCGCAATGCTGGCCTAGCGCATCGATCAAGGCGGGAGCCACGAAACCGGACAACGCTAGGGTAGCTTGTATTTCGTTGACCAGCGTCTTCATTTGCGCATTGTTGGGGTCACTCAACCCAGCCGATTCGGTTTCCGGCGCGGCGGCGATCTTGGCCAGCGTCTCGGTCAGGACAGCCTGAAAGCGTGCTTTGGAGCGACATTGGGTCGCCTCCAGTTCCTGTTCAAACTGCTCGGCGATTTCATGCAGGGGATGGGCTTCGATGGAAAGCGCCATGCCCTTGATCGTATGGACCAGACGCCGGGCTTCCGGCCAGCGGCCTTGGGCAAGATATTCATCGAGTGCGGTGGCGCTGCCGGCAAAGTCACGCGCGAAATTGTGCAAAGTACGGCGCAGTAACGCCCAATCCCCTCCCAGGCGCATGACCGCTTGCGCAAGATCCAGTCCGGCCATCGAAAAGGGGGATCCTGCGTTGCCCGTAGCTGTCTTAGGCGGAATAGGCGACTTGTCATCCGTCATCGGCGGAATCCATCGCAGCAATATAGAGGTCAGTTTATTGACATCAATGGGTTTGGTTATAAAGTCGTTCATGCCCACCGACAGGCTGGCTTCACGATCAGCGCTCATCACCGCCGCAGTCATGGCGATAATCGGCACTGTTTGCCCTTCGGGCAAAGCGCGAAGGCGTTTTGTCGCTTCAAGACCATCCATTTCCGGCATCTGCAAATCCATCAGAATGACATCGAAACGCTGAACCGACGCTTGTTCGACTGCCTCGCGACCGTTATTCGCAATGGTGACAGACAGACCCATCTTCTTCAACAAATCCTGCGCGACCAGTTGATTGGTTAGATTGTCTTCGACCAACAGGAGCCGGGAACCCTGAAGCATCCGCAGACGATCGCGGCCATCCTGTAGATCGTCGCATTGGGAGCACTCAGAATCCAGTCTTCCAGATTGTCGACTTCCAGATTGCAAGTCATTGACCAGATTAAAAAGCCGCGAAGGTATGACCGGCTTTTCCAGGATAGCGTCGATCTGAAGATCCTGGGCTGCTTGCTGAATCTCTTGGTGCCGGTAGGCGGTCGCCATGACTACGATGGTCTGACAAATACTCGTAGATAGTTTTGCCTCTTCCTCTCGAAGTCGGCGAACGAATTCAATACCGTCGACGCCCAGCAGCTTCCAACTGACAAGAACCAGTTCGTAAGGTTGTCCGCTGCGGCACATATCCACGGCCTTCGCCAAACTCTCCTCTATTGAGTGGACGACATCGACCTGGAAAGACCAGCCAGCCAGAATACTATGCAACACATCGCAGGAAACCGCGTGGTCCTCCACGATCAGAGTTCGCATGTTGTGCAGAGCAGTGGCGATGTGACGCTGGGCTGAGTTGGACGGAGTTTTCAGACACACGGTGAACGCGAAGGTGCTGCCCTGTCCCCACTCGCTCTCGACCGAAAGGTTCCCCCCCATCATTTCGACCAGGCGCTTGGTGATGGCCAACCCCAGTCCACTGCCGCCGAACTGGCGGGTGGTCGAAGCATCGGCCTGTTCGAAAGCCTGGAACAGCCGACCGACTTGTTCGGGCGTCATGCCAATCCCGGTGTCGTAGATCGAGATCTGCAGAGTTATGTCGTCACCCTGCCTCTGTAACTGTTTTATTGTTACCTGGATATAACCTTGGTAGGTGAACTTGATAGCATTACCCAGCAGATTATTGAGAATCTGCTTGAGGCGCAAGGGATCGCCAACCAGCACCGGCGGAATATCCGGAGCCACATCAAAAACCAGTTCGATATCTTTGCCTTCTGCGGCCAAGCTAAACAAGCGAGACGTGCTCTCAAGGAGTTCAGCAAGCTCGACCTCAACCGTTTCGAGATCCAGTTTACCGGCCTCAATCTTGGAATAATCGAGAATATCGTTGAGGATACCCAGCAGCGAACGGGCCGAATGGTGCAGCTTCGTCAGGTAATCGCGCTGATGGGAGGTCAGTTCGGTATCCAACAGCAACTGCGCCAGTCCCAGCACCGCGTTCATTGGCGTACGAATTTCGTGGCTCATATTCGCCAGAAAATCTGACTTTGCGCGATTTGCAGACTCGGCCTTAGCGCGCGCTTCGATAAGAGCTGTTTCTGCCCGTTTGCGCTCGGTAATGTCCCGCGCCGAGGCATACAAGTAGGTCTGTTCGCCCAATCGGATGCCCTTGGCATTGATCTCGGCATCGAAAATCACGCCGTTTTTGCGGCGGTGTTGAGTCTCGAAAGTGCGCGGTTCGCTGATGAGCTTGTGCAACTCGATCATCAACTGTTCACGCGGGATCTGAGCATCCCAGTCGGCTACGTTCAACCGCGCCATTTCTTTGGGGGTATAGCCCAGCATGCGCGCGAAGGACTGGCTGAATTCAACCACATCGCCGTCCTCATCGAGAATGTGAATGCCGTCGCTGGCGGTGTCGAGCAGCGTTTGCAGGCGCTCCGTGGTATTGCGCAATGTGGTGATGTCGAACAGCGTCATCAGGCTCATACCGTCACCGAGGTCCGGCAGGGCCTTGGCTTCTGCCTGCACGATGCGCATGCTGCCGTCTTTGCAGCATAACCGCATCTCTATCGGAGAGAACGGCGCTCCCTGGCAGGATTGCTCGACCCGGATCAACCAATCCTGCCTGATCTGTTCCCGATATTCTGCGTCGGGGCAGGTTTTGGACCACCAGTAATCCAGTGTCGGGATGTCTTCGAGACAATAGCCCAATGTTTGACTGAACGCGGGGTTGATATAGACCAGGCGCTCACCTTCACTCAGCGCCTTAGGCGCGGGCGAAGCGGCAATGATCGCCCGTAACTGGTGTTCGCTTTGTTTCAACCGCGCTTCATTGCGCCTCTGCTCCGTCAGGTCACGATTGATGCCCACGAAGCGACAGGGCTTGCCGGATTCGTCCGCCTCAACAAGCGCCGCCGACTGAATATAGCGAATCGATCCATCTGGCCGCACAATCCGGAAGTCGCTGTCGTAGGGTTTTTCTCCTCGGATCGCCACCGTAAGTTCCTGCTCGACGCGCTCCAGATCCTTCGGGTGAACACACAAACGCCAGAAATCGTAACAGATGCCCGTCGCCTTGATTGCTTCGGGTACTTGATAAAGTTCGTACATCCGTTGATCCCAGATCAAGGTATTGTCGACCAAGTCCCAAACCCAGATACCGATTCCCGCTGCTTTGGTCGCTACTTCCAGGCATCTCATTGCTGAAGCGCGCGCGTCCTCGGCTGCTTTTCGTTCGGTGATATCAGCCACGGAAACAACCACATATCGGGTCTCGCCAGCGGTTAAAGGCGCCAGCGCGACTTCGACCGGTATCTCATGTCCATCCTGGTGTAAGCCATAGAGATCCCGCCCTGTGCTCATGGGTCGTATGGCTGGATCGGCCGTATATCCCTGGCGCAAGCCTGCATGGGTTGCACGGAAACGTTCCGGAATCAGCATCTCCACGGGCTGGCCGAACAAAGCCGTCTGTTCGTAGCCGAATATCTGTGCTGTGCGTTGATTCGTCCGCTGGATGCGCCCTTGCTCGTCGATCAACAGTACCGCATTGGGCATGATGTCGATAATGTGACTGATCTTTGCTTCGCTTTCCTGCAACGCTTTCTCAGCTTGCTTGATATCGTCGATATCCGTATTGCTGCCAAACCACTTGGCGACATTGCCTTGCTCATCACGCAGCGGCACGGCCAACGTGCGAAACCAGCGATAGGCGCCATCGTGTCGGCGGATACGAAACTCAATAGCGAAGTGACGCCCTTGCGCGGTGGTGGCTTGCCATTCGTTGATCGTTCGCTGGCGATCGTCGGGATGGAGTTGCTCCAACCAGCCGTCGTTCAGCAGTTGCTCAGCCTCGCTTTTGCCGGTGTAACGCACCCATTGTGGGCTGAGGTAGTCGCATGAGCCATCAGCCGCACAGGTCCAGATCAACTGCGGCAAGGATTCAGTTACTTGCCGGAAACGTTCTTCGCTGTCTCGCAATGCCTGCTCGGCCTCATGCTGGATCGTGATATCCTTAAAAACGAGCACAGCGCCGGTAATAGCGCCTTGCTCTTGGCAATAGGGCATGATGTTCAAGCTATAGATGGAGCCTTTCTCGGAACGGACCGTGGTCCGATGTTGTTGACCGTCCTTGAGAACGCTACGCACCTGGCCGTTTAAGCCAGCAACCTCCACCTGCCATTGCACGCTGTTGAGAGCACTGCCCTCCAGAGGGGCGTCTATGACGACGATGGCGCTGCACGCCGCGTTGACCTGAGTAATGCGTAGTTGCTCGTCGACCACGATCAAGGGGAAAGTCAGGCTCTCCTTGACGTTGATGAGGTCGCTAGCGGTGATTTCCAGTTCCGCCGATTTGACCTGCAGCTCCTCGTTGACCGTCAGCAACTCTTCGTTGGTGGACTGCAATTCTTCGTTGGCGGTTTGCAGCTCTTCGTTGGCGGATTGCAGCTCTTCGTTGGTGGACTGCAATTCCTCATTGAGCGATTGCAGTTCCTCGTTAGAAGTCTCCAGTTCTTCCACGACGACATTGAGATGGGTGCGGGTGTTAGCCAGCTCCTGCTCCAACTCTCTGATAATGAGGTTATCCCGCTCATCGCTCGTGGCGCTCACCACAGCCCGTTTGCCTTCTTCTTCCAAGCGGGTGACCGGGAATGAGATCAGGAGCAGCGCCTTCCGGCCGACATCCAGGGGACTCACCACCGGGGTTACGGTGTAGCGCTGGCCATTGATCTCGATAGGCCAGGCGCTACCTTGGGCTAGTTGCAAGTCACGGCGGCAGCGGTAGACCAGCGCCCGCAACTCGGCGCGCAGAGCGGGTTCCACCAGCTCGAACAGATACAACTCCGCTCGTCCCTTGGGGAAATTGAGCAAAGGCTTCAGATTACCGTGGAAATGCACCACATTGTCCTCGGCATTGACCACCAGGGAGGGGGGTGCGTAACGCTCGGCTAACTGCTCCAGAGTGTGCATACTGACCAAATCGGTGCTGGTGGTGATCGTGCGCCCACCCTCCTGATTCCCGGACTGATCCCGGACACCGATGGGTAGCACATAGTGAGGTATCCCCTCCAGGCGTTGGTGAAGGCGGGTGCGGCGGTCCACGACTTTGAACAGGTCATTGTGCTGATCGATCGTTTCGGATTTACCGAGAAACAGCCAGCCGCCAGGATTGAGGGCGTAATGGAAAATTTCCAGAACCCGCTTCTGCACCGGTGGATTCAGGTAGATCAGCAAGTTGCGGCAACTGATCAGGTCCAGGTGGGCGAAAGGCGGGTCTTCAATGACGTTCTGTCGGGCAAAGACGATACGATTGCGGATGCTCTTGATGATGCGATAGTGATCCCCCATGATCTGCATGTAGGAGTCACGCAAGGATTTGGGCACATTCTCCAGTTCACTCACCGGGTACAGGGCGGCTCGCGCCCGGTCGAGGGCGTTGTCGTCCAGATCGGAAGCAAAAATCATATACTGCAAGCTCGCCTTGCCCTGGTTACGCAGGGCTTCCTCAAACAGCATGGCGATGCTGTAAACCTCTTCGCCCGAAGCGCAGCCTGGCACCCAGCAGCGGATGACCTCGCTGTTTTCGCGTTCCTGTACAACCTTTTTGATCATCTGCGCCAGGACGGAAAAAGCATCCTGATCGCGAAAGAAGGCGGTCACGCTGATAAAGGCGTCACGCATCAAGGCATGCGATTCTTCCCGATTTGCCTCCAAATATGCGATGTACGCCTTGAGTGTGTCGACGCCAACGATATTCATCCGTCGGGCGATGCGCCGCCGCACCGTGGCCGGTTTGTAGTCATTGAGCTTGAAGGCCGTGTTTATCCGCACCAGATTGCTAATCTGGGTGTATTCGTCGGTGTCTGACGCGTCATCGGCGTCGAGCGGCAGACCTCGAGGCAGAGACAGCAGGCGTTCGAGGGCGGGGCCGATCTTGCTTGGGGCCAGGATGAGATCCACATTGCCGGTATGGATAGCAGCCTTGGGCATGCCGTCATATTTAGCCGTCTCCGGTTCCTGGGCGATGGTGATGCCGCCTGCCGCCTTAATGGCGCGGATGCCTGCCGCCCCGTCGGAACCCGTGCCGGAGAGAATGATGCCGATGGCTTGTTCTCCCACTTCGTCGGCGAGGGAGTGAAAGAAATGGTTGACCGAAGGCTTGGGGCCAATTGCAGCTTGGGGTTCCGTGAGGCGCAGTTGACCCTGCTCCAGAATAACGTCCTTGTTAGGCGGGGTGATGTAGACGACGCCCGGTTCAGGCGACTGGCGGTCCACCAGGTCTTTCACTTGCAGTTTTGTCATCGGCGAGAGCAGGCTCATCAACATGCTGATGTGGGTGGGCGAGACATGCTGGGCGATGATATAGGACAAGGCATTGGAGTCGGGCAGCGATTCCATCAGTTCGCGCAACGCTTCCAACCCACCAGCAGATGCGCCAATGCCCACCAGCCTCACGTCAACAGCGCCAATCTTCGCTTGCTGATTTGTCTTGGATTTGGTTTCCTTCATCGAATCTCCTAACTGATCGACGCCGATTACCAGGATGGAAAGCGCTCCCTGGCAGCGGTTTTATTAACCCTATATATTGGTCTTTCCAGATGGAAGCCGGATAAATTCGGGAACAACTCCCTGTTTCCGTTCCTGAAACCTGACACTTGGAACCTGTATTAATTATAGGGTAATGATGCAGGAAAAGAAGTCTCTATTAAGCTCATAAAGTATTCATTCGATACTCGATATGAATGCACAGTCCTGGTATAAAACCAAATCTGCACACTATTGTCGCTCACTGCCTACGCTATGCATCGTGAAACTTACGCTGTTTTATTGAATAATCTGGAAAAAATCATGATCGGTCAGCGCCGGACGATTCGCTGGCTGTTAGCCGCTTTCATTGTCGGCGGTCATGTGTTGCTGGAAGACTTGCCGGGAACCGGTAAAACCACTCTGGCCAAAGCCTTCGCTCGTTCGCTGACTTTGAAATTTCGGCGGATTCAGTTCACTCCCGACTTGTTGCCCTCTGACTTGCTGGGTGTCTCCATTTTCGATCCGCAGCGGCAGGAATTCCGCCTGCATCGCGGCCCGGCGTTCACTGAGGTCTTGCTGGCCGATGAAATTAACCGCGCCTCGCCGCGCACTCAGGCCGCCTTGCTGGAAGCAATGGGCGAACGGCAGATCAGCCTGGATGGCCAGCGTCATGACCTGGGAGAGTGGTTCTTTGTCATCGCCACCCAGAATCCGATTGAATTTCACGGCACCTATCCGCTGCCGGAAGCGCAAATGGATCGGTTCGCCCTGCGCTTTGGTCTGGGTTATCCCGATGTGGCGGGGGAAATCGCCGTGTTGACGGCGCAACGGGAGCAACATCCGCTGGATACGCTGCTCGCCTGCGCGGACCGTGCAGCGTTGGAAAGCTTGCGACATGCGGCTACAGCGATCCGCATGAGTGACGAAGTGAGTCGTTATCTGGTGGAACTGGTGGTGGCTACCCGCACCGCGCCGGGCGTTGCAATGGGCGCCAGTCCGCGCGCCTCGCTGACGCTGATGAAAACCACGCGGGCGCTGGCCTTGTTCGACGGGCTGGATTTTGTTACGCCCGATCATGTGCAGGAACTGGCGGTTCCGGTGCTGGCCCATCGTCTGAAGCTCGACCCCCAGGCGCGGTTTAGCGGCCTGACGGCGGAAGCGGTGGCAAGTGAAGTCCTCCGGCAGGTTGCCGCGCCGGTTTAACCATGTCTCATCCGCTGCTTCGTCTGTATGCTGCGGTCTATCGTCCCGGACATTTTCTCCGGCAACATTTGACGCCGCTGGGCGGCTGGCTATTCGGCGGCTGGATCGCGGCGGGCGCGTTTGGCGTCAACACCCAGGTTGGCATGACCTACCAGTTGCTCGTGTTGCTGACCGTCTTTTTTATAATCGCTTTTCTTATCAGTCGCTTTGGCAAACTGACGGTGACTGCCAGGCGTCAATTACCGCGCTTTGCCACCGTCGATCAACCGCTGCGCTACCGATTAGCGTTGCACAATCACGGCGCTCGGGTGCAACATGATTTGAGCGTGTTCGACGAACTGCGCGATACGCCGCCGTCTTCCGCGACCTTTGGACGCTTGCCCACCTATCGCCAGTGGCGTCACTGGACTACTTGGGCGCGCGGAGCCAATAGCGCCGCCCATGCGCTGCCGGTTCTACCGCCAGAGGCGACGACTGAAGCGGAATTGATGCTGACCCCACTGCGCCGGGGCTGGCTGGAATTTGCCGCACTGCATTTTGGACGACCTGACCCGCTGGGACTCTGGAAACGCTTGTTCCACCAACCACTGGCTGACCGGCTGCTGGTCCTGCCGCGCCGCTATCCGGTTTCCCCGCTCCACTTTCACGATGGGCGGCGCTATCAGCGTGGCGGGGTTAATCTGGCGCAATCGGTCGGCGAGGAAGATGAATTTGTTGGTTTACGCGAGTACCGTCCGGGCGATCCGCCGCGCCGCATCCACTGGCGCAGCTTCGCCAAGCGCGGTGAACCGATTGTCAAGGAATTCCAGGATGAATTTTTCGTGCGCTACGGCCTGCTGCTGGACAGCTTTGCCGCCGGCGTGGATGACGCACGATTTGAAACCGCCGTATCCGCTGCTGCCTCGATTGCGACCGCTGAACGCGGCCCGGAGGCGCTGCTGGATTTACTGTTCGTCGGCGACCGGGCTTACTGCTTTACCACCGGACGGGGTTTAGGCCAGACGGAACAGTTGCTGGAAATTCTGGCGTGCGTGACCCCGCGCCGGGATCAGGCGTTTTCCCAACTGCGGTCTATGGTCGCCAGTCACGCGCCGGAGTTGAGCGCCTGCGTGTGTGTACTGCTGAATTGGGATGCGGAACGGCGGCAGTTGCTGAACCTGTTGCGGGGACAGGGCGTGGAAACCGTAGCGCTGGTCATTGGTCCTCTGGCCGCGCCGCCCGAGCCGGGAATCCGCGTAGCGACTGCGGAAACACTGGCGATGGAATTGGCGAGGCTGACGTCATGACCCTGACTCTCCCGTTTGGATTGTTGACCGCCACCTTGTTGTTCTGGGGCTGGCGCACTGAATTGTGGCCGCTGGCGTTACCGATGGCGCTAATTTTGGAACTGGCGCCGCGCGTGGGCTGGCGCTGGGCGCTGGGCGATAAGGAATTGGCGCGGGTCATCGATCTAACCGCCCTGCTCTGGGTTGGAGCGCTGATTCTGCTGTTCACCCGCTATCTCAATCAGCCGCCGCTGGCAACGCATCTTTACACTCTGGCCAGTTGGTTTCCACTCTTGCTGTTCCTGCCACTGGCGATTCAACGCTATTCCACAGCGGGAGCCTTCCGCTTGGGGCATCTGTTCTACTCCCTGCGCCGTTCGGGAAGCGAGCTGGCCGGGCGACCGCTGAAGCTGGATCTGTCCTATTTCGTTGTCTGCCTGCTGGCAGCCAGCGTCACTGCACAGCCAGGGTATCTACTGGGGGCGGGACCGTTGCTGTTCTGGTTGCTGATCGCTGCGCGGCCTCGGCGTTATCGCTGGCCGTTGGCCGTAGTGTTAATCACAGCTGCTGGCCTGGCCGCCTGGCCGCTGAGCCTGGGTCTCCACCGCTTGCAACTGGATATGGAAGACCGCTTTGCCGAGTGGTTTCAAGACTGGTTGGTGGATTTCGATCCTTACCGCAGCAGCACCTCGCTGGGCGATATCGGCAAGTTGAAATTATCAGATCGGGTGGTTCTACGCCTCAAGCCCATGCCTGGCGACCGGGGGCCGTGGTTACTGCGCGCCGCCAGTTATAACAGCTATTTCGATGGCGTATGGCTGGCTAAGGGTGTTCGTTTCACTCGCCTTGATCCCCAGGGCGACGGGCGGGAATGGCGGCTGAGTAACCCATCGGACAGCGAAATCCGGCAGCTAAACATCACGCTGGCGCTGCATCGAGGTACGGGTATGTTGCCGCTACCGGCGAACGCCTGGCGGCTGGAACGGTTGCCGGTAGGTGAACTGCAACGCAGCAGTCTGGGCGCGCTCAAGGCCAGCGAAGGACCGGGACTGGTTGATTACCAGGTCGAATATCAACCAGAAATTCCAGTGGGGGAAGAGGGCGGGGAATTCGATCTGGCTCTGCCTCGCCGGGAACAGGCTACCCTGCAACGTCTGGCCAGCGAGCTGGGATTAACCGGCCAACCGCCTGCAGTCGCCGCCGCCAAAATACGCGCCTTCCTGCTCGGCCAGTTTCGTTATAGTTTGGATTTGCCCACACCCGCAAAGGGCATGACCGCCCTGGAGACCTTTCTGCTAAAGGTACGCGCCGGGCATTGCGAATATTTCGCCACCGCCGCCGTGTTGCTGTTACGGGCAGCTGGCGTCCCTGCCCGCTATGCCACCGGTTTTTCTGTATCCGAATACAGTCCTCTGGAGGGAACCTACGTTGCCCGCCGTCGTCATGCGCACGCCTGGGCGCTCGTCTGGCTGGACGAGCGCTGGCAGGATTTTGACGCCACACCACCGGATTGGACCGGTTTCGAGGAAGCAAGAACACCCTGGTATCAAACGCTGGGCGATCTCTGGGACTGGTTGACTTATCAGTTCAGCCGCTGGCGCTGGCGAGAAGTCACCGGCGACGAAGAGGATAATCGCTGGCTGTGGGGATTGGCGGGACTGCTGGCGGCTATTCTGTTCTGGCGTCTGCTGCGACGGCAGCGCATGCGCCGATTGCCCGTTAAAAAACCAGCGTCGGTCGTTATCCCGCCCGGCGCGGAATCGCCTTTCTATCAGATACTCGACCGGATTGCCCTCCAGCGAGGCCCTCGTCCGCCCGGCGAAACCCTGGAACACTGGCTGCGCCGAATCGGGGCTTGGGAAATCGCCGGCATGACCGAGATGGTCGGCTGGCATCAGCGCTGGCGTTTTGATCCCGCAGGCTTGCCGAAGGAAGAACAACAGCAACTGGCCAGGGCTGTGACCTCTACCAATAATTCTCCACTGCCATATTGCCAGGTTTGCCGCGCAGGCTCAGAGTCAAACCGCGATCGATCAGCAGTTGCCGGGTTTCCTGCACCATATCCGGGTTGCCGCAAATCATGATTCGCGATCGTTCCTGATCAATCGGCAATCCAACATGCGCTTCCAGTTCGCCGTTGATCAGCAAACTCGTGATGCGGTCATTGAGCGTGGACCGCTCGGCCTGTTCCCGAGTGACGACTGGCACGTACTTCAGCTTGTGAGCGCATTCGGCGAATAACTCATTCTCCTTGAATGAATCGATGAACTCCTGATAGGCCAACTCATGCCGGTAACGCACGCTGTGAACCAGGACAATGTTTTCGTACTGCTCCCAGGTATCAAACTCCTGTAGGATCGACAGAAACGGCGCCAGCCCAGTGCCAGTGGACAGCAGCCAGAGATCCTTGCCGCACTCAAAGCGGTCGGTAGTCAGATAGCCATAGTTTTTCTTCTCGACCATCACCGGGTCGCCAATCTTCAGTTTTGACAACCGCGAAGTAAACGCGCCGTCGGGCACAACGATCGAGTAGAACTCCAAAAATTCATCATAGGGCGCCGAACAGATGGAGTAAGCCCGCCACACTAATTTATCCTGGTCATCTACGACGCCCAACCGGGCAAACTGGCCGGCAATGAAGCGGTAGGACTGGCTGCGGGTGGTTTTGAAGGAAAACAGATTGGACGCCCAGGTCCGAATCTCCGTAATCGTTTCCACAGTGTACTTGTCGCTGGCCTTCATCGGGGTCGATCCTGTTGCGGGTTGATCTCAGTTATCAATGAGAAGCAGGGAATACCTGAGTATTGCGCTCAGTTTTAATGACTAGCTTATAAGGAGAATTCACGAATTAAAAGGAATAAAAATTCATTTATTTATAGCTAAAATTTATGATTGGATTCTGTTACCAAAACCAGCAGAATACGAGGAACTGCATCTCCATAAAATCATCCTACTGGTTTTCATCCATTCTCCGAGGGCATGAAACCTCCTACTCTCCCTCTCAGCGACCTGCGTGGCGGACTGATCGCCGCCGCTGTCGTTTTGCCGCAGGCGACTGCTTTCGGAGTCACGGTATTCGCCCCCTACCTTGGGACCGCCCCTGGAGCGTTGGCCGGTTTGGCTGGGGCGATTGGATTGCTGTTAATCTCCGGCGGGGCGGGTGGAACGATTGGCTTGATTAGCGGCCCTACCGGCGCCAGCATGGCGCTGCTCAGTAGCACGGCTGTGCTTCTCACCGCCGCTGGCGTCCCACCCGGAGTGATCGCGCCTGCCCTGTTCACCATCACCGTGCTGGCCGGTCTGTTTCAGTTAATGATCGCCTTCGCCGGGGGCGGGCGGCTGATGAAATTCATTCCCTACCCGGTATTCGCCGGTCTCGCCACCGGCATCGGCCTGTTGCTCATCAAATCCCAGATCAAACCCTGGCTTGGCATTAGTTACAGCGGCCTGTGGATGCGCTGGTATTGGCTACCCATGGTCACCACTGTGGTCGCCTTCTGCGCCGTTCGTTACGCGCCGCGCTTCATGCCGAACATTCCCGGACCCTTGATCGGCCTGATCGGCGGTACGCTATTTTATCAATGTATTCTTTATCTTACCAATCCCCCTTCCGTTCCGTCCCATTGGGTGATCGGCGCACTGCCCCGCTGGTCGGATTTTGACCTGGCGCTCGATCAATTCACCGTCTGGTCTTCCCTGCCCTGGTCTCTGATCCTGCATGCGGCTTTCACCTTGGCGGTGCTCTCCTCCCTGAACACCTTGTTGACCGCAGTGATCGCTGACACCACCACCGGCCAGCGCCACAATGCCCGCCGCGAATTGCTGGCGCAGAGTATCGGGCAGATGGTTGTTGGTTTGATCGGTGGCCTGGCCGGCGCAGCCAGCGTGGGCGGCACTACTACGGCGGTTCAGGCCGGCGCTCGCCGCTGGGCGGCGCTGACCGCGGGCGTCTTTTTGCTCCTCCTTTTGCTGTTCGCCGGCTCCGCTGGTGAATGGCTGCCAACCAGCGCACTGGCCGGCATTATCATCGCTTCCGCCTTGAATCTTATGGAAAAAGACATCATCGCCTGGGCGCAACAGCGACGAACCCGACTGGATGCGGCGGTTGCACTGCTGGTCACCATTGTCACTTTCGCTCAGGATTTGATGATCGCGGTGTTAGTCGGTCTGAGTATTGCCATCCTGCTCTTCATCCGCAGTCAGAGTCGCCTGCCGGTCATCCAGCGCCGGCTGACTGCTCTCGAACGGCCCTCGGTGCGGCAACGACCTGCGGATCAAGTGGAATGGCTGGCTCATCATGGTGACCGGATCGTACTGTATCATTTAAGCGGCGTTCTATTCTTCGCCAAGACCGATCAATTGTTCGAGGAAATGTTGCCCGATCTCGACCGGCGGTCCTGGGTCATCCTGCATCTGCGCCGAGTCATTCAGATCGATCTGTCCAGTGTGCGGTTGTTGCAACAGATTGCCGCGCGACTGGAAGCGCATCGCGGGGAATTGCTGTTTTGCGAAGTCCCTGAGCAACTGGGCCTGGGCCGGGATGTGGAGCGCACCCTGCGCCGTCTCACCTTGCGCCCAGGACGACTCAATGTCCGCACCTTCGCCGGGGCCGATCAGGCGTTGGAATACGCTGAGAATGCCCTGCTCAAAGCGCTGAATATTGACACCACCGCTCTGGACAAGGACATTACCTTGGCGGAGCTTGATCTGTGCCGTGATATGAAACCTATGGAATTGGCAGAGTTCGCCTCGGTGCTTCGCCCGCTGACCCTGGAAGCCGGCGAGCGGTTGTTCGACGCCAACCAAACAGGATCGGATCTGTATCTGGTGCTTCGCGGCCGGATTGACATCCGGCTGCATGTCGCTGATGAACGATACAAACGCCTGGCGGTTTATGGGCCGGGTACTGTGTTTGGCGAAATCGCCTTCCTCGATCCTGGTCCGCGCGCCGCCGAGGCCATCGCTATCCGCCGTAGTGAGCTGTGGGTATTGAGTCGGGCGGATTTTGACCGGCTGCGAGCGATTTATCCTGATGCCGCCATTGCGCTGCTCCTGGCGTTGGGCCGCTTGCAAAGCCGGGCGCTGCGCTGGAGCGCCCGGGAAATCAAGCGTCTGATTCAGTGGTAGAGTCCAGGTTGGGCAGTCCCAACCACGTTTTCATCACGATGCGGAATACGCGCGGATCGGCAGGTCAAAACCAAATTGTGTTCCCCGATGCAATTTGCTGGCGACCCACAAGGTACTGCCATGCAATTCCACAATCCGCTTGGCGATCGCCAAACCCAATCCCAAATGATTGCCGTCATCCTTGGCTTTGCTGGAACCGCGATAAAACCGGTCGAAGATGCGCGGTAAATCCTCCGGCGCAATGCCCTGTCCGGTATCGGTAATCGCAAAGGTCACGGCCTGGCCGGTACTGCGCAGCTCCAGGGCGACAATTCCCTCTGGCGGCGTATGATAGAATGCATTGAGAATGAGGTTGTCCAGCACCCGTTCGAGCAATCCGATATCCGCCTCGACAAACAGCGTCGCCGCCGGCAGACGCACCATAAAGCGAATCCGATGTTCGCGGGCCGGCAACTGGTATTTCTGCGCGATATCCTGCACCAGTTCGGCGGCGGGAAAGCACTCCCGGCGTGGCTGAATCGCGTGGGCGTCAAGTTTGGCTAATTCAAACAGGTCGCCCACCAATCGACCCAAGCGTCGCGAATGGCGTAAAGCAGCATCGAGATACAGCACCTGATCAGCGGGCGATAAGCGGTCGGCCTTGAGTTGCAAGGTCTCCAGATAGCCGTGCAACGCCGCCAGGGGGGTGCGCAGATCGTGAGAAACATGGTTCACCAACTCACGCCGCAGCGTATCCCGCTCTTCGAGATGGGCAATCAGGGTCCGCAAGCGCCGCGCCATCCGGTCGAAATACGCGCCCAGTTGTTCGATTTCATCGCCTTGAACGCCCTGCCCCTGATAGGGTGTGTAAACGGTAAAATCGCTTCCCTGAAAATCGTTGACCCGGATTGCCAGACGCCGTAACCGGCGGGTCAGGACGTGAAACAGCAGCAACCCGATCAACAATCCCGTCAGTAAGCTGCCCGCCAGCACCCAACCGCTGAGCTGCAACAGCAAGCTGTCCTGGTAGATGCGCTCGAAAGATTCATACATCTGCCCGCGCAGCACCACGTACAGATAACCGTCAGCGCCTTCCGTCGCGGGGACGGGCGTTACCGAAAAACTCTTGCGGGCGTCATGACTGCGCGGGTCATCGCCGAAAATCGGCAAGGCAGCGCCAGCGAGAAACGCCCGGATGGGTTCCAGCGCCACCCGATTGCGCTTGACAACAGACGGCTCCGCCGAATAAGCCAGGATCCTCCCCTGAGCGTCCAGCAGATAAATCTCGATGCTCGGATTGATCATCATGTACCGCATAAACGTGGCTTTCAGCGCTTTAAGATCGAGTTGACCGCCGGCGACCAGTCCTTGATCGACGACCAGGTTGCGGGCGAGATCGCGATTAAAACCCTGCTGCGCTTCCTGCAGATAACGCTGGGTCAGGGAATGGCTGATCAATCCGTAACTCAAACCGATGGCGGCGAGTAGCGCCGCCAGCGCCAGGGCCAGTTTGCCGTAGAGGGTTTTTAGCATGATTCGGCGAATTTGTAGCCTACGCCCCAGACGGTGAGGAGGTAGCGGGGTTCCGCCGGATTAGGCTCCAGTTTGGCGCGCAGGCGGTTGATATGCGAATTGACCGTGTGTTCATAACCCTCGTGGCCATAACCCCAAACCTGATCGAGGAGTTGGCCGCGGCTGAATACTCGTCCTGGATGACGAGCGAAGTGCAACAACAGGTCAAATTCCTTGGCGGTCAGCGACAGCTCCTGACCGGCGAGGGTAACCCGGCGCTTGTCGGTTTCAATCATCAGCGGGCCACGAGTAATACATTCACTATCCGACGATGGACTTTGGCGACCGCCCAAAGCCTCAGCCCGCCGCAACAACGCCTTCACCCGCGCCAGCAACTCCGGGAAGCTGAACGGTTTGGTCAGATAATCGTCCGCGCCCAGTTCCAGACCCACTACCCGGTCGATTTCCGACGATTTGGCGGTCAACATCAAAATCGGCACGTAGTCGTTGCCCGTACGCAGCTTTTGGCAAACCGCCAATCCATCCAGATCCGGCAACATCAGATCCAGAATCACCAGGTCGTAACGCTGGCGGGCGTAATGGATCAGGGCATCCTGTCCGCAAACGGCAATATCCGCCTCGCAGTGGATGTCCTGGAGATGTAGCTTGACCAGCGCGGCGATGTCGCGGTCATCCTCAACCAGAAGTGCTTTGCGCGCCATCGGGTTTAACTCTGCTTCAATGTTGGTCCACATGCAATTGTCCTCCGCCGCCAATCGGTGTCCGATAGACCATGATCCGCCGCGGAGGCCGCGCTTTCATCACGAATTCATCACGATTCACTCATCGGTTCGTCAGTCAGGCAGCTACATTACTTGTTCCAGGCCCAGGGCGTCCACCCATTCGCCAAAGCTATTTGACCCTGCCGTTTTTAAATGCCATATTGCGCCGCCTCATTAACGAGATCGTTCCTATCCAACCTGTCTCAAGCAGCTCCGCAGAAATCGCCCGATGAAACGAGAACCGATCAGTCCCTATTTTGACATCAAGCAGGACGCCGAAGGCCGTGAATACATGGAAGTTTACCTGGAAGGGATCGCCCTGCTGCGGCTGGTGCTGAGCAACAAGGGTACGGCCTTTACCGAAGACGAGCGGGTCGCGTTGGGGCTGGACGGTCTGCTGCCGCCCCAGGTCAACACGCTGGAACAGCAGGTTGCTCGCGTCTATCGCGGCTTTCTGCGCGAACCGGACCCAATCGCCAAGTATCAGTACCTGCGCGCCTTGCAGGAGCGCGCCGAAACCCTGTTCTACGCCTTGCTGGAACAGCATCTGGAAGAGATGATGCCGATCATCTACACCCCGACTGTGGGTCAGGCGGTGCAGCAATTCAGCCATCTTTATCAGAACCCGCGCGGACTGTCGTTCTCACCGCTGAACATTGATCGTGCCGCTCGGGTGGTCGAGAACTTTCCCTGGAACGACGTGCGCATGATTGTTGCTACCGATTCCTCGGCGATTCTTGGCATTGGCGATCAGGGTTATGGCGGACTGGCCATCGCCATCGGCAAGCTGGCCATCTATAGCATCGGCGGTGGCGTCAATCCGTTGCACACTATGCCCGTCAAGCTGGATGTCGGCACCGACCGGCTGGAACTGTTGAACGACGAATTCTATCTCGGTGTCCGCCAGCGGCGCTTGCGCGGGGAGCGGTATCTGACGTTTCTGGACAAGTTTGTCAAGGCCATTCATGCGCGCTGGCCACGCGCCATCATCCAGTGGGAAGATTTGGCCAAGGAGGTCGCCTTTACTGTTCTGGAGCGCTATCGCAAGCAAATTCCTTCCTTTAACGACGATATTCAAGGCACCGGCGCAGTGGCGCTGGCCGGCCTGTTATCCGCCAGCCGACTGAAGGGAGAGTCGCTGCGCGATCAGCGCATCGTGATTCACGGCGCCGGCGCCGGCGGTGCGGGGGTTGCCTGGGCCATCACCCAGGGACTCATCCGCGAAGGCTTGAGTCAGGAGGAAGCCCGCGATCGGGTGTGTGTGATCGATTCGCGTGGTCTGCTGGTGGAGGGGCGCGCAGTGGAAGCTTACAAGCATTACTATCTGCAACCCCACGAAAAAATCGCCGGCTGGTCGATAGTCAATGAAATTCCCACTCTGATGGAGACGATTGAGCACACCAAAGCCACTGCCCTGTTGGGTTTGAGCGGCCAGACCGGTTCGTTCAATCATCCGATTGTGCAGACTATGGCGCGTAACACTGCCCGCCCCATTATCTTTCCGCTGTCTAATCCCACATCGGCCTGCGAAGCGTTGCCACAGGATATCCTGGAATGGAGCGAAGGCCGGGCCATCGTCGCCACCGGTAGTCCATTCCCCGATGTCGTCCGCGACGGTCAAACGCATCACATCGGCCAGGGCAACAACGCCTTCATCTTTCCCGGTCTGGGTTTAGGCGCCATTCTGGCCGAATGCCGGGAGATCACGGACAGCATGGTGCTGGAAGCCGCCTATGCGCTGGCCGACTACACCGCTGCCGCGCACTTGCGGGCCGGCAGGGTCTATCCGCCGGTGGGGGAATTGCGGGAGGTCAGCATCCGGGTCGGCGTGCGAGTCATCGAGCAGGCGTTGCGCGAGGGTGTTGCCGAAAAGACTGATCTGGCGGGACGCGATCTCGATGCTTACCTGCGCTCGCGCTTCTGGAAACCACGCTATCTACCCATCGTGCGTGGCGATCATACCGCGATGATTGATCATCCTGGTTATTAACGTCTCTCTTCCCCAGCCTCTCTCCCGCAAGCGGGCGAGAGGAGGGCAACCTCCTTATTCCACCGACACATCGAAGCCGGATCGTTCGATCTGACTGCGGGTCACCAGCGGAATCGAGCTTTCATACGTCCGCCGCAGCCGCCGGCTGACGCGCGCCTGTAATTGCGCCGATCCTGACGCCGCATTGCGCACCACAAAACTTAAGGTGATTCCCGTAGTACGATAGGCCTGCATCGCCGCATTCAACAAGCTGTCGCGGTTAACCGTCTGACCCATGTAGCGGTTCAACACCCGTTGCACTTCGTTGCGATCAACACCGGTGATTGAACCGTCAATCTGAATCGAGCCAATTCGCCAGGCGCCTGCTTGCGAAGGCGGGGCAGGCGCTGGAGTGGGAGGGGTTGGCGGAGCCGCTGTGGCAATCCGCTCCAGACTGATCGACTCGGTCACATCGCGATTGGCAATTCGCACCGAGACCTGTTTCGTTTCGTAGCCGCTCCGGCTGACCTCCACCGTGTACTCGCCTGGCGGCAGGCGCACCCCTGGGCGGTAGGTAAACGAGGAGTTGACCAACCGCACGCGCGCCCGAGACGGATCGGTGCGCACGGTCAACCGATAGGTGGCTGGTTCGGGCGGTTGAACCGGCGCGACCGGTTCCGGTTCCTTAATCAGCGTTACCGGTGCGATCACGTCAGCATTGGCAATGCGCACGGTCAACCGCTGGGTTTGATAACCGGAGCGGGAAACCTCTACCGTGTAGCTACCCGGCTCTAATGCGATGCCGGGTTGATAACGAGGTTTAATTCCCAGTAACCGAACCTGAGCGTCAGCGGGATCAGTTCGCAGCGTGAGCCGGTAGGATGGCGGCGGTTCTGGTTCAGGCGTCTTGACCAGCGTCACCGGCATCGTCACATCTGCATTCACGATGCGCACCGTAAGCACCTGGGTTTCATAGCCCGATCGGGAAACCTCCACCGTATAATTGCCGGATTCCAACTGAATACCCGGTTCATAGCGAGGTCTGATATTCAGTATGCGAATTTGCGCATTGGACGGATTGGGACGAACAGTCAGCCGATAGAGCGTCGGTTTCTCCGGTTCAGGCAATTTTACGAGCTTCACCGGCATGGTCACATCGCTATTAATGATCTTGACCGGCGCCTTCGAAGGTTCGTAGCCGTCCGCGCTGACCTCCACCGTGTATTCGCCAGGCGGCAGCTCCATGCCGGGTTGATAGGGGGTCTTTACATTCAGCAACCGAATCGTTGCTTGAGCAGGATCGGTCTGCACGGTCAGATGATACTGTTCTGGCGGTGGCGGTGGCGGTTGTTTTTCCAGCTTCACCGGCACAGTCAGATCACTATCAGCAATCCGTACGGGCACTTTGCGCGAGACGTAGCCTTCACGCGCAACTTCGATCTCATAATTGCCCGGCGCCAGTGGCATTCCTGGTTGATAAGCGCCTGAAACACCCAACAACCGAACTGTCGCGTCCGCCGGTTCCGGGCGAATTGTTAAACCATGCCTGGTTTTTTCCAGTTCGACATCGATTGCTACGTCACGATCCTCAATCCTGACGCTTTTCCGGCTTGCGGCATACCCGGTCTGGCCGATTTCAATTTCATAATTTCCCGGTGGCAACCGCACACCGGGCTGATAGGGAATTGGACTGTTCAGTAAGCGAACGCTGGCCTCGGCCGGTTGGGTCCTGACCGTTAACCGGTAGGTTTGCGGCGGTTCCGGCGGCGTCGTAATCATCGCCGCCAGTTCGTTGACCTTGATCTGGATGGTGTCAATATTTCTGCCCTGAATCTGGCCGCTGCGCAACAGGGAAGCCGTTCGGGTATCGATCAGGCGCGCTGTGACAGTGATCAAGTCCCCCAGTTTGTTGACTGCGCCGGTGACTACCGCGTCCACGCCATAGCGTCGGCCCAATTCAGCCGCAGTTTTTGGATCGAGCAAACCCGTGGAGCCGAGTTCCTGCTGTTTGGCGATCTTGGCCGCCGCCGACAACGCTAACCGGTCCTTGAGGGTGAAACGTCCGGTATTAGCGAGCGCCGACATCATCAGGTCGGCAAGGATGGCGCCGGCTTGTTCATGCAGATCGCCCCGCACGCTGAACTCGATCACCGTGGCGGTCATCTTCGCTTCGGGCGTTCCAGAAGCGGCTTGCGCCAGATGGAACGGTAACCAACCAATTAACATCCATACCAGCATCAGTCCTTTCAACAGGATCTTGCTCATGGCGCTTCCTCAATTACTCTTCCCCAACCAGGGTTCCAGCACCAGGCGAAATCCGATGTCGGATCGCCATTTCCCATACTCCGGAGCCGCAGGGAACCGATAGGCGAACCGCACCAGTCCCGGATAATCAGACCAGGATCCCCCGCGCAGCACACGGCGTCCAGCGGATGAGACGCCCTCATCGGCGCACCGGGTTTCACCTCCGGCGTAGTTGCTGTCATAGTCGGAACAGGTCCATTCCGCGACGTTGCCTAGCATATCGTACAAGCCAAAGGCGTTGGCCGCGTACTGACCGACTGGCGCTGCCGCCGCTTGCTGATCTTCACAGGGATAGTTGGCCCAGTTAAAAGGCTTGGCCCGGCGCGCAGTTTCGTCATAGATATTGGCGTAATGGCACGCCTGGTTCGGATCATTACCCCAGTATCGGGAACCGGTCTGACCGGCGCGCGCGGCGTATTCCCATTCCGCTTCGGTCGGCAGGCGATAGTGCAGACCGGTTTTTTCCGACAGCCAGTTTGCAAAGGCGACCGTCTCCTGCCAACTCACGCGAACCACCGGCTGGTCCAGTGCATTCAGCGTGTAGGATTCATAAGCGCCGCTATCGTGATCACTCTGAAATTTTCGATATTGACCATTGGTCACTTCGGTTTTGCCCATCCAGAATCCCTTCGGGCAAACCTGATGCAGCATTTCATTGGCGCTGCGATCCGGCTCGGTTTCAGGACTGCCCATGTTGAAACATCCAGGGGGAATCCAGATAAACTCGATTCCCGTCAGGGGATCAGTATAAGTTTGACCGGCTTTGGGATTAGTGGACGGCCCATTTTTCACCGGTTCAGTCGGTGGCGTTTCAGCCGGTGGTTGTTCAATCCGCGGTGGTTGTGGCGATGGCGTTGGGGTCCGCATCAGCCAAAGGCCGCCTCCGATAGCCATCGCGATGACGAACGTCGACCCACCGATCGCCAGCCAGCGCCGGCCTCCTCCCCTGGGTGAAACCGGCATCGGAGAGGGCTTCGAACCCGATTCATCGATAGCCGATCGCAGCTTGTCGCCGCCGCGGTGTAATTCCGAACGCAGCGGCAACTCCAGTTTGACCGTGCATTCTTCCTCTGTTTCGAGGGGCGTTTCCAGCATCGCCCGCATTTGGCTGATGGTCTGAAAGCGCTTCTCGGGACGAACTGCAATCGAGCGGTCGATCAAGCGCAGCAATGCCGAACTGTAACGTCCGGCGGCGACTTCCTCCGCCGGTTGCAGTGGATCATCGAGGACGCGCGCCGGCGCTTCAATCGGTGCTGCGCCAGTCACGCAATGATATAAAACCGTACCCAGCGCATAAATGTCCGTCCAGGGACCATAACCCCGGCCATCAATCAAGTATTGTTCAATGGGCGAATAGCCGGGCGAGAAGACGCTGGTGATGCTCTTGCTGCGCCGGCCCAGCGCCTGACGGGCCGCGCCGAAATCAATCAGGATGGTTCGTCCATCCGAGCGGCAATAGAGATTGGCCGGCTTCAGATCACGATGCAGGTAACCCTGGGCATGAACGGCGTCCAAAGCCGGCAGCACATCGTCAACCAGTCGGCGCACCCGTTCTTCCGAAAGGGTTTTCTCCCGTTGAAGAATCTGGCTGAGCGGTTCGCCATCGACATAATCCATCACGATATAAGCCGTGCCATTGGCCTGGAAGTAGTCCTGCACCCGCACCACGCCAGGATGTTCGACCCGAACCAGGGTTTGCGCTTCGTTGAGAAATCGTTCCAGACCCCAAGTGTAGCAGGCGTCCTCACCCGCCTCGGAAGTAGGCAATCCGCCCTGGGTATTGGCCAGAACATGGTCGCCATCCCGATAGGACCATTCCACCGGGAAATATTCCTTGATAGCGACCCGCTTGAGCAATGCTTCATGCACCGCCATGTAAGTAATCCCAAACCCACCCGCGCCCAGCACCGCTTCAATACGGTATTTGTCAAGCAGGCGATAACCAATGGATAGCGTGTTGGATTTTTTGATCATGACGCAAACCACTCAGGGCAATTCCCGAACCAGCCTGAATCCCAGGAAATAGTCCTGGAAATCGAACCGACTCCGGTGCCGATCCGCTGAACGCACATTGCGCGGTTCGTCGCTCCAGGAACCACCGCGCACCACAATCTCTTGTTCCCCAAAAGGTTCCTGGCAGCGTTGAATCGGCGCTTTCGATTCCTTGTCATAGACTGAACAGGTCCATTCCAATACATTGCCCGCCATGTCGTACAAACCAAAATCATTACTCCGATAGCTGCCAACCGGCGCCGTATAGACCTGGCCGTCGTGACACTGCATCACCGTCCAGCCTACGAAAATCTTTTTACCATCCACATCCGCCGCATTGGCAAAGGCGCACCCCTCATCCGGATCATCGCCCCAATAGCGACTGGTCGTCGTCCCGGCGCGCGCTGCGTACTCCCATTCCGCTTCAGTGGGCAAGCGATAGCGCTGACCGGTTTCCGCGGACAACCAATCAGCATAAGCCGTGGCGTCCGCCCAGCTCACATTGATGACGGGCCGCCGACCACGCCCCCATTCGTGATCATTCGGTAACGGCTTACTTTTTGCTGAAGTAAATCGTTCATATTCGTAAAACATCACTTCATACTTGCCGATAGCAAATGGTTTGGCGATACGGACCGGGTGGGAAGGTTCATCGTTGTAGCGGCCCGTTTCCGAAGAGGGCGATCCCATCTGAAATTGGCCCGCGGGAATCACGACCATCTCCGGCCCCTGCGAACCATCACTCAGTCGGTCGCGCAGCACGGGATTAGCAGGGGCTAACCGGGCCAGCGCCGCCTCTGCTTCTGCGCGGTGCTGGCAATCTGCCGCACAACGCTCAAGGTAGGCCCAATAAGCGTGGCGGGTATCGGCGCGCCGGGCGGCGGCAAAGGCCTCGGCATCGGTCTGCCTGATCCGCTCTGCAGCCTCGGCCTGCTTCAGCGCCTGCTTCAACGCCGCCAGTTCGGGCAGATCCGGAGATGCTGATTCCGCTTTTTTCAACCACTGACGGGCTTTGCCAGGATCGGATTTATTAAGACTCATCAGCGCTATTTTGGCCCAACTGCGCGCCAGCCGTTGTCGTCCCGCGGCGACTGCGGGATCATCAGGCGCCAGCTTCGCCAAGGCTTCCAAACGGGATAGCGCTTCATCGCTTCGCCCCTCGTGGCCTTCTTCCAGCGCCGAGACCAGTGCCTGGACGTCGGTCTTGAGCGCTTCCACTTTTTTCCGAGTTTCCAGATTCTGAATAGCGGCTCGCACTTCCTTCCCATAGCCGCACAGCGGACAGCGCTGCAGATAAAGTCGATAAGCAGCAACGGTATCGACCCGTTGCGCGGCTTCGAAAGCGCGCAAGTCCGTCTCGCGTTCAGCTTCCTGTAATAACGCGCCTTCCTCAGCCGGTATCTCATCCCTCGAGGTTTCCGCAGAAGAAGCAACCTTGTCGGGTTCAACTTGCAGCGTCTCGGGAGTGGTGCCGGTTCCAGGTTCGACGGGTTTCCGCAATCCATAAACCCCCAAACCGATTGCCAGGACTAGCCCTGCTGCGAGTCCCCATACCCATTTGGGCAATGGACCACGGCCTGATGGCGCCGCGATTGCCGGTCGCTGGACGGCATCCAGGTTTTGGATGAACTGGCCGGCGTCCATCGGGCACAGCTCGCTGGGATAAGCCAGTCCCCGTCGCAAAAGTTGCCAGGCATCATCGGTCAATCCGGGCGGCCGCGGCGCAGCGCCTGGCGACTCGCCCTGAGCTTCATGGATGCCTCGTCCCTGCAGCAAGTGGTAAATCAGTAACGCCAGCGCAAAGACATCACGGCGAAAGGCCGTTTCGGCGGCCACGGCTTCACTCCCTTCGCCAGCGGTTTCGCGTCCCGCTCCCCCAGTGCTGAACAAGACGCTACGCGGTTCGCAGATTTCCGTCGCCAGACCAAAGCCCAGCAGTTTGACCGCCCCCTGATCGGTGACAAAGACCGTATCGGCATCAAGATGTTGGCAGGCGAATCGATACGCATGGCGCGCGTAATCCAGAGCAGCAGCCACGGGGCGCAACCATTTAGCGATCACTTCCCAGGACAAGCCATGTTGTCCTTCCTGGTCGAGCCATTGCGCCAGGGTGCGACCTTGGCGGGGATCAACATAGTCCATCTCGGCGAATGGCCAGCCATCGGCGCCCTGGCGCCATCCGTATGTGCGAGCGATGGATGGGTGGTCCAGCTTGCTGGCCAATTCCACCCGTGCTCTGACCTTGGCGAGGTAGGAGCGCAGGCCGATCAAATCCGCTCGTGACGCCCGTTCATCGCGCTCTGCCTCGCGTGAGCCGGTCTCATAGCCGGTGGGCAGGAAGAGCTTGATGGCCCGGAATTCATCCGTTGCGCCATGACTCTCTGACGCTGGTGTAATAACACGCGCCAACCAGACGCGTCGCTTACCGCTGAGATCATGCACGAGTCGCATTGATCGCTCCGGGGGGCCAATGATCCTTCCGATCTCCAGGACTTCCGAAGCGACGGATCCGGGAGAAGGATGCCTTTCCTGTGCGGTTTCCTGGAGAGTGTTTGCATCCAAATCGCCGACTGACGATTGTGGATCCTGGTCATCCCCGTTCATGGTGCGCAAAGCTTCTTCCTGGAGGCGCGCCAACTCGGTCTCGTTCAACCGACCGGCGGCATAAGCTTGCGCAAGTTCCTCAAGACGCATTTCGATATCCATAAGCCATCCAATTGTCAGATGGTTCCAAAAGATTTATTTGGATTAACAGCCGTAAGACGAATTATGATCTAGTCTAGCAGAAGGACAAAACGCGGGGGCGCCTATTCATCAGCAAGCCGACAGCACTGAAAGGCTCAAACCGCGCCGACTTTTGAGGCTTGACGCCTGTTACTTTCGACCATGATCTGACCACCGATGCACACTGACCACCATCTATCTCTCACTCACGCGGGATCAACAACATCCCCTGCAATATCCCGTTGTCGTGGTCCCCGGCTGGAAATCGCCTTGCGCTCGATATGCTCGCCGACAGGGCAGGGACGTCACGAAAATCAGGATAACTTTTTGCTCATCAATAGCCGGGGACGCGCCCGGTTTCTCTGGAACGAAAAGGACACCCAATTGCAACTGCCTGACTGGCCCCATGGACATCGGCGAATCGCGGTGCTCGATGGAATGGGGGGGCATAGCCACGGACGGGAAGCCGCTGAAAAAACCGTTGAGGGTTTGCTAGAATTATCTGCAGCTACCGACCTGGCGCAACTATCCAATGAATTAAATATTCTGCACCGGCGACTTTACCAGGAATTTCGGGCCGTCGGGTTGGAAACCGGTTGCACGCTCATTCTCCTGGAAATCCCGCCCCGTTCCCCGGCGATGTTGTTCCATGTGGGCGATTCGCGCATGTACGCCATCGATTCGAGCAACGTTCAGTGTCTGACAGTGGATCATGTGCCGGCCACGCATCTAGCCATGCTGGGCCTGCTGGACAGCGCTCAATGGTTGCAACAGGTGCATGTCCAAACCAGTTCGCAAATCAGTCAGGCTTTTATCCTGGGCAGCACCCTGGGCGCGACAAATTTTTATACTGAGGCCATTGAAGAGGAACTCTATGAGTTGCACGAGGGCAATCTGCCGCTATTTCTGCGCGGGTTGAACGATCGTCGTCTCTTGAACCTGGAATCCGATCGGGTTTACCTGATCGCCAGCGATGGCCTCTGGCACTTGCGATATCCACAGGTATTTATCCAGCGCTGGCCGGTATTGCTGGCGCAACCGCATCGTCCTCTTGAGGAACTTCTCAATGAGTTGCTGGACGAATTGGCGGCGGCGATTCAGCAACAACAGCACCAACCGGATGATAACTGCACGGTGATTCTCTTACGCAAATCCAGCGAGGCCGGGGCTTCCCCTGACGAATCCTGACCTCGATTTTAATGGAGGTCTCCCTGTTGAAAATTCGACATATTCTTCTCGCATTGGTGGCCGTACTGGCGATTGCGTTCATGCAGCCACTGGTTTTCTTTGTGGGTGGATTGACCCTGTTATGCGGCGTCGGCGCGCTCATCTTCCGGGATTTGTCGCCTGCGGGTCAGGATGCCATGGAGCGCCGCGTTCTGGGCTGGCTGCGTCGGGCGCGTTCCAATCCAATGCAGGACATTGAGTTTCCGGCTGTTCGCCGCCGGTCTTCATCTCCGGTCATGTCCGCCACTGGACCGAGTTCCCCAAAACCTGAACGGATCCGTCGTGCTCGCCCCAGAACCCCTATACTCCAGAACGATCCTTTCCCGGACATCGCCGAGCCGCTGACTCACGATGAAACAACGCCCAGCGCCAATCGTTATGCAGAACCCCGCCAGCAACCTGATGAGGCGGTTTAATGCCAGATAGCCAGCGGTGTGGGATTTCCAGGGTCGACGCCCTGCCTTCAAACCAGCGCCTCAGCGCGCGCTTTGGCTCGCAGGACCGCATAAATTTCATCCTTGAGATGCAAGCGCTTCTTTTTCAGGGTTTCCGTGTAAAAATCAGAAGGCGTCTCGATCTGTAATTCAATTCGCTCCACTTCGTCGTTGACGGTATGATATTCGTCGTATAACTCGGTGAAATGGGGATCAGCGGCTTTCAGTTCAGCAATACGGTTCTGGTATTCGGGAAACTCATGGAATAGATCGTGACTCTCTCCAAGCATGGGGGACATCCTCCTATTACTCAATTGTTAAATTTTTTCACCTTGGCAAAGGCGAAGCTTGCCATTTTGGTATACAAGTCCCTGCGTATTATTTCAATGCTATTTCAGCGTGGGCGTCAAATCAAACCCGCCCAGCTCGTTGTCAATCCTCAAGGAAAAGAGGCCAAGCACTGCGACGCCGCGCCTCCCCTTGATGATTCATGGCATGGATCGCACCCATTGTGGGATGACCCGCATGGCGTTGCCTGATGCAAAGCATTGGCCCGATGGCTGGAGCCGTCTGCGCGAGGCGTTGCTCAATCCGCGCGTCAACCCGGAAAAGCTTGAAGAGGCCCTGCGCGAAGCGCGGACGAGGCAACCACTGCCAGTCGTATGGCTGATCGGCAAAACGCAAGCCGGCAAGACCTCGATTATCCGTGCGCTCACCGGTAGCGCCGCCGCCGGGATTGGCAACGGCTTCCAACCCTGTACCCGCACCGCCCGGTTTTATGACTTCCCCACTGAAGCCCCGGTTGTGCGCTTTCTCGATACCCGTGGTCTGGGCGAAGTCGCCTATGACCCGGCTGAGGACATTCACTATTGTGAGTCGCAAGCGCATCTGGCGCTGGGAGTCATGAAAGTCGCCGATCTTCAGCAGGACGCGGTATTCGAGGCGCTGCGCCAAGTCCGCAAGCGCCATCCGGAATGGCCGGTGCTGATCGCTCAGACCGGTTTGCACGAAGTCTATCCGCCGGGCGCCAACCACATTTTGCCTTATCCCTATGATCAGCAACCGTGGTCGTTGCAAATTTCACATGATCTGCGCCGTGCCTTGCAGGTGCAAAGGGATCGTCTGGGAAATTTGCCGGGTTCGGCGCCGGTACGTTGGGCAGCAATCGATCTGACCTTGCCAGAGGATGGTTGGGAGCCAGTGAATTATGGGTTGGAAGCGCTCTGGACCGCGATGGGCGAAGTCTCGGCATGGGGCTTGCAAGCGCGGTTGCAAAGCGATCCCGGGGTGCGTAACGCCTACGCCCGCGCCGCGCATCCACAGATTGTCGGTTATGCGCTGGCCGCCGCCGGTATCGGCGCATTGCCGATCATCGACCTGGTTGGGGCGCCGGCGATACAGGCCAAACTGCTGCATGGCCTGGCAACCTTGTATGGACAGAATTGGGATCGTCGAACCGTTTCCGAATTTATTGGATTGTTGGGTGTAGGCGTGGGCGCCAGTTATGTCGCCCGGTCGCTCGGTCGTGAAGTGATTAAACTTATCCCGGGTTGGGGGCAGACGGCTGGAGCAATGTGGGGGGCGACCGCCAATGGAGCGACTACCTACGCCCTGGGCCAGGCGGCCAGCGCCTATTTTTTCAAGCGGCGGCGCGGCGATCCTGTAGATGCCGAGGCCATCCGCCGCGTTTACGCCGAGGCGCTGACGAGCAGCAGGAATGTCCTAAAGTTCTTTCCGTGATGACGTTTACACGCGGATTCATTTCCGTCCAAACGAGTCCCATAATTTTTGCGTCCATGATTTCTTGGATAATTCAGGTTTAATCCCCTGCTCCAGGAAATAGGGACTGTACCGCCTATCCGATTCCATAATGTGCCTGGTCAGCCAGACCTTGAGAAAATGCGCCAATTCGAAGCTGATCGAGTTTTTGCCCTCCTGAAGTTTGGCGCGAAACCCGTTCAACTGCTCGATCAGCCGGTCATGCTCGTCCTTATGGCGTTCATATTCAGAATAGTGCAAAATCCGCATCAGACTCTCTTCAACTGCGAAATGAATCCGGGTGTATTCGCCAAGCTGTTCGACAATTTCGTTAGTGACCTCTACGCCGTGCCGCTGCTGAATCGCCTCATGGACCTGGTTGAGCAGGTCTACCAGCACCTTATGTTGAGCATCGATTTCTTCAATGCCCACGCTGAGCGCATTCGACCACTCGATAAATTTAACCATTACCAAAATACCTCGCTGCATTTATACAGATCGAACCAGAGAGCTGAAAAGTCATCGAAGTTATCCGAAGCTTTAAAGGGATTAAGCGGCTTAGAATGCAATCCAAGCGCTTGATCCTCGCTTCTTGCTCTAGGCATGATGGATTCCCCGGAAACAGAAAGCCCGGACGTTACTGGGTAATGGTCTGATAGTTGCTCGGTTTTTTGACCACTGCTCAAAGGCGGTTCGATAACGGCGGTTCGGTGCTTAACCTCCGCTCAGTGAACGCCAGAACCGCTTTGCCCATGAACCTTTCGACAGTTCTGGCCGGATGCCTTGCGCCAGAAAATGAGCGGTGTAGCGCTTATCCCCTTCCATGATGTGTTCGGTCAGCCAATTCTTGAGAAAATGAGTCAGCTCAATACCAACCGCGCCCTTGCCTTTCTCCCATTTGGCATGCACATCCGCCAATTGAGCAATCAGCTTATCATGCTCTTCCTTATGTCGCTCATAATCTGGATAGTGCAGAATGCGCATTAGGCTTTCCTCAACAGCAAAGTGAACGCGCGTATACTCGCCAAGCCGATCAATAATGCCCTTGGTCGCTTGCACCGTTCGTCCCTGCTGTATCGCTTCATGGATCTCGTTCAATAAATCCACAAGCACCTTGTGTTGAGCATCGATCTCTTCGATGCCGACACTCAGCTCATCAGACCACTCAACAAATTTGCTCATTAAGTACACCACTGGTGTTTGTATGATCGAATCCGGGATATCCGAGGGTCATTCCGTCCATCACATCGGAGGAATTATATGCCACCCGGCACTGCTTGGCAGGATTATGGTCTTATGCCAGCGTGATCGCGCATTGGCGATCACTTATCATTGCGGAATAAAAACCCGCGCCACACTGAGTTTTCCATGGCTGAAACCGCTGCTTCTCCCCGTTCACCCTACCGGATATGGTTGCTAAAAGCCGGTCTCCCACTCGCCGTCCTGGGTCTGGCCATTGTCGGCTTCACGCTGCTCAAGGCGACCCGTGCAGTGACGCCACCAGTTGCCGCTCAAGAAAAATCCTGGAGAGTCAGTGCGATCAAGGTAGCGCCTGGGCGTTTAACTCCCAATCTGCTGCTCTATGGCGTGGTTGAAGCCCCAAAGCAAGCGGAAATCCGCGCCGCGGTGACTGCCGACGTGGCGCACGTCGAAGTCCGCGAAGGCCAGACCGTTGCCGCTGATGCTCCTCTAGTGATCCTGGATGAACGCGATTTAGCGTTAAGCCTGCGCCAGCGTGAAGCGGATCTACGCGAAATCGAGGCCCAGATCGCCAGCGAACAGGCGCGCTACGCGGCGAACCAGGACGCGCTCAAGCGGGAGGAAGCCTTGTTGGAGTTAGCGAAACGGGCAGTAACACGCGCGCAGAATCTCAATACCCGCAAGATGATTTCCGAATCGGCGCTGGATGAAGCCTTTCAGGCGGTGGAGAAACAGGCGCTGGCGTTGAACGCCCGCCAATTGGAAGTTGATGATCACACCGCGCGGCTGGCACAGCTTCAGGCGCGTCGCGCGCGCGCCGAGGCGCTGCGGGATCAGGCGCGACTGGATCTGACCCGCGCCAGGATCACCGCGCCCTTTGCCGGTCGCGTGGTCCAGGCGCCGGTTGCGCCAGGTGATCGAGTGCGGCCAGGCGACCTATTGCTGGAAATGTACCCCCTGGGCGACCTGGAGATTCGCGCCCAAATTCCGTTCCGCGCTTTGCCGGCTGTGCGCACCGCCCTGGCGGAAAATCAGTCGCTGTCTGCAATAGCCACCGTGGGCGGTCAGTCGATCACTGCTCAATTGGATCGCCTGGGTGGGGAAGCCAGCCAAAATAGCGGTGGACTGGATGCGCTGTTTCGGATCGCCAGCGGTGCCCAATGGTTGACGCCCGGTCGAGTGCTGACGCTGCAGATGAATTTGCCGCCGGAAGAGGGTGTGGTGGCGCTGCCGTTTGAGGCGCTGTATGGCCTGGATCGTATTTACCGTCTGGAAAATGGCCGCATGGCTGCTGTGAACGTTGAGCGCGTTGGCGAACAGCGCAATGCTGCGGGTCAGGCGCAAGTGCTGGCGCGTAGCCCGGATTTAAGAGCGGGCGACCGCGTTATCACCACTCAGTTGCCCAACGCCATCACCGGTCTCAAAGTCGAGGTGAGAGAGTAAACCCATGCCCTTCAGCCACAAAAATGACCTGATTGGCATCTTCGCTCAGCACAAGGTCGCCGCCAATCTGCTGATGGTCATGATGATTCTGGCAGGCGTATGGGCGCTGGCCAAGCTCAATACCCAATTTTTCCCCAACTTCGCCCTTGACCGGGTCACCGTGCGGGTGGTGTGGACCGGCGCCGCCGCCGAGGATGTTGAGGAATCGATCACGCATCCTCTGGAACGAGAGTTGCGCTATCTGGATGGATTGAAGAATCTGACCTCAACTTCGTCCAACGGTATTGCTTCGCTGAGCCTGGAATTCGAAGAAGGCAGTGACATTGGCCAGGCCCTGGATGATGTCAAGCAGGCGGTGGATCAGGTGCGTAATTTACCCGCCACTGCCGAGAAACCTGAAATCGTTCGGGTGATTCGTTACGACTCCATCGCCCGGGTGGTGATTTCCGGCCCCAGCGACCGCACCGAACTGCGCCACCTTGCGCGGCGCTACGAGCGAGAGTTGCTGGCGCGGGGGATTGCCCGGGTGGATATCACCGGCTTGCCCGAAGAGGAAATCGCGATTCAAGTGCCGACCGCCGCCCTACAGGAGTTGGGTTTGTCACTTCCCCAAATAGCTGAGCGGGTGGGAGAATTGAGTCGCGATCTGCCAGCGGGCACGGTAGGCCGCAACGATGTCGCTCGCCAGTTGCGCAGTCTGGATCAGCGCCGTGATGAAGCGGCTTTTACCACGCTGCCGTTGAAAACCGCGCGGGAGGGGGCGCTGGTAACCTTGGGCGATGTCGCGACGATCGAACGGCGTCCCCGGAACGGCGAGGTATGGCTGAGTTTTCATGGCCGTCCAGCGGTGGAATTACGCTTGCAGCGCACGGAAACGGCTGACTCTCTTAAATCCGCCCGGATACTGGAAGACTGGCTGGCGGAAACCCGGCCTCAGCTCCCGGCGGGCGTTGAATTGACGGTTTTCGACGAATCCTGGCGACTTATCAAGGACCGTATTTTCCTGCTGGTCAAAAATGGCGGCAGCGGTCTGGCGCTGGTTGTGGCTATTCTGTTCCTGTTCCTCAATGGTCGCGTCGCCTGGTGGGTAGCGCTGGGCATCCCGGTATCGTTCATGGCCACGCTGGGCGTGCTGTACGCTGTGGGCGGCAGCATTAATATGATCAGCCTGTTTGCCTTGATCATGGCCCTAGGCATTATCGTTGACGACGCCATTGTGGTCGGCGAGGATGCGTTGACGCACTATCAGACTGGCGAGCGCTCGTTGGAATCGGCTGAAGGAGGCGCCCGGCGTATGTTGGCGCCGGTCATGGCGTCTTCCCTGACCACCATCGCCGCCTTTCTGCCACTGATGCTGGTGGGTGGGCCGATTGGCAATATTCTTCGCGATATTCCGCTGGTCATTGTCTGCGTGATCCTAGCCTCGCTGGTCGAGAGCTTTTACGTGCTGCCCGGCCATCTGCGTCATAGCTTTCATCGTTTGCATCACGCCGAGCCGAGTCCGTTGCGTCAGCGATTGGATGCGGGTTTCAACCACTTCCGCGATCAATGGTTTCGGCCACTGGTCACGCTGGCAGTGGATCATCGCTGGACGACTTTGGCCGGGGCGGTTGCCGTGCTGATTCTGGCAGCCGGGTTGCTGGCTGGCGGCCGGCTCGGTTTCAATTTCTTTCCGACACCGGAGGGGACGAGGCTTAACGCTAACGCCAGCTTTGTCGCGGGTACGCCGCCGCAGCGAGTGCGGGCCTTCATGGATCAGGTGAACGCGGCGCTGTGGGCGACTGAACAGGAATTAGGTGGAAATTTGGTGGTGGCCGCGCAAACCCGGTACGGCCAGGGCCAGTTAGCCAGCGCGGGCAGCTTGCAAGGCGATCAACACGCTTCCATGCTGATCGAATTAACCCAGCCCGATACACGCGAGGTGCGGATCAACGACTTCATTAAGACTTGGCGCGCGAAGGTGCAATTACCTGCCGGCATTGAGAATTTCACCTTGTTCTCTCGCACTTCCGGTCCGCCGGGCCGGGATGTCGATATTCGCCTGATGGGGGAAAATGTTGATCAGCTCAAGGCCGCCGCCAACGAACTGGCCCAAACGCTCTTCACCATCCGGGGCGTCTCGGCTATCGAGGACGATATGCCATACGGCAAGGAGCAATTGATCTACCGTTTAACGCCAGCGGGCGAGGCCCTGGGTTTGACGGTGGACATGATCGGTCGTCAATTGCGGGCAGCGTTTGATGGCCAATTGGTGCAAATTTTCCAGGATGGCGATGATGAGGTGGAAGTGCGGGTGATGTTGCCCGACGCCGAGCGCGATAATCTCATCGGTCTGGAGCGTTTCAATGTGTTGTTACCCAATGGCGAGTCCGTTCCGTTAAACAATGTGGTGAATCTGCAAGCGCGGCGCGGCTTCGAGGCGGTGCGTCACGCTGAGGGCAAGTTAGCGGTGCAGGTTTCTGCGGATGTCGATACGACAACGGTTAAACAGGGGGAGGTCATTGCTGCGTTGGAGCAGGGGGTGCTCCAGGATTTACGACAGCGCTATGGCATCAACTATTCGCTGGAAGGCCGCAGCGCGGATCAGCAGGAGACCCTATCGGACATGCGACGCGGCGCTCTGTTCGCCTTCGCTTTCATCTATCTGATTCTGGCCTGGGTGTTCGCGTCTTATGGCTGGCCACTGGTGGTGATGACCGCGATTCCCTTCGGGATTGTCGGGGCGATTGTCGGCCATTGGGTCATGAATATCGATTTGACGGTTTTATCGCTGTTTGGCCTGTTTGGTCTATCGGGCATTGTGGTTAACGATTCGATTATCCTGGTCACGTTTTACCAACAGTTACGCGCCAAAGGTCTGGCGGTTCGGGAAGCGCTGGTTGAAGCGGCCTGCCAACGCCTGCGGGCGGTGTTGCTCACTTCGCTGACGACGATTGCCGGGTTGACGCCACTGCTGTTCGAGAAGTCGTTGCAGGCGCAGTTTTTGATCCCGATGGCTACATCCATCTCCTTCGGGCTAGCTTTCTCAACGATTCTGGTGTTGTTTTTCGTGCCTGCCCTCCTGTCCGTGCATGAGAGCGTCGCACATCGATTAGGTGGTCGGTCAAATGCCTTATCCACCTTGCACGTTAAACCTACCGAGTGATCTGGAATCGCATTACTATTTTGGAACAGGTCTATTTTTCAGCTTTTTCCCGCCGGGCGCGGAAGAATTCCCGCAATACGGTCCCGCACTCCCTGGCGAACACGCCGCCCATGATATCAACGCGGTGATTGAGAAAATCAGTTTGCAGAAGATTGCACACGGTTCCAGCGGCGCCGGCGCGGGGATCGGCAGCGCCGAACACCAGCCGGGCGATGCGGGCATGAATCATCGCCCCCGCGCACATCGGACACGGCTCCAGGGTGACATAAAGCGTGCTGTTCACCAGCCGGTAATTGCCGATCCGCGCCGCCGCCGCCCGCATGGCCATAATTTCGGCGTGAGCAGTAGGATCGCAGGCGCCGATGGACTGGTTCCAGCCCTCGCCGAGGCATTCGCCATCGCGCACTAAAATCGCGCCGACCGGCACTTCGCCCATCGCCGCCGCGTTCCGCGCCCGGTCCAGCGCCCGGCTCATCCAGTAATAGTCCCGTACGCCGTCCAGTGCAGGCGGCCCGGTCATGGCCTCATTATTCCCATTCAATGGTCGCCGGGGGCTTGCCGGACACGTCATAGACCACCCGGGAGATACCGCGCACCTCGTTAATGATGCGCCGCGAGACCCGATCCAGGAACGCATAAGGCAAATGCGCCCAGCGGGCGGTCATGAAATCCACGGTTTCCACCGCGCGCAAGGCGACTACGTAGTCATAACGCCGCCCATCTCCCATGACGCCAACTGACTTGACCGGCAGGAACACGACAAACGCCTGACTGGTCTGGTCATACAGTTCCGCCTGCCGCAACTCCTCGATGAAGATGTGGTCGGCGCGGCGCAACAGGTCGGCGTACTCCTTGCGCACTTCGCCGAGAATTCGCACACCCAGGCCAGGACCGGGAAAGGGATGACGGTAGACCATTTCGGAGGGAAGACCCAACTCTACCCCCAACCGGCGCACCTCGTCCTTGAACAGTTCCCGCAACGGCTCTACCAGCTTGAGGCGCATCATGGCCGGCAAGCCGCCGACATTGTGGTGGGATTTGATCACATGCGCCTTGCCAGTTTTCGCGCCCGCCGATTCGATCACATCGGGGTAAATGGTGCCCTGAGCCAGCCATTGCACGTTTTGCAGCTTAGCTGCTTCTTCCTCAAAGATTTGCACGAACAATCCGCCGATGATCTTGCGCTTCTGCTCGGGATCGGTCACGCCAGCCAGCAGATCCAGGAACCGCTCTTCGGCATCCACCCGGATCACGCGCACGCCCAGATGTTGCCCGAATGTCGTCATCACCTGGTCGCCTTCATGCAAGCGCAGCAGTCCGGTATCCACGAACACGCAAGTCAATTGCGCGCCAATCGCCCGATGCAACAGCGCCGCCACTACCGAGGAATCCACGCCGCCGGACAGGCCCAGCAACACTTCATCGTTTCCCACCTGAGAACGGATCGCGGTGATGCTGTCTTCGATGATATTGCCGGTGGTCCACAGCGGCTCGCAACCGCAAATATCCAGCACGAACCGGCGCAGGATGCGCTCGCCCTGGCGGGTGTGGGTGACTTCAGGGTGGAACTGGACGCCGTACCAGCGTTTTTTGTCGTGAGCCATGCCTGCGATAGGGCACGTCGTCGTGCTGGCGATGCACACGAAACCGTCAGGCAATTCGGTCACCCGGTCGCCGTGGCTCATCCATACGTCCAGCAGGCCGTAGCCTTCCGGGCTGGCGTGATCCTCGATCGCGCGCAACAGTGCCGAATGGGCGTGGGCGCGCACCTGAGCGTAGCCGAACTCCTGATGATCGGACGCCTCGACCTGACCGCCGAGTTGCAAGGCCATAGCCTGCATCCCGTAGCAGATGCCCAGCAGCGGCGCATCCATATCGAACACGATGGACGGCAGGCGCGGTCCGTGGGCCATTGTAGTCGATTCCGGGCCGCCGGACAGGATGACGCCCTGGGGATGAAAGGCATACAGCGCCTCCGGATCGGCGTCCCAAGGATGAATTTCGCAATAGACGCCGATTTCTCGCACCCGGCGAGCAATCAACTGGGTGTACTGGGAACCGAAGTCCAGGATTAGAATACGGTCGAGATGAATGTCGCGAGTGGTCATGTTCAGTCAACCCGGTAATTGGGGGCTTCCTTGGTGATGGATACGTCATGGACATGACTTTCACGCATTCCCGCCGAAGTGACCCGAGTAAAGGCCGGTTTGGTGCGCATTTCGGGAATATCCCGGCAACCGACATAACCCATGCTCGAACGCAGGCCGCCCATGAGCTGATTAATAATCGCCAGTACGCTGCCCTTGTAGGGTACCCGGCCTTCGATGCCCTCGGGAACCAGTTTTTCCACCGCGCTGCCTTCCTGGAAATAGCGGTCACTGGAGCCGTGTTGCTGGGTCATTGCGCCAATGGACCCCATGCCTCGGTAGGATTTGTAGGACCGGCCCTGATACAGCTCTACCTCGCCCGGCGCTTCCTCAGTGCCAGCGAACAGACTACCGATCATCACCGAATGCGCCCCGGCAGCCATCGCTTTAGCCAGGTCGCCGGAGTAGCGCACTCCGCCGTCGGCAACGACCGGCACATCACAGTCATGCAAGGCTTCGGCCACGTTGGACACAGCGCTGATCTGTGGGACGCCGACGCCAGCGATAATGCGGGTGGTGCAAATTGACCCCGGGCCAATCCCGACCTTCACCGCGTCAGCTCCAGCTTCCACCAGATCGCGGGCGGCGGCGGCGGTGGCGATATTGCCGCCAATGACTTGAATATCTGGGTGATGCTTTTTGATCCAGCGCACCCGATTGAGCACATTGCGGGAATGACCATGTGCGGTGTCCACCACCAGCACATCGGCTCCGGCCCCAACCAGTGCCGCTACCCGTTCGTCAGTGTCCCCCCCGGTGCCGACCGCTGCGCCCACCCGCAATCGTCCCCATTCGTCTTTGCAGGCGAGGGGGAAATCGCTGGATTTCTGAATGTCCTTGACGGTGATCATGCCGCGTAGTTGGAAGCGGTTGTTGACCACCAGCACCTTCTCGATGCGATGTTTGTGCAGCAACGCAATAATTTCTTCGCGCCCAGCGCCTTCGCGCACCGTGACCAACCGCTCCCTAGGGGTCATGATGGCGCTGACCGGGGCATCCAAGTTGTGCTCAAAACGCAAGTCGCGACTGGTCACAATACCGACCAGATCCTCGCCATCGACGACGGGTACTCCGGAGATATGATGGGCGCGGGTCAGGGCCAGCACCTCGCGAATGTTGGCGCTGGGGCCGGTGACAATGGGATCATTGATCACGCCGGTTTCATATTTCTTGACGCGCCGAACTTCCTGGGCCTGTTTTTCAACGGGCATGTTCTTGTGGATAATACCGATCCCACCTTCCTGCGCTAGAGCGATCGCTAAGCGCGACTCGGTAACGGTGTCCATCGCCGCCGATACCAGCGGAATGTTCAGAGTGATTGCGCGCGTCAACTGGGTCTTGAGGCTCACTTCATTGGGCAGCACCTCGGAATAAGCGGGGAGGAGCAAAACATCATCGAAAGTCAGGGCTTCTTGAACAATACGCATGGCGGGGCCTCAAGACTGAGCGAAAATAAACTATTCATTTTATGTCACGACGTCCGCCTGGTAAATGGAAAATCGGCTAAATCATCACCACCTATCAGTTCCGCATCACAGGCGGTTGTAGATGTTGTAGCCTGGATTCCGCTACGCTTCATCCAGGCTACGAGTTACGAGCTGCAAGCTATCGATCTGTCCGCGATGAAGAACTGATAGGTGGTGAGCGGCTAAATCGAAAGGGCTAACTCACAGCAGTACGGCTACAATCTGGTTTTCTGAAGTCAGCAAGGTTTTTCGCACCCATGACCAACACGGTTAAAACCTTTTCCAAGATGAGCAACGATCCAATGCTCAATTTGACCCACCGCTTCAGCGAGGCCGAAATCGACGCCGTGTACAAAGCCATTGCCTTGCGCCGCGACATGCGCCATTTCCGTCCGGGTCAGGTCCCGAAAGAACAACTGCAACGCCTGCTGGCGGCGGCCCACTGCGCGCCCAGCGTCGGTTTCATGCAACCTTGGCGTTTTATCCGTGTAACCGATACTGCTTTGCGCCGCGCCATTCACGCTCTGGTCGAAGCCGAACGCATCCGCACCGCTCAAGCTATGGGCGAGCGTGAGGATGAATTTATGCGCCTGAAAGTGGAAGGCGTACTGGACTGCGCGGAAGTGTTGGTGGCGGCGTTGATGGATGGACGTGAGCGTCATATCTTTGGCCGGCGTACCTTACCGGAGATGGATCTGGCCTCCGCCGCTTGCGCGATTCAAAACCTGTGGCTGGCGGCGCGGGCCGAGGGACTGGGTATGGGCTGGGTGTCGCTGTTTGACCCGGATGCGCTGGCCAGGTTGCTGGGAATGCCGCTGGGCGCGCGGCCCGTAGCCGTGCTGTGTCTGGGACCGGTCGAGCAGTTCTACGAAAAACCCATGTTGGAACAGGAAGGCTGGGCGCAACGCCAGCTGCTCAGTGAGTTGGTGAGTGAAAACGGCTGGCCGGAATGATTCAGAAACCGGCCTGAACTCCACTATGGAATTGTCATCAATCAGCCAAACTACGGTATTTATCATTCATGTCCTTTATCCCTCAAGCAACATCCGAAATAAATGCAATTTTTTACAATTAGTTAATCAATATTCACTCTTGGCGCGGCGCTTGAATAAGTGATAGCGAAAATCGACTGTCACCGTGACCTGGGAGTCATTCTGATAATGAAAGCACGTATTACCCGCTTACTGATAGGCTGGGCGCTTACCGTTTCTAGCCTGGCGACCCAAGCTGCTCAAGTCCAAGTCGCAGTCGCGGCCAATTTCACTGCGCCGATGCAGAAAATCGCCGTTGAATTTGAAAAAGACACCGGACACCAGGCGCTGCTGTCTTTTGGCGCGACCGGCAAGCTCTACGCGCAGATCAAAAACGGCGCGCCGTTCCAGGTTTTCCTCGCTGCTGATGACAAAACCCCGGCCAAACTGGAAGCCGAAGGTGATACCGTTCCCGGCAGCCGCTTCACCTACGCTATTGGAACACTGGTGTTGTGGTCGGCCAAGCCGGATTTTGTCGATGATCAGGGCAAGGTGTTGAAAAAAGGCGATTTCAAGTATCTAGCCATTACTAACCCCAAGACGGCTCCTTACGGCGCGGCGGCAATCGCCACGCTGACGAAACTAGGTCTGTTCGACGCGCTCCAGTCCAAATTGGTGACGGGCGAAAATGTCTCGCAGACCTATCAATTTATCTTCACTGGCAATGCCGAATTAGGCTTTATTGCTCTATCGCAAGTGATAGTTGATGGGCAGTTGACCGGCGGTTCCACCTGGATCGTCCCTGCCGACTTGCATGAGCCAATCCGCCAGGATGCGGTGATTCTCGCCAAGGGCCAGGATCAGCCGGCGGCGCAGGTGCTGGTTGATTATCTCAAGAGTGAAAAGGTCAAAGCTATTATCGAATCTTATGGTTACGGGCTTTGAGGAACGCCGCGCGTGCTGAGCGACGTTGATTTGGCGGCAGTCTGGCTGACGCTCAAGCTGGCCACTATAACGACCATGATTCTGCTGATCGTGGGGACGCCCATCGCCTGGTGGCTGGCCCGCACTGGTTCAAAATGGAAAGGTGTGATTGGCGCGGTAGTGGCCTTACCGCTGGTGCTGCCGCCGACCGTCCTTGGGTTTTACCTGCTGATCGCCCTGGGACCGCACGGGCCGGTTGGTCAGCTTACCCAGCTCCTGGGCTGGGGCGTTCTGCCCTTCACCTTCGCCGGGTTGGTGGTGGCCTCCGTGTTTTATTCGATGCCTTTTGTCGTGCAACCCCTGCAACAGGCATTCGAGGCGATTGGCGTCCGACCGCTGGAAGTGGCGGCGACCCTGCGTGCCAGTCCCTGGGATGCCTTCTTCACGGTCGTTTTACCGCTGGCCAAGCCTGGCTTCATTACCGCCGCGATTCTCGGCTTTGCCCACACCGTCGGGGAATTCGGCGTGGTGCTGATGATTGGCGGCAACATCCCGGAGAAGACTCGGGTAGTGTCGGTGCAAATCTACGATCACGTCGAGGCGCTGGAATACGCTGAGGCCCATCTGCTGGCGGGCGGCATGTTGCTGTTTAGCTTCTTTGTGCTGCTGGCGCTGTATTCCCGCAAGGGAACGCACACTTGGAAATAACCCCCGACTCGATCATCCAGGCCCGTTTTCAGGTGATCTGGCCGGGCTTTACCCTGGACGTCGATCTTGAACTACCCGGTCGCGGGGTAACCGCGCTATTTGGCCATTCCGGTTCAGGCAAAACGACCTTATTACGTTGCCTGGCCGGACTAGAACAGCACGGACATGGATTTCTACGGTTCAAGGGTGCGGTCTGGCAGGACAGTGCGCGCGGCATTTTCCGGCCCACGCATCAACGCCCATTAGGTTATGTGTTTCAGGAAGCCAGTTTGTTTCCGCATCTGTCCGTTCGGAACAATCTCGACTATGGACGCAAGCGGGTGAACAGCGGGCACAAGGTGTCGCTCGACCATGCGGTGGAGTTGCTCGGCATTGGCTATTTGCTGGACCGAATGCCTGACCGGCTTTCTGGCGGGGAACGTCAACGAGTGGCTATCGCCCGGGCATTAGCGACCAGCCCGGAACTGTTGTTGATGGACGAGCCGTTGGCGGCGTTGGATCTGAAACGCAAAACTGAAATCCTGCCTTATCTCGAGCGTCTGCACGACGAGTTGAAAATCCCGGTGTGCTATGTCAGCCACTTGCCGGACGAGGTGGCGCGGCTGGCCGATTACGTCGTGTTGCTGACCGAAGGTCGCGCCGTAGCTGCAGGCGGTCTGCGCGAAACCCTGGCGCGCCTGGATTTGCCTACGGCGTTCACCGAAGACGCCGGGGTCGTCATCGAAGCGGTGGTCGCGGAGCATGATGAACGCTATTACCTGACCCGGCTGGATTTTCCCGGCGGCAGCATCTTTGTAGCGCGACGGCGGGAAACCATAGGGTATAAGCTGCGCTTCCGCGTCCATGCCCGCGATGTTAGTTTGGCGTTGACCCGCGCCGAAGGGACCAGCATCGTCAATCTGTTGCCGGCCACGGTCACCGAGATTGCCGACGCTGATACGCCAGCGCATGTGCTGGTTCGATTGAATGCCGACGGTACGCCGCTCATCGCCCGCATCACCCGCCGCTCACTGGATCACTTGAGTGTTGTTCCTGGCAAGCCCCTGTGGGTGCAGATTAAGGCGGTGGCGCTGCTGACATGAAAAACCATCCACGTTTTTCGGCAGTGTCCCTCAGTATCCGTGCTTAATGAGCCTTCTTAGAGGCGGTTGAGCTTGGGAACAGCGACCTCTTGGCGGATTCTCAAATCCTGACCTATTTAGAGGGCATGATAATCCGGTCAATGAGTATTCTTGGTGGGTGCAAAATTATGCACTACTCTATAAGTCATGCCTTTTGAACGTAACAGAGTCCCGCGTTCCAGACGATTCCATGCGTTTTTCCCTGAGTCCTACTCCACTTTTTTTACCTTGGCTGACGAGCTGGACCCTGCTCGGTCTGGCGCTATCGTTCAGACCCGAGTGGCTGGCCTACTGGCTGTTGGCAGGGGGTTGGTTACTGGCCGTTGCCGTCCGGGATGCCTTTGCGCTATGCATCCGTCCCCCACTACAGGTCGAACGTCAGATCCTGCCGGCGCTGCCGCTAGGCGCGTGGCAAACGGTGCGTTTGCGCATTACCAACGCACAACAACAGCCCGTGACCCTGACCGTGTTCGATCACTATCCGACCGCCGCCGCTGATTGCGCTGACCTGCCGCAACGGGTGACCGTCAAGCCAGGGGGTTGGGTGGAAGTCTGCTACCGACTGCGCCCCGTCGTGCGCGGCGCATGGGCCTTCGCGCCGGTGCAAGCCTGGCTGGAATCGCCGTGCGGGTTATGGCGGCGGGATGACCGGTTGGGGGAACCAGCGATCGTGCGCGTTTACCCGGACTTTGCCGCAATAGTCCAGTACATCCGGCTGACCTCGGATCAACAGGAAGCGCTGCTGGGCATTCGCCGCCGGCGGCGGCGTGGCGAAGGTCAAACCTTTCTGCAATTGCGTGAATACCGCATCGGCGACAGTTTGCGGCAGATTGATTGGAAAGCAACTGCACGCACCCGTAAACCCATCGCCCGGGACTATCAGGACGAACGCAACCAAACCGTACTGTTCCTGCTCGACTGCGGGCGACGGATGCGCGCTCAAGACGACGCTCTCAGCCATTTCGATCATGCGCTTAATGCACTGATTCTTTTGGCCTATGTGGCTCTGCGCCAAGGCGATGCAGTGGGCGTACAAAGTTTTGGCGGCGAACGACGCTGGTTGATGCCGCGCCCCGGCCCGGGAACGCTGACCCCACTGATTAACGGTATCTACGATTTGCAACCGACCCTGGAACCCCCCGATTACGCCGAAGCCGCGCAGCTGACCCTGACCCGACAGCGCAAACGAGCATTGATTGTCCTGCTGACTAACCTGCGCGACGAAGATCAGGACGATCTGCGTTCCGCTGTCGCGCTGTTAAGCCGCCGCCATCTGGTGTTGATCGCCAATCTGCGCGAGCCGATCCTTGACGAATGGCTGGCGCAACCCATTCACGACTTACCCCAAGCTCAGCTGTACGCAACAGTCTGCCATTATTTGTTGCTGCGGGAGCGCGTACAGCAGGAACTTCGGCATCTGGGGAGCATCGTCCTGGACGCATCGCCCCAGCATTTGCCAGCGGCGATGGTCAATCAGTACCTGGAGCTTAAACGCGGCGGGCGGCTCTGAATGCACCGAATCGGGTTGACGATCCAGCCGTTTTTTATGATAAAAAACGTCTTATCCCCTTGGCGCGCGGATCGCGAATGAACCGCTGGCGCTTTTGTATGGTCAATAAGGGCAGTTTACAAACCTGAGGAGGTTCTTCCCATCATGACGCAGAGAGACATACTGACCAAGGCCCCCATTACCCTGACGCAGGAACAAGCGGCGGTCGGCAACAAGGTGCTGCGCAACACCTATTTACTGTTGTCGATGACGCTGCTGTTCAGCGGCCTGACAGCGGGCATCGCCATGGCCACGAACGCTGCGCCCTTGCACTGGCTGATCACCCTGGGCGGCTACTTCGGCTTGTTGTTTGTCGTTACCCACCTGCGTAATAGCATTTGGGGACTGGCGGCAGTCTTTGCCCTGACCGGATTCCTCGGTTACACCCTGGGTCCGATCCTGAACGCTTACTTGAGCTTGCCCAATGGTTCGCAGGTGGTCATGACCGCCTTGGGCGGCACCGGCGTCATCTTCCTGGCCCTGTCAGGTTATGCGGTCGTCAGTCGTAAGGATTTCAGTTTTATGGGCGGGTTCCTGATGGTCGGCATCCTGGTCGCGTTTCTGGCGAGCCTGGGCGCGATGCTGTTCAGCATTCCGGCACTGTCGCTGGCAGTCTCCGGGATGTTCATCCTGTTGATGTCTGGAATGATTCTCTGGCAGACCAGCGAAATCATCCACGGTGGCGAAACCAACTACATCATGGCCACCGTCACGCTGTACATCACGATTTTCAACCTGTTCCTCAGCCTGCTGCAAATCCTGGGCGTCATGTCCGGCGATGACTGATCAGACACGCGGTTGAGTGATTACGCCCAGCCCCGCGCCAGCGGGGTTTTTTGTCAAAAATTAGAGTCTTCGATACTTTTTGAGAAACTGCCGACAAGTTACTGATTCACCAATGGGAAATTAATCTTGGTGGAGAATTGGAAAGGATTTGTAGTTCTCGATGGTCAGTTTGCGGAATTTCATGACGTGACAGGGTACGGCTGGGAGAGATGTGGAGGCTGGATTCCGGCGTCACTTGCAACCGGTCGCCGATCTGGATGCCGCGCCGGGCCGCTTCACCGGCGTTGATTTCCAGGATATAACGCACCGTCGCAGTTTCGCTAGGGTAAATGGGGCAATCGGGCGTTACGCAGGGTGGAACATCGGCCAGAATTTGCAGCAGTCGCCGGTCAGAATCGAAATACAACAAGTCGAGGGAAATATAAGTATTTTTCATCCAGAAGACCGCCGGCCCCGGAGGTTGAACGAACAACATTCCCTGCTCGCGCGGCAGCCCCCGGCGAAACATTAGCCCGCGCTGGCGATCCTGCGGCGTTTGCGCGACTTCCACTTGAAAAATCGCTGGGCCGACCGTTACCTGCGCCTGATCCAGCGCCCACACGGATCCCGCAATTAGGGCGGCCAGCCAGAACAACCGTCGAATCAATTTTCGATAAAACAGCAGCATGGTCGTATTTTGTGGATTGTTTTTAATCAAGGGTTCAGGCGATTTTTAGATGGAAACAGAAATTACAAAGAGTTTCATACTATGGATTCTTGAACCTGTCAAAATTGGGCCTTGAGCTAAGTATACGATAATTTTTTTGAGGAAATGGGTGTTGAATGCCTATCGGACGAAGCTGACCATCGTGAAAGGCGCGGTCGGCATGTAAGCTTATCAGGCTGCGAGACGATAGCAGTCGGTCAGTCCGGTAAAAAGGAATTTGTAGCCAACTATTAATGGACAAGCCTTTGTAAATATTTAAAAATAAATGATGGCGTTAGCATTGCCATACAACTCTGATGTGAACAGGTTTTACGGTAGCAGTTGATGCAAGGGAGGTCTGCCTGCAGGGTAACAACGTTGTCGCCCAAAGGCTTGACCCGGCGAGGGTCAGTAGGGCCGCACAACACTAGCATCAGCGTCGCCGTCGCCGCAGCTAGGTGCGCGACGCCAGTGTCGTTAGCCACGATAAAGCGCGCTGGTTCACAAAGTGGCGGAATATCGAGAATCGCGGTTTGTCCGCACAAATTAATCAACCAAGGACCGCAAGCTTGGGCAATGCGCTGGCATTCCTCGGCCTCATCCGGGCCGCCGATCAGTGCAATACGTGCCAGACCGGCTTGATGAAGACGGTTCGCCAGCGCTGCATAGCGGGCAGCGCCCCAACGCTTGAGGTAACCGTTGGCGTTGCATCCCGGCAGGAAAACCGCGAATTGATCAGGCATCAAGTTGTTTACTGCCATCAATTCCCTGGCGCGGGCGTAATGGCTGTCGGAAACATGCAGCACGGGCCTTGGGGTAGTCGCCGGGATATTTCCCGCCCATAAAGCAGCGCGGCCACGATCAATCGTATGCGCTGGCTTAGGTAATTCAGCAGGCGCGATGTTATAGGGAAATTGTTGTCGATTACCCAGGCGGTAGGGAATCCGGTAGCCACTGAGCCATAATAGACTGAGTAACAATCGGGAGCGATCATTGCATTGTAAATCGATCACTAAATCATAATGCTGGCTGCGGACATGCCTTAGCCACTCACGGAAGGCGGTAACCTGTTGGCTGGGGTCGCGCAGATCGATGGCCAGAATGTGTTGGAATCGCATATCCTCAGCAAACAACCCCTGCCAGGTTGGCAGCGTATTAAGATGAAGCTCCCGTCCAGGAAAAGCCTGCGCGATATCCTCGAACAAGGCGGTTGCCAGAATGACATCGCCCATGGCGCTCCATTTAATGACCAGAATGCGGCGAATGGCAGGGTCGGCGGGTAGATCGGCGCGATAGCGCATGAGTAGAATTAACCTGGGGTTAATTGGAATAGAAGCTGGACTCGCCCGGCGGGCGGGTCTTGAAACGGCGATGGACCCAGAGATATTGCTCGGGGGCTTGGCGAATGTGTTGTTCCAACAGAGTGTTGATTCGCGCCGTATCGGCTACAACGTCGCCGCTGGGAAAGTTTTCCAGCGCGGGCAGGATAATTACTTCATAGCCTGCTACGGCAGGCAAACGGCGAGGAAAGTAAGGAACCACCGCCGCGCCGCTTAAGGCTGCCAATCGCGAGGTGGCCGTAATCGTGCAAGTGGGAATGCCAAAAAATGGGACGAATACGCTGTTGCGCCGGCCATGGTTCTGATCAGGGGCATACCAGACCGCTCGTCCACGCTTGAAGGCGCGCAACAAGCCGCGCAAGTCCTCATGCGGCAACGGCGGTAATCGAGAACGCCGTTGCCGTTCACGGCGCATAACGGTTTCATAGAGCGGATTCTTATGTGACCGGTACATGGCGTGA